>NZ_JASJGN010000259.1:0-12623 GCF_033791525.1 Desulfosarcina sp.
GTCGAAGCGCCACTGGACCGACTCGCTTCCGAACCGGTGGCAAAGCTGCCGGAGTTGGTCGAGCCGTTGATTCAGGTCCGGCACCCCCGGCTCCAGTATCGGTGACCGTGAATTGACGGAGAAGTTGAAAAACAGGTGATAACCCATGGCCTGGAGTTGCTCTCCGTAACGGCCGGTCAGATATGGACCGAAGTTTTTGGACCAGAACACCATGGTGTGAACCCGGTCCGGCGATACGGCCACCTGCTTGACCTGCCGGTTGAAGGGATTGATCACATCGATGACTCCCCGGGCCACCCGGTCCATAAACCAGGCCATATAGAAGGCGGGAATGTCCGTTCGTCTGGAAACGGAAAGAATCTGCTTCGTTTCACCTTTCATGATAAAAAGGGTTGAGCGACCACTTAGCGCTTCAGCTTGTCGGCCAGTGAGATTACGGTGGCCTTGTTATCGGACGGTGCAGGTTGTTGTTCACCGGGAGCGTCTTCGAGCAGGTCGGCAGCTTCCGATTCTGTTTCCGGGCATTCGACGCGCTCCAGACGCATGCGCTTCCCGTTCATGGTGAATTCGTCGCCCATGATATAGCGGTCACGCAGAATCCAGGTGACCACCTGCAGCGGAACCTGAAGCATAAGCAGCTTCACATGATACCAATCCGGTTTGTTGTCTGGAAGAATTGCTTCGATCCTGGCGAAGCTCAAGGGTTGATCCTCAAAATGGATCAGCACAATATCGTTTTCTGTGGCCATATGGCGGTCCTTTGGGGGTAGCCGGAACTTCTAAACGTTAAGCCCTTGCAGCAAGGCAGTGACCTACCATCTTGTTGATGAAAAAGCCAAATGTCAACGGTCGAATGACAAACAGAGGCGTTCCGATTGCGGGATCGCTGGCGCACTGGGCTTCTTGCATAGGGGGCCAAGGGGGGCTGTCAACACGGGAAAGGCGCTCGGGTTAAAAGCGTTGACCTGAAAAAGCATATGCCATAAAATTGGGTTTTACTCGTTTTACAATTGTACGATGCCAAGGAGGCCGGCCGGTGAGCCAGTATCGCATCCATCCCATTGTGATGGGGACCAAGCAGTTCGACAAGGGCATGATGACCTATCAGCAGGATTACGGCAAGCCATATACCATTCCTATCTATTGCTGGTACCTGGAGGGTGGGGATAAAACCATTCTCGTGGATACTGGCGAGATGCACCCTTTGCAGTCTGACGACCGAATCAGGGCCATCGGTGGGCGAATCTATACGTTCGAAGAGGGATTGGCCTTGCATGGTCTGACGCCGGAGGGCATCGATATGGTGATTCACACCCACCTTCATAACGACCATTGCGAAAACGACTACAAATGCACCAATGCGAAGATTTTCGTCCACCCGAAAGAATTGGCGCGCATCCATGACCCCCATCCCCTCGATTTCAGGTACGTGGAGGACTATATCGAGGAGGTGGAGGATAACGGTCAGATTCGACTCGTGGAGTCTGACGGGGAGATTGCCGATGGCGTTCGGGTCATGCACACGCCGGCCCACACAGAAGGTGGCCTGACAGTGCTGGTTGAGACGGCCGGCGGTTTAGCGGCCATTACCGGATTTTGTGTGATTAACGACAATTTCTTCCCACCGAAGCAGATCCTGGCCATGGAAATGGACGTGATACCTCCTGGCACGCATGTGAACGCATACGACGCCTACGACATCCTGATCGAGGTCAAGAAAATGGCCGATATTCTGTTGCCGCTGCACGAGCCGGCCTTTGCCGACGGCAAGCCGATTCCATGACTGAATGTTCATTCATCACTATTTAAGCATTGAGGTATACCCTTTCGGCGGGCCATGTTTGCCTGAAGTGGGAAATTTTCCCCTCCGTTCATCATGGTAAATCGAATTGCCGATATTTGTTCCTGGCCGGCCTGCCGAGGAAGGGAGAGAATCGGTTCTGTTTGCCATGTCGGACATACTGAATTTTAATTCATTTGGCTGGTGGGGGGGCCATCCCCGTTGCAGACCCGGGGCCCGTCATCGTTTGAAAACCTTCTATACAATTGTATTAATAAAAAATTTTAAGCCTCGTTGACGAAAGATGGTATTCAAAACGTTTTGTACTTGACAGCGCGTTTCCTCCTTTGGTAAATGAATGAGCGTTCATTCAGAAAAGGTTTCATTTTCGCTCATCCTTGTCCGGATTAATCGAGGCCTTGATTAAACAAAAAGTCCATAACTGTATCCAGAATCCAGCATTGTGTCCGGGATCTTGTTAGACCCAGGCAGGGAAGAGCGAAATCCCGGTGGTTTCCGGCACCGGCCATTTTATGGCAATACCGGTCTCAGGCGGTGCCGGAGACCACCCCCAACCGATTGGTGCCGCGCTGAAATTTATTTCGCGCGGGCGACATATGGTTTACACGCGGTATGATGAATTAAGGGTAACTCAAATCTGCAGGAGGATATCATGACCAGGAAAATCAGGAAGGCAGCGGTCATCGGAAGCGGCGTGATGGGCGGCGGCATTGCCGCGCTTATAGCCAGCGCCGGTGTGAAGACGCTGCTGCTGGACATCGTTCCGTTCGACCTAAAGGAAGAGGAAAAGACCAATCCGGTGGCCAGAAATAAAATCGCCAAGGCAGGGTTCGATTCCGTCCTCATGTCCCGGCCGGCGCTGCTCATGCAGCCCAAGGATGCCGATCTGATCAGCATCGGTAATCTGGAGGACGATTTTGACAAGCTGGCGGATTGCGACTGGATCGTGGAAGTGGTGGTCGAGAACCTGAAGGTCAAACAGGATCTGCTCAAACGGATCGAGCCGGTCAGAAAACCAGGCTCCATCATCTCCTCCAACACCTCCGGTATTCCACTGAAAAGCATGAGCGAGGGGTTGAGCGACGAATTCAAGCAACATTTCCTCGGCACTCACTTTTTCAACCCGGTCCGCTATATGAAACTGCTGGAAATCATTCCCGGCGTGGAGACCCTTCCCGATGTGCTCGCGTTCATGGCCGACTATGGAGAGCGGGTCATGGGAAAGGGCATTGTCTGGGCCAAAGACACCCCCAATTTTGTAGGCAACCGCATCGGCGTCCAGGGCATGGTAAAAACCATGCAGCTGATGCTTGAAGACGGCATGACCATCCCCGAGGTCGATGCCCTTTTCGGACCGGCCATGGGTCGTCCGAAAACCGCCATGTTCAAAACTGCCGATCTGGTGGGCCTGGACACCCTTTTCCACGTGGCCAAGAACACCTACGATCTGGTTCCCGACGATGAGGCCCGGGATGATTTTGTGATGCCCGATTTCGTGGGTAAGATGATCGAGGGCAAGATGCTGGGGAAAAAGACCAAAGCCGGCTTTTACAAGACCGACTTGACTCCCGAATGGAAAAAAATTCGAATGGTTATCGATCCAAACACCTTGGCTCATGCCGAATATGGCAAGGTGGAACTGCCCTGCCTGGCTGCCGCCAAGGCTGCCAAATCCCTGCCGGAAAAGATGAAAGCGGTTGTTTTCGGTGAGGATAAGGGCGCCCGGTTTGCCTGGAAGGCCATTGCCTCCAACTTGATCTATGCGGCCAACCGGATTCCGGAAATTTCCGACACGATCGTTGAGATCGACAACGCCATGCGCTGGGGCTTCAACTTCGAGATGGGCCCCTTTGAAACCTGGGATGCCATTGGCGTGAAAGCCTCCGTCATCAAAATGGAAGCCGACGGCCTCACCGTTCCCGAATCTGTCAAATCCATGCTGGCGGCCGGCAATGACAGCTTTTACAGGCTGGAAAACGGCAAACCCTATTTTTACGATTTTTCCACCGACAGCTACCAGCCGGTGAAAACCAGTCAAAACATCATCACCCTGGCCGGCCTCAAAGCCGACAAAAAGATCGTAAAGACCTCCAAATCCGCCTCCCTGGTGGACATCGGCGATGGTGTCTACTGCCTGGAATTCCACACCAAGATGAACGCCATCAATGGTGAGATCGTCGATTTCATGGCCGAAGGCCTGGACTATGTGGACGCCAACGGTGCCGGTCTGGTGATCGGCAATCAGGCGGGCGGCATGCCCGGGGCATTTTCCGCCGGCGGTGATCTGGCCTTCATGGCCGGACTGGCCAAAGAAGGCAAGTACGCCGAAATTGACGCTTTTCTTAAAAAAGCCCAGACCGGCATGCAGAAGGTTCGCTATGCTAGCTTTCCGGTGGTGGCGGCGCCTTACGGCCTGACACTAGGCGGGGGTTGCGAAGTGTGCCTGGGCGCCGCTGACAAGATCGTCGCCCACAGCGAGCTTTACATGGGCCTGGTCGAGATCGGCGTGGGCCTGCTGCCCGGTGGTGGCGGATGCCTGAACCTGTGGAAAAAAATGACCAGCACCATCCCCGGACCGGTCACGGACGTGGACCTGGCCAAATTCTTCATCCCCACTTTCATGGCTATCGCCATGGCCAAGGTCTCTATGTCCGCAGCCGAAGCCCGGGCGAACGGGTTCCTTGGCCCCCAGGACCGGATTGTGTTCAATCGGGACTACCTCATCGGTGAAGCCAAGAAAGAGGTCCTCAAGATGGTGGACGAAGCCTACGCACCGCCGGTCAAACGGCCCATCCAGGTGCTTGGTGCAGCGGCGCAAGGCATGATCGATGCCGAGCTGTTTAATATGCAGTCGGCCAAATTCGTCAGCGAATACGACGCCTTCCTGGCCAAACGGATCGCTTATGTGATCAGCGGCGGCGACGTTCGCACCAACAGTGCCGTTGACGAAGGGGTCATTCTCAATCTGGAGAGAGAGGCATTCGTTGATTTCTGGAAACAGGAAAAGACCGTGGCCCGCGTCGAGCACATGCTGACGACGGGCAAACCCTTGAGAAACTAATCGAACCGATCGCCTATTAGGAAGGAGGAATATTCCATGAGAGATGCATATATCGTATCGTCCGTCAGGACCCCCGGCTGCCGGAGGGGCAAAGGGGCCTTGAAAGATACCCGGCCCGACGACCTGCTCGCCTTTATCATGAAGGCGGCGGTTGAAAAAACCGGCAAGCTCGAGCCCAAGGACATCGACGATGTCATGATCGGATGCTCTTTTCCCGAGGCCGAGCAGGGCCTGAACATCGGCCGGCTGGCCACCCAGATCGCCGGTTTTCCCATCACCGTATCCGGCGCAACCGTCAACCGCTTCTGCTCTTCGGGACTGGAAGCCATCGCCCTGTCTTCGCTGCGGGTCATGGCCGGCTGGTCAGAGGTTACCATGGGCGGCGGCGTCGAATCCATGACCTACGTACCCATGGGCGGCAACCTGCCCCGCCCTCACCCCGAACATGCCAAAGCCCACGCAGACCTTTATGCGTCCATGGGTATCACGGCGGAAAATGTGGCCAACCGTTACGGCGTGAGCCGTGAAGACCAGGACGCCTTTGCCTACGATTCCCAGATGAAGGCTGTCAATGCGCAGAAGGAAGGGCTGTATACCGAGATCGTGCCCACCCCGGCCGCCAAGTATGTGCTTCAGGAAAACGGCACCTATAAGAAGGAGACCTTCATTCAGGATTTCGACGACGGTGTTCGCGATACCACCACCAAAGAAGGCCTGGCCAAGCTGCGCGCCGTATTTGCGGTTAACGGGTCGGTCACCGCCGGCAATTCGTCCCAGACCACGGACGGTGCAGCGGCTACCATCGTTGCCAGCGGTGAGGCGGTTAAAAAATATGGCCTGAAACCCATCGCCAAGCTGAAGATGTATACCACCGTCGGCTGCGAGCCGGATGAAATGGGAGTGGGGCCCCGCTTTGCCATTCCCAAGCTGTTGGACCTTGCTGGAGTGAAAACCAGCGACATCGGCCTGTGGGAAATCAACGAAGCCTTTGCCTCCCAGGCCCTCTACAGTATCCGTGAACTGGGCCTGGCTGACAGCATGGACCAAATCAACATCAACGGCGGTGCAATTGCCCTGGGGCACCCCCTGGGCTGCACCGGTGCCAAGCTGTGCGCCACCCTGTTGGCCAGCATGCGGCGCAAGGGGGTGAAGTATGGTGTGGAGTCCATGTGCATCGGTGGCGGCATGGGTGCAGCCGCTCTTTTCGAACTGTGCGACTAACCCGTTGGTGAGGTCGCCGGGTTAACCGACAACCATCCAAAAGGCCGCCAATCCTGGCGGCCTTTTTTTGGGTTTGCATCTTCGGGTGCCCTGTGTTAGACGATTATTATCTGAATTGAAAGGCGGCTTGGTCATGCACAAGACAGCAGTTAGCAGCGCAACTTATTTTGGCTTTTATTTTTATTTCAGCCGAGGTGTGCCCGTGGTCTGCTGACCCCCGATAGCAAGGAAGAAGCAAGAGCCGCAGGCGAAACCGTCTGCGGCTTTTTTTTGTCATAAGGCACCGCAAAAAAAAGACAGGAAAGGAAACCCGGCATGGAAAAGACCTATGATATTCGCGTGGAAAAATTTGATCCGCTTATTTCACCGTCCCAGTTGAAAGATCAGCTCCCGCTAAATGAAGCTTCTCACCGAACGGTGGTGGAGGGACGCCGGGCCATATCGAATATCCTGGACGGAACGGATTCCCGGCTGCTGGTAATCACCGGCCCCTGCTCCATCCACGACGAGGCGGCGGCCCTGGACTATGCCCGGCGGCTCAAAGGGCTCAGTGAAACAGTTGCGGACACCATGCTGCTGGTGATGCGGGTATACTTTGAAAAGCCCCGCACCAATGTGGGCTGGAAAGGACTGATCAACGATCCCTGGCTCAACGGCAGTTACGACATCAATACTGGCCTTCAGAAAGCCCGCAGCCTGCTGGTCAGGGTTACTGAAATGGGTATGCCTACCGCCACAGAGATGCTGGACCCCATCGTCCCCCAGTACATTGCCGGGATGGTATGCTGGGCCGCAGTCGGCGCGCGGACCACCGAATCCCAGACCCACCGTGAAATGGCCAGTGGTCTCTCCATGCCCGTGGGTTTTAAGAACTGCACCGACGGTGACTTGTCCACCGCCATCAACGCCATGATCGCCGCCGCCTCTCCCCAGCACTTCTTGGGCATCGATCCGGACGGCCAGACCTGTATCGTTAAAACCACCGGCAACCCATACGCCCACATTGTGCTGCGCGGCGGGTCCAGGCCCAACTACGATACCGTCAGCATTGAGGAAGCCAGGGCCATGCTGGCGGCCAAAGGCCTGACCAAGGCCATCATGGTGGATTGCTCCCACGACAATTCCAGGAAAAAATACACCCTTCAAGGATCGGTGTGGCAGGATGTGGTCAACCAACGCATGGACGGAAACAGCAGCATCATCGGCATGATGCTGGAGAGTAACCTGAAATCGGGAAATCAAAAAAACACCGGCAACCTGGAAACCATGGAATACGGGGTTTCCATTACCGACGCCTGCATCGACTGGGAGACCACCGAACAGTTGATCCTTTCGGCCCACGAACAACTGGGAAGCCTCGGGGTCTCCGGTGTGAACGGTGGACTCGGGCGGTATAAGGTTGGCTAACCCAATCGTTATGTCTGTGCATAAACGTTAGGAAAAAATACCGTGGCCGTTGAGTGAATGCGTCGTCGATCCGTTAAGCGATGAGTTTTTGCATACCGGACCAGGCGAACAGGCAGGAGAAAACGATGAGACAGACGGCACAGGTGCCGATCAAGATGCGGTAGCCCCGGTCGGACAGCAGTTGCCGGCCTTTCCAGATGGCGGTGGAAACGGCTGCATACCAGAACAGGTCTCCCAGGATGTGGCCGGTGAAAAAGGCCACTACACCCATGGTGCCGGCCTTCATGCTGTGAAGAATGTAGCCCAGACCGATGGTCGCCCACCAGATGCTCCAGTAGGGGTTGACCAGGCTCATGATGATGCCGGACAGGATCAGGTTTCTTTTTCCGACGCTGCTGCCATCGGTGACCAGGGTTATGCTCGGCAACGATTTAAGCATGCCGATCCCCATCCACAGCAAAACTGCTGAACCGGCCAGGGCGATGACGATAAATACCGGTTCCATTTTCAGCAGCGGAGCCAGGCCCAAGAGCAGGGCCAGCACCAGTGCCAGTTCCAGCAGCGCGTGACCGACAATGAGCAGTGGACCGGTCATCAGCCCGCGTCGGGAACTCTCACTGATGGTGACGGTCAACAGTGGTCCGGGCATGATGGCCCCGGAAAGGGCCACGATGAAGGATGTTACGAAAAGCGTGATGAAAAGGGTCATGGGAAAATCCTGGAAGAACCGGTCAAACCAACGGCGGTGCTGCCTGCCGTGGCGTGAACAGCTGCTTGATCTTTACCGCCAGCAATTTTATGCCCCGCCACACTTTGGGCAATAGCCAGATCATCAGCAGGATGAATATGGCCAGCAGGACGAGGAATACCCAGGGGTGGTGCACTGCCGCCCAGATACCGCCGATCACCATGATGTCTTCCACGATGGAGGCCGTCCAGTTGGTCAAGGGTTCCGGCGAGGTGTTGATGAGCAGCCGTGAGCCGGCTTTCATGCCGTGGGTGCCGGCGGCCAGGGTTCCGCCTAAAAGGGCCGCTGCCAGGCTCACCGCGGGATTCAACTCGCCCACGGCGCCGGCGGCCAACAGCGCACCAGCCGGAATCCGGATAAAGGTGTGAACCGTGTCCCAGCCAGTGTCCACGCCGGGCATCTTGTCAGCGATAAACTCCACGGCAAACATCAGACAGGCGGCTCCGATAACCAACGGGTTGGCCAGCACCTGCAGGTCAGGCGGCAGGGTCATGTTGCCGGTCACGCTTAAAATGCCCAAGGTGGCAATGGCTGCATAGAGGTTGATGCCGGCGGCCCAGGCGGCGCCCATGGTTAGGGCGATGATCCGGGCAATCTCGTTGACGTTTTCCATGATCGATGACCTCCGGTGGCTCCAGTTGTATTTCAGACATCCTTAAGCAGTTGGTTGGACGCAGATCGATCCAGTTCCGACCGCAATGCCGTCAGGGTTTCGGACAGCGTCTCCGCATCCTGCGAATGGGTCAGCGGACCGCCGTTTCCACCCACATCCTCAAGCGCGGCAACCACGCTGTTGACCGTCAGACTGCCGATGTCTCGGGCCGGCTGAAGCGCATGCCCATCGTCTGAATGGCTGTCGATTCGCACGAGGATGTTTCCTTTTACCAGAAGATCGGACAGGTTGTCCACCAGTGCCGGTGGCAGCGCCAGGTGATCGGCAATCTGCGCGGTCGTCTGAGCCGGCCGGCCCTGTTGAAATAATCTTACCACATGGCGGCAGATCGTCAGGGCCAGAAGCCTGGCCCGGGAGATGCTTATTTCTACTTTCCCGGCCGTTTCATCCATATGGTCTGAATTCTGATAGGCATGAGAAATCTCAGCGCCGATGAGCACGATAAACCAGCTGACCTGCAGCCACAGCAGGAACAGGGGAAGGGCGGCGAAGCTGCCGTAGATGGCGTTGTACTTGGCCACCATGATTTGAAAGTGAATGTAGGCAGCCTGGAGTACCTGATAAGCGGAGCCGGCGATGACACCGGCCAGCAAGGCGCCGTCGAAACGCACCCGGGTGTTGGGCATGATCATATACGTCAGGGTGAAAAGTATCCAGATAAGGGTGTACGGCAGGATTTTAAGGCCTACATAAATGGCAGGACCCGCCATTTGCAGCAGTTCGAACCGGCTAGACATGGCCGCAACCTCGGAAGTGATGAAGACCGTGACGCTGCCGGACATGATCACCAGTATTGGGCAAACTAGCATGATGGTCAGGTAGTCGCTCAGTTTGCGAATAATACTGCGTGAGCGAACCCCCCAGATGTGATTGAAGGAACTTTCGATATTGCCGAGCACCTTGATGACTGCCCAGAAAAGGACGACGACGCCGACACCGGCGATCATGCCGCCTTTGGTGTTGTTGAGCATATTCTGGGCGAATCCGATCACCTGCTCGACTACCTCCTGCTGTGCGGAGAACTGCTCGAGCAGATCCTGCTGCAGTCGTCGCTCGAATCCAAACCCCTTGGCGATGCCGAAAGCCATGGCAGCCACCGGCACGAGTGAAAGCAGCGTAAAAAAGGTCAATGCCGAGGCCCGCAAGGTGCCATGATGCCGTAAAAAGCCTCGAACGGAAAGAATCCCCGTTCGTACCAGCCGGATCAGCAGCCACTGGACGGCCGATTGCTCATTGCGGCGGGCCTTCCAGATGGCGATGGTGAAAAATTCGACGAACCGGGTTAACAGCGTCCTGATTTTTTCCATGATGGCCTGCTTGTTTTGGGTTGTTTGCATGCCGTTTTTGGCTGAGCATTTAGATGGCCTGCCGGGTGTTGTAGATTAATCCGCCACTATCCACATAGTGCTTGAGCACGGCCACGACATCGCTTCGGGCGACGTCCCGAATCACTGCGATGCCTCGGTTTTCTTCTCCTTTTATCGGCCTGTTGTGTCTATTCGGAAATGGTAGATTGTCGTTCAGATCAAGGCCGCAGGGTTATTGAACCCACAGGCGTAGCAGCGCTACGTCGAGGATAGCGCTGAAGCTTCACTACGTGCTCGATAACCTGAGAACACAGATCTGGGCGGCAAGATGCCATTTCGGGATGGACACAATCTATCGCGTCAGCTGCCTGTATTTGATGCGATGGGGCTGATCGGCAGCGGTCCCCAGGCGTTTTTTACGGTCCTTTTCGTAGTCGGAGTAGTTGCCCTCGAACCAGACGACCTGGCTGTTGCCCTCGAAGGCCAGCATGTGAGTGGCGATGCGGTCCAAAAACCAGCGGTCGTGGCTGATGACCACGGCGCACCCGCCGAAATTTTCCAGGGCCTCTTCCAGGGCTCGCATGGTGTTGACATCCAGGTCATTGGTGGGCTCATCCAGCAGCAGCACGTTGGCGCCTGATTTGAGTATGCGTGCCAGGTGCACCCGGTTGCGTTCACCGCCGGAAAGCATGCCCATCTTTTTTTGCTGGTCGGATCCGGAAAAATTGAACCGGGCCACGTAAGCCCGGGAGTTAACCTGGCGGTCACCCAGTGCGATGGTATCCTGGCCGCCGGAAACCATTTCCCAAATATTTTTTTCCGGGTCCAGCACATCGCGGCTTTGGTCCACATAGGCCAGGCTCACCGTCTCGCCGATATCAACCGATCCGCTATCAGGCTGATCCTGACCGGTAATCATGCGAAACAGGGTGGTCTTTCCGGCTCCGTTGGGTCCGATGACGCCCACGATGCCGCCGGGGGGAAGGGAAAATTCCATGTTCTCAACCAGCAGTTTGTCGCCGTAGGCTTTGGTCACGCCCTTGGCCTGGATGACCAGGTTTCCAAGCCGGGGGCCGGGGGGGATATAGATTTCCAGATTCTTGGCCAGTTGCTCGTTTTCCTGATCCATCAATTTTTCGTATGAGGTGATGCGTGCCTTGGATTTGGCCCGGCGGCCCTTGGGTGCCATACGGATCCACTCCAGTTCCCGCTTCAATGTTTTCTGGCGATCGCTTTCGGATTTCTCTTCGTTGGCCAGTCGATTCTGTTTTTGCTCCAGCCATGAGCTGTAGTTGCCCTTCCAGGGAATGCCCTGGCCCCGATCCAGTTCCAAAATCCAGCCGGCCACGTTGTCGAGGAAATAGCGGTCATGGGTGACGGCGATGATGGTGCCGGCGTACTTCTGCAAATGCTGCTCCAGCCATGCCACCGATTCGGCATCCAGGTGGTTGGTGGGTTCGTCCAGCAGCAGGATGTCGGGCTTTTTGAGCAGCAGGCGGCACAGGGCGACCCGCCGTCGTTCACCGCCGGAGATGACGTCCACCGGGGTGTCTCCGGGCGGGCATCGCAGGGCATCCATGGCCATCTCCAGCCTGGCGTCCAGGTCCCAGGCGTCCATGGCGTCGAGCTTTTCCTGAACTTCACCCTGGCGCTGGATCAGTTTGTCCATTTCGTCATCGGACATGGGTTCGGCAAAGCGTTCATTGATCCGGTTGAATTCATCTACCAGATCAACGGTCTCCTGAACGCCCTGTTTGACGATTTCCCGAACGGTCTTGGTTTCGTCTACCAGCGGTTCCTGCTCCAGATAGCCCATGGTGTAGCCCTTGGACAGGATGGTTTCACCGTTGAAGTCCTTGTCCACACCAGCCATAATTTTCAACAATGTGCTTTTTCCGGAGCCATTCAGGCCCAGCACACCAATTTTGGCGCCATAGAAGTAACTCAAGGAGATATCCTTGATAACCGGCTTTTTGTTGTAGAACTTACTGACGCGCATCATAGAATAGATAACCTTATTGGGATCGGTGCTCATCGATCATTTTTCCTCTCAATGAAATGGTTGTGTCGGGTAAAGATGGTTAATCAACACGATATCTTAGCACATCTTTTGTAGCTTTGAACACGGATTTTCGGCAGCGAAAAAGGGAGGGCGGTATTTGGGGGGGCAAACAGGGCAATTGAAGAACCGGACCCGTTAACAGGCGGGCCCGGTTCTTTAGATGGATTACCCCTCGAACATACCGGCCCGGAAGGCCTTGAGGTAGTTCATGCAGAAGTTGTCACGGCCGGCCAGGGCTTCGGCGGCGATGATAGTGGCCATCATGCGGCCGTCCAGCGGGTTGATGATCGCCCCGTCAAGGCCCTTGGCAATCGCCATGGTCATGAAGGTCCGGTTCATGAAC
>NZ_JASJGN010000260.1:0-11786 GCF_033791525.1 Desulfosarcina sp.
TATCGACAAGGGGCCCCACTACGTGCTCGGTACGCTTGTCTTCGAGAGCAACCAGGGTGTCTCTTCCAATGCGTTAAAAAGGCGCATGACCGTCTGGCGGGCGGCCCTGTTGCCCGGAATCGGTCGATTCAGCGAATACCGGCTCAAAAAGGACATGGATTCGCTGTTAAAATACTACCGCAGGAAAGGATTTGCGGATGCCCAACTTTCCTACCGAATCGATGATCCCGGCCGTTCACACCAGGTTGACGTAACTGTCGACGTCCGTGAAGGGCAACGCTACACAGTTGCATTCGAGGGCAACCAGCGCTTCTGGGACCGGACCTTGAAAAAGGACCTATCCATTTTCAGCGACGGAAACCGGAGCAATATCGGTGTGAGAAAAAGCGTTCAAAACATGAAGAAACGGTATCGTGAGGCCGGATTTCTGGAGGCCCGAATAAAGACAGAGACGACCTTAGTGCCCGGCCCCCCGGTGGAGACTCGCCAGCTGCGCTTCGTCATCCAGGAAGGCCCGCAAACCGTCGTTGACAACGTGACCATTGCCGGCAACCAAAATCTTTCTGAAACGGAGATCAGGAAACAGGTTCTCACCCGTCCACCGACGGTTTTCCACGATGGCGCCTTTGTCCCCGAGACCCTGGAAACGGACACCTATGCCGTCACCACCCTTTACCTGAAACAGGGTTTCCAGGACCGCACGGTGGATTCCGAGGTGACTTTCAATGAAGACAAAACCGGTGCCGACATCTCGCTGAATATCAAGGAAGGCCCCCGGACAACGGTCGGTTCCATTGGCATCACCGGGTTGACGGTGTTGCCGGAAGAAAAGGCCAGGAAAGTGCTGGTCCACAAAATCGGCGACCCGTTTCGCACCGCTGCTTTGGATGCGGAAAAGGAAGCCATTGCCAGCCTGGTTTCCGAGAAAGGCTACCCCCATGCCAAGGTGCACGCCAGTGTCACCTACAGTGAGGACCGCACGCGGGCGGGCATCGTTTACGAGGTCGACGCGGGGCCGCTGGTGACCTTGGGAGATATCTTCGTGTCCGGCAATCTTCGGACGGCTGAAAAGGTTATCCACCGAGAGCTGGAAGTCCAGTCCCAGACGCCCCTGTCATTGCGCGCGCTTCACGATGGCCAGCGCCGCCTGAGAGATTTGGACATCTTTCATGGGGTGAGCTACCGCACATTCGGTTTGAAGGAAAAGAAAGAGACGGTAAACCTGTTCGTAGAGATCGAGGAGAACAAGCCTTACTATGTCCAGGCTAGCGGCGGCTACGAATCGGACAGCGGCTTTTTCGGCCGCACCAAAGTCGGCGATCGCAACCTGTTCGGCCTGAACAAGGATCTGTGGGCCGGCGCTGAAATCAGCCAGACCGGTTACCGCTTGGAAACCCGACTGACCGAACCACGGTTTCTGGGCACCCGCACCACGGCCAGCATCGGCGCCTTCAACGAGGAGCTGACCGAATTCAACCAGCCGTTCGGTACCCGGACCACCGGCGGATCGATAGGATTCGGCCGCGAATGGGGAAAATACGTGACCACGGCGCTGAGTTTCCGCCTGGAAAAACGAACTCAATTCAGCGTTGAAGCGCGTCCCGCTGACCCGCTGGATGAAGAGACCCGCACCATTTTCGTGACCACGCCCTATGTCCGCTACGACAGCCGGAACTCCTTCGTGCGCCCAACACGGGGACTTCTCTCATCATTCGGTGTGGACATCTCCAAAGGGATTCAGAACCAGCTGGACGACTTCGTCCGCTACAAGTTCGATACCCGCTACTACTGGACCCCCAAGGGAAAAGTGACCCTTGCCGGCCTGGCCAGAATCGGGCAGGTCCTATCGTATTCGGATAGCGAGCTGGTCCCCGACGACCAGCTTTTCTTCCTGGGCGGCATACAAAACGTCCGGGGCTTTAAGGAAAACCTGCTGCGCTTTGACAGCCAAGGAAACCCCGTGGGCGGGAAGACAGCCGTGGTCGGCAGCCTGGAGGCGCGCATCGACATGGGCATGAATTGGGAATTGACCACCTTCTTCGACATCGGCAGTGTCAAAGATGCCGAGGTGGATGAAGGCTCGGACCGGTTCCGCGCATCCGTGGGACTCGGCCTGCGCTATATCACCCCCATCGGCCCCATGGGCCTGCTCTACGGGCACAAACTGGACCGGGAGGAAGGCGAATCGGCCGGTCGGTTTCATCTGTCTATTGGGTATAGTTTCTAATCTATCTTTTATTTGTCAGTAGTCAGTTTATTGACTATAAAAGTCAACAAATTTTATTCCGGCACCTTTCGGGCCAGATTGGTCATATTAATGATGATCGCACTCGACCTACCTGACATATCGAGCGTAAGGGTTTCAGGGCCTTTCAGCGATCCGCTGTCTCTTAACCCAGCGAATTGAACACCATTTTCGGATATCTGAATAAACAGTCCCGGCGGATCGTCCTTTTCATAAGTGGCAAGGTCCAACAAAATGGAACAACTCGGACCTGCACTGGAAAAGATATCCTCGATCCTTGACAACATCACACCAGTGGCATCAAGCGCCTTAATTAAGAAGAGCTCAAAAATATTTTGCCGTGAATATTCCCGCCCCCGCCCCCGTCCAGGATTTTGATCTCTCAGGCTCAACAGCTTGGCGTCGGAATAGAATTTTATTCTCCTGGCCGGGATTCCGGTAATTGCTTGCACGTCCTTCGGGGAAAATACTTTTATCATTTGTTGGCCTCAAATGAATCAGTTGACAGTTTTATGATTACTAACATTTTATATCGCCTTTGTCGATTGTTTTATTTCGCACGGGTGAGCTTTATTGCAGGCGAATCGTTACTGTATCCACCTTGATTCGTTTGGGAGGGTACAAGGAAAAATGACCTTTTCGACATGAAAACTGCCCAACGGATTCGTGAACCAATCAGCCAGGTATGCTTTCACAATGACGGTAACGAAATATCGATGACGATCAGTGTGGGGGTCGCCCAGTGCAACGGCGTCGAAGAGAGCATGGCGGCCATCCTTGGTCGCGCCGATAGCTCAGGCTACCCGGCCAAGAAGGTGAATGTGGACAAAACAATGATTATCCTGTCCCCAGTGTTTGGCAAACCCATCTGAAATGGTACAGAAAGGAAAAAACATGATCACGATCGCTGGAATTTCAGGAAGCCTGAGGGAACATTCATTCAATGCTAGTCTGCTGCGGGCTGCCGCGGAATCGGTACCCGACGGATGCTCGCTCTCCGTCAATTCAATTCGAGGCATCCCCTTGTATGATGGAGATGTGGAGGCCTCAGATGGCATCCCGCCTGCCGTGACCGATTTAAAACAAATGATCAAGGCCGCCGACGGTCTCTTGCTGGTCACCCCGGAATACAACAACGGCATCCCCGGCGTTTTTAAAAATGCCATCGACTGGTTCACCCGGCCGCCCGAGGAACGCATGGGGGTGTTTGCCGGTAAGCCGGTGGGCCTGATCGGCGCCACGCCCGGGACCTTCGGCACCGCCTTTTCCCAGTATGCCTGGCTGCCCGTTCTGCGCGTGCTGGGCACCCAGGTATGGTCCGGGCGCCTGCTGTGGGTCAGCGGCGCCACGGGCAAATTCGACGATCAGGGCAACCTCACCGACGACGGGGTGAAAAACCAGCTAAAAAAATACATGGCCGGCTTTACTGAATTTACTCGCCGGATGAAGGCGTAAAATCCGAATTTCGAAACAATATGGATGAAGCGTAACGCAGATATTTATCCGCCTCAGGCGGATCGGACGGTTTACGATACCATCAAGTTATTCCCGGGTGGTCAACAGCATGCCCAGACAAACCAGTACCAGGGCCGCCAAAGCCGGCCAATGAAGGTGTTCGGATTCGATAAGGGCAACGGAGAGCAGGACGGCGCACACCGGAATGAGAAACCGGTAGGCGGCCATGCTGGAAAGCCGGTTGGCCTGGATCAACAGGTACCACAGGGAAAAAGCGGCGGCAGAAAGAAAACTCAGATAGAGCAGCAAAACAAGCGAGGACATTGAAAAGGCCAGTACCGCCGGGGATTCGAATAACAGGGCCAGCAGGAAAAGGGCCACGGCTCCGGTGACCAGCTGGTAGGCGCACATGAGCGGCGGATAGACGCGGACGGCGGTTTTCTTGACGATGACCAATGCCAGGGTGGAAGAGAGAGCGGTGAGCAGGATGAAACCCTCGCCGGTCAGGGTCATATGGAAATTCAGGCCGTCGCCCTGCAGATTGACCAGGACGATGCCCACGAAACCCAGAATCAACCCGGAGCTTTTCCGCAGGGTGATGGGGTCGTCCTTGAACCACACGTGCGAAAACAGGGCCAGAAAAAAGGAACCTGAGCCGATGATGATGGAGGCCTTCACCCCTGTGGTGTTGGACAGGCCGATGTAAAAGAAGGTGTACTGCAGCGTGGTTTGCAGCATCCCCGTCAGGACCATGGCACCGTAGTCCCGCTTGTGGGATAACATGATGGATTTTCCTGAGGCCATGACACCGGCAAAGATCATCAGCCCGGCCAGAAAAAACCGGTAGGCGGCAAAGTATAGCTTGCCGCCGGTACTGTGCTGAATATCCAGCATCACAAAGCCGGTCTTTACCATGGGGAAGGCGCTGCCCCACAGCAAGGCGCATACCAGTGCCCAGAAAAATACGGCTGGTGGCCAGGTGAACAGGTTTTCGCGGTTAATCATCGTGTCACAGGTTCTGGGTTTTGGGTTCAGCGTTCTGAGTTAACCGTAGTGAACCCGTAACCGTTTAAACACTGACCTGTTAGCGGTTACCGAAATACTTATCCGGAATGGGGTGGCTGAAGTCAATCAAAAAGCAATGCGAAGGATTCATGCCCTCAAATAGGCCTTAAGATAATTAATTTGGCAAGGCTAGAGGGAGGAAGCCGTATGGTAATGCTGCGACGACTGATAACGCAGTCCAAATTAATTGTCTTAACGCCTAACGCCAACGGATGCTGTCCGGTCGGTAGGCGAGGGTCACAGGCCACCCCCGGTGAAGGGTCATGGCCGCCAAGTGGGATTCGTCGACACGCACGACCAGCTTAAGCGAACCGGCGCGTACATCGGCGAACAGATTGCCGCTTCGTTTTTCCGAAGTGATGCGGGTGACCGTCCCGTCGACAAAGGCGGTATTTGCAGGGGCTGAAGCCTCACGGCTATCGAGGATTCGGATGACGGCGGGGTCGATGAAAGCGGTGGCATCGGCGTTCGGTGGTGCTGAAACCGTGAAGCGGAGGCCGTCGCCGAGAAATTTCGTGTAAAGGCCGCTTTCTTCGGGGATCCAGGGGCCGAAAACCATGTTGCTCCTGCCGGTGCCGGTGGGTGTCCCCTTGAACAGGTGAATCACCTCGTCACAGACGTCGTAGAGCCATTCGCGATCGTGGCTGGCAATCACCAACGTGGTGCCCCATTCGCTGCGGGCACGCAGGGAGGCGGCACGGATCAGTTCGCTGGAAGCGGCATCCACGCTGGCGGTGGGTTCGTCCAGAAGCAGCACCCGGGGCTTCAGCACCAGCCGGGCTGCCAGGGCCACCCGCTGGGCCTCACCGCCGGACAGTTCATCCCACTGCCGCTGGGCGAATCCATCGGGATCCAGGCCAACCATGGTCAATGCCTCGCGTACCGGGCGGGTCCAATTCTCACGATTTCCGCGCACCTTTAGACCGTATGCGATGTTCTTAAACACCGTACGCTTCATCAGGTAAGGATCCTGGGTCAGCAGGGTGACCAGGAACCGGACCGATTCGTCGAACGGAAGCGCCGCTTTCCCGTCAAACAGGATTCGCCCCTGAGTGGGCGGGAGGATGAAAGCCATGAGCTTGAGCAGGGTGCTTTTGCCGCTGCCGTTGGGCCCCACCAGTCCCAAAATCGATGCCGGTTCGATGTCCAGACGATCGACGGCCAATACCGGGCGGCTGTTGTAACGGTGGACGAGGTTTTCAATCCGATAGATGGGTTGGGACACCGTGGACCTCTCCTGTTCAGTTCTTTTCGCTGCAGTTAAACGCATTCATTGGAGGGCTTCGTAAACCGTTCAAGATCAGGGCGTGCAAATCCCGGGGAAAGAGGCGTATTGAAGATACGCCGCAATGACGAGGGATGCCGCACAACGCCGATATTGGACGGTTTACGAAGTCCTCATTTTTTCCTTAAAAAAGAGAGGCACACATTCACACCAAAGGCAATGGCGATGAGCACCAACCCCAGGGCGATGCCGGTGGAGAACATCCCCTTGCCTGTCTCCAGGGCAATCGCTGTGGTGATCGTGCGGGTGTGCCACTTGATGTTGCCACCCACCATCATGGAGATGCCCACCTCGGTCATCACCCGCCCGTAGGCGGTGAGACCGGCGGCCAGCACCCCATAACGCACCTCCCACAGACAACTGAACAGCAGCTGCCGCCGATTGGCACCCAGGGAGATCAGAAGCGTTCGCAGGTGCCTGTCCATGCTTTCCACGGCCGTGGCGCTCAGGGCAATGACCACAGGCAGAGCAAGTATGGTCTGCCCGATAGCGATGCCGGTCAGGGTGAACAGCAGGCCCATCTCTCCCAGGGGGCCCCGGTTGGAGATGAAGGCATAGACCACCAAACCGATGAACACCGTGGGAAGGGCCAGCGCCGTATCCACCAGCAGCCGAACCTGACGCTTGGCCGGAAAATTAAAATATCCCAGTGCGAATCCTAATGGGATTCCTAATGTCAGGCTGGCGGCCATGGAACTGGAAGAGGCCTTCAGCGTGGCGGCTACTGCGGACCAGGTCTGGCCGTCACCACCGAAAAGCAGGCGGATCGCCTCTATGAATCCGGCAAAGATAAAATCCATTTGATATTATTTTGCATTGGGTACGAAAAGCGGTTTACCTATCAATGTGAAATCCCGGATCAGTCCCTGGGCCTCGGCGCCGGCCAGCCAATCCGAAAAGGCGGTGGCCAGATCGAATTTGGCATTCTTGCAGCGCTGCGGATTGATCGCCAGCACACTGTACTGGTTGAGCAGAATTTCATCCTGCTCAACCAGTACTTCCAGCAGCGGATTGCCGTTCATGGTGTCGGCGTACTTGATATAGGTGCCGCGATCGGTCATGGTGTAGCCGCTGCGCTCGGCGGCAATGTTAATGGTAGCCAGCATCCCCTGACCGGTTTGTACATACCAGGCTTCCTTTTCCGGAACGGCCGCACCGGCGGCTTTCCAGAGGGAAAGCTCCTTTTTATGGGTGCCCGAATTGTCTCCGCGGCTGGCAAATACAGCCCTCCTGGCACGCACGGCAACGAGCGCATCGACAACCTTCTTGCCTTTGATGCCGGCCGGGTCGCTATCCGGGCCAATGATCACGAAGTCGTTATACATGATCTCCCGGCGGTTGATGCCGAAACCCTTTTCCACATAGGCCTTCTCCGCCGGCGGTGCATGGACCAGCAGCACATCCACATCGCAGTTTTCGCCCATTTTAAGTGCCTTCCCGGTCCCCACCGAGGTCCATTTCAGCTCGATTCCCGTGGCTTTGGTAAAATGGGGGGCCAGGTAGTCCAGCAGACCGGTGTTATCGGTACTGGTGGTGGTGGCCATCATCAGTACCTTGTCGGCGGCCATGGCCGGAACGGCCATCCCCAGGGTCAGCATCACGATTAAACACACCTTTACCGCCATCTGTTTTTTTCTCTGCATGGTTTTGCCTCACTCTTTAATTTCGGAGTCTTCAATTTCTTGGAATGCCGAACAGCGTGTCAGGATTTCAGTTCGACTTCTGTGGCTTCCGGTTCATAAGGGAAAATCATTTGGCCGCTTTTGGACACATCGTATCCTTCCAGTTGTTCGGCTGCCCGGACGAAGGCCTTTTCGTGGAGCAGGCTGAGAAAATACTGGATCCCCTGGTCGAAAAAACGCTCCCGGGTCACCAGCAGGTCGTAGCGCTCCTGCCGCAAGGGCATAAACGCCAGGCCCAGCAGAGAGGCCACCGGCCTGATTCCCGGCCCGGCATCGGCGCGGCCGCCCAAAATCTCGAGCCCCACATCCATGTGCCGATTCACCTCGCGGTCGTACCCGGCAAGTCGCTCGCCGGCCATGCCCGCCCGTTTGAGTTCCCGGTCGAAAAGCAGCCGGGTGCCTGTGGACAGAGACCGATTGACAATCCGAATACCGGGTTTTCCAAGATCCTTCACGGCGGTGATGTTACGGGGATTGCCTTTTTGGAGAAGGATTCCCTGATCCCGTTTGCAAAAATTCACCACGACGGGCATGCGCTCGAACTGGCGCTGCAGGAAATCGAAATTATACTCGTGCCCGTTCTCCTGCAGCAGGTGGCTGGTGGCCATATGGCAAAGGCTTCGGCGCAGGGCGCTGATGCCGCCCACGGAGCCCAGGCTTCCGAATACCGCCAGATGCCCGGAATGGCGGCTGTTGAATATGGAAAGGGTTTTTTCCAGAAGGATGTCATTGCTCCCGGCGATGACCAGCAGCCCTTCATAAGGAGGCAGAACGTTGTGGTTCTGGGGATAATTGACCGTGCTGGACTCGATCCACTGCTCCACCAGGTGTCGGGGAAAAATCCATTTTCCGGTGACCTTGGAAGCGGGCAACCCCTTTTCCGAAATCAGGGTATAGACCATTTTCTCATTGATCCCAAGGAATTTGGCAACCTCCTTGGTGGATAGCATCTGTGTCATGGTGTTCTCTTCCTCAACGGCGTTTCACTGGCAGGCGGGTTCTCCCTTTAGACTGCACTTAGTAGGAATCACGGGACGAAATGTCAATGTTTTCCATCCATGCGGAAAATTCAAAGACTTAAACAAACTAATACCGACCGGAAATAACAACCGGCCGCTGTTTTTTGGGTCTGCCCATAGTCCACCCCATCGATGCACCCGGTGCGCCTTTTTAAGTTGACGGGTGCGGTGTCGGCCGTATAGATTAGCGGTGGACCTATTTCCCGGGAGCGCTGACACGATGCTCAACGAAAAGCAGAAACTGGACACGCTGATGACGCTGGGGATTGAGCTGAACCGGATCCACGACCTCGACATCCTTCTGGAGCGGGTGCTCACACGGGCGCGCCAGTTTGTAAACGCCGATGCCGGATCCATCTATATCCACGAAGGCAACCGCCTGGATTTTACCTATTCCCAGAACGACACCCTGCAAAAACAACTCCCCGCGGGAGAAAAGCTGATCTACTCCACTTTTTCCGTGCCCATCGACCAGACGAGCATCGCCGGGTATGCCGCCGCCACAGGAAAAATGCTCAGTATTCCGGATGTCTACAAGTTAGCTCCCACCAAGAGCTATCACTTCAGCAAGAAATTCGACGAGGCATCAGGATACGTCACCCGTTCCATGCTCACCATCCCGTTGATGAGTTCCAAAAAGGATGTTTTGGGCATTCTCCAGATCATCAACGCCCAGGATCAGAACAAACAAATCCGGATTTTCAGCCAAACCGACGAAAAGGTGATGTTGCACTTCGCCGGCATCGCTGCCGTGGCGCTGGAGCGGGCCCAGATGACCCGTTCCATGATCCTGCGGATGATTCGTATGGCGGAAATGCGCGACCCCAAGGAAACCGGCGCCCATGTCAACCGGGTGGCCGGCTTTTCATTGGAAATTTACGAGCACTGGGCCAAGCGGCGCAGTATCGACAAGAAGGAGATCGACAAGACCCGCGACGTGCTTCGCATGGGAGCCATGCTCCACGACGTGGGCAAAGTGGCCACATCCGATCTGATTTTAAAAAAACCGGCGCAGCTAAGCTTCGAAGAATTTGAGATTATGAAGCAGCACACCATCCATGGGGCCCGGCTTTTTTCCAACCCACAGTCGGATTACGATGAAGCGGCTGCCATCATCGCGATGAACCACCACGAAAAGTGGGACGGTACGGGCTACCCCGGCCACGTGGATCCAATTTCAGGCAAGCCGATCCCCGGCCACGAAGGCCGTGTGGGCCGACCGCTGCCCGGTAAAAAGCATGAGGAGATCCCCATTCTTGGCAGAATCGTCGCCATTGCCGATGTCTATGATGCGCTCTCTTCCAAACGTAGCTACAAGGAGCCGTGGGATGAATCGCGGAGCATCGAAATCATCAGCCAGGGATCCGGCACCCATTTTGACCCCGAACTGGTTGAAATTTTTCTGGAACAGATAGCTCTGATCCGCCTCATTCAGGCGCGATATTTAGAATCGCATGCCGAACCGCAAACAACACCCGAGCAATTGGTTCCGCAATGATTAGCCGACTGATCGCCAGCACCCTGCCCCTGTTTCCCAAACGTTTTGTCTGGCTCTTTTCCCGTTCATACATTGCCGGGGAAACGGTGGATGATGCCATGAGCGCCTGTCGGGCGATGAACGACGACAGTATAAAAACCACCGTCGACATCCTGGGTGAGTTTATTCAGAACCTGGATGAGGCCGAAAAGAACCGCGACGAATACCTGGCCCTTATCGAGGCCTCCCAGCACAGCGGCATTGACGGCAACTATTCGGTGAAACCGACTATGTTCGGTCTGCTAATCGATTCCGAAGCCTGCTACCGCCATATCCGTGAAATCGTCGCCAAGGCTGCAGGCTACGGCAATTTCATCCGTATAGATATGGAAGATTCAAATTGTGTGGATCTGGAGATGCACCTGTTTCGCCGGCTGAAGGCCGAATTCCCGGAAAGCGTGGGGCTGGTTGTTCAGGCTTACCTGCGTCGTACCCTGGACGACCTGAAGGGCCTCATGGATCTTCACACGCCGACGGTTCCGTTGAATTTTCGGCTATGCAAAGGCATCTACGCCGAGCCGAGACGTATCGCCTTCCAAGATCACGATGAGATCAATGCCCATTTTTTGGAAGATCTCGAATTCATGTTTCGAAACGGCGTCTATCCCGGCATCGCCACCCACGACCGGGCCCTGGTGGACGGTGCCCTGGCACTTATCGACCGGTACGACGTACGCCGAGACAGGTACGAATTTCAAATGCTGTACGGTGTCACCCCGGAGCTGCGACGCGCTCTGGTCGATGCCGGACACACCATGCGGGTGTATGTCCCTTACGGCCGCCATTGGTTTGGATACTCCACCCGGCGCCTCAAGGAGAACCCGAAGATTGTCAACAGCATCATCAAATCCCTCTTACTGCGCCGCTAAACCGACCATGACCCATCGAGCGTTCGTCGACGGCGAGGATCGCTTTCTGATGGCGACCCAAACGGGAACACCCATCCCGCCAGCCCGCTTGGTCGAAAGATAACATGAAGGCAACCAGACGAATCGCCCTGGTGGCCCACGATGAACGCAAAGCGGATCACAGGAGTCCAAAGATTACCGCGCTTATATCCGTCGACCGATTTAGCGGAAAGGGTGTTGAGAGATGATACCCAATTCTTGACGGATTCGTAAGAAGTCCGATATCTGCGTTACGCTTCATCCTTCGTCACTGCGGCGTACCGTAAGTACGCCTCGTTCCTTAAGGATTAGCAAGCCTTGATCTCGGGCTTTTTACGAATCCGTCGGAAATGCGACTTTTTACGATTTCATCAATTCTTAACGCGGAGGAAAAAGATGAAAGAGGAACCCGGAAAAGCCACCCTGGAGATCTTTTCCGACTACATCTGACCCTGGTGCTACTTCAGTACCGGGCGTATTGATGTTGCTTTCTAACAAACTGATATCAAAAGTAATATTTACCATTGCCCCTTACTTGGGGCACTAACGGGGAACTATGAGCCTTCTTTCCTGAGTGGATTGAAGGCTTTTTTTCCCTACCGGATTAGTCG
>NZ_JASJGN010000261.1:0-13792 GCF_033791525.1 Desulfosarcina sp.
GAATACAACAATCGATGGTACCCAACCGTGATCGTTACCAATCGACCTTCTTCGAGAAAGGTGAATCGCTTGTTTGGGTTTCATTGGAATGACGTGTGAACGATCATCTTATTTCATGAACGGACCTTTCAGATGATTTGGTTCTCCCCTCCCGATCTGCCAGAGTAGATAGCAAACGGGAGCTAGGCTTAAATGTGTGGTCGAGTATGTGTGCCGTTTTTTCATTGTAAGGGTAATCTCGTACAATCTTATTATACCACCCATAGAGAGTTTTGGGATGCATGGCCTCCTCCTTTCTGAATTCTGGGGTCTATCCGTCAAGCTACAGATCTTACATCTTCTTTTAAGAGCGAAGCTAAGCTTCAGCAGCATTGCTTGGTTATACCCGAATTGATATTTGGGCTGCGCTTATTGTTGGTTTATGCAACGCTTTCAAGGGAACGAAAAAGGAGAGGACTTCGCACTTCATGAACGGGACTTTCTGATTTCAATGTCGTTGTGAATTACCGATTTCTAAGCTCTTCGGGCAGCCAGTATGGGTTCGTCCTGTCTTCTTTCGCAGTGCCATAATTTAAATTGAATGCTTTCCAATTTTTCAAAGCGCTCCAATCGTTACCGCCGTGATCATTCAGTTCTTCCCACACATCAAATGGGAAAGACGCATTGACCATTTCGGCATCATCAACGACCAACGGCGTTGCTTCGTTATGCACTGCAATATCGGGATCAAGAGCGGCCATGGTGGTTTGTTCCCAGGCTTCTATCTCTTCCCAGACATCAAGCGGGAAGAATTCAGAAACGATGGTTGGGGCGGAGATGCTGAAAAATGCCAGGGTTGCCAGGACGGTCACAATTTTTGGTTTAAAACCTGTTGTTTTCATCGTTCCTCCTCTCTCATTTGGCCTCAAGTATCAGCCATTAAATGGAACGGGCTTAGCCAATACAAGAAGCAGAAGGTATGCCAATGCGCGAAATTTTTTAACCATCTATAATCACAGTTTAATTTTAAAGGGCGGGCACACTATCCATTCCTAAGTTTCTGAGTGATAGCGAAAAGCAATTAAAATGCGGAAATATCGTGATTGATGTCGATAAATCGTGAGCCACTTGTTTAGAACAGACAAGGAGAGAAAAGATTCGAAATAGGTATTATTGGTCCAGTGCATAACGGGGTTGCTATTCATCCTTACGGTGCTGCGCAGCACTGCCGTTACAGGCAGAACATTCCTCGCGGCTTGCCGCGGGGAGGGTTCAATACATAACCGGATGGCGCCGTTCGTGCCCGAATCGACGACGGATCCACCAGTCAACAAGGAGAGGATAGACCATGGCACAGGTAATCGCTGACAGGAGAGATGTTGATTTCGTGCTTCATGAACAGTTGAACGTCGGTGCGTTGAGCGAACATGAAAAGTACGCGGAATTCAACAAGAAGACCGTAGATTTGATCATCAGTGAAGCCCGTAATCTGGCAATTAAAGAAATTCTTCCCACCTTCAAGGAGGGCGACGAGCAGGGATGCCGGCTTGAAAACGGCCAGGTATTCGTTCCGGAAAGCTTCAAACGCGCATACGACCTGTTCGTCGAAGGTGAATGGGTGGCCATGCCCGAGGATCCGGAATATGGCGGACAGGGGATGCCCCGGACTGTGGCCTTGGCTGCGGGTGACTATTTCAATGGTGCCAACTATGCGTTCATGATGTATCCTGGGCTTACTCACGGCGCCGCCCTGCTGGTGGAGGCCTTCGGCACGGAACGGCAGAAGAAACGCTTTTTAAAGAACATGTTTACCGGAAAGTGGACCGGCACCATGCTGCTCACCGAACCCGAAGCCGGTTCCGATGTCGGCAACCTGACCACCACCGCCGTGAAAAATGAAGACGGCACATACGCCATTTCCGGCAACAAGATTTTTATCTCTGCCGGTGATCACGACATGGTGGAGAACATCGTTCATCCGGTTCTGGCCCGGATCGAAGGGGCACCCGCCGGCACCAAAGGGATCTCTCTCTTTCTGGTTCCCAAATACCGGGTCAACGACGACGGCAGTCTGGGCGATTTTAACGACGTGGTTTGTACGGGCATCGAGCACAAGATGGGCATCAACGGAAACGCCACCTGCTCATTGACCTTAGGCGGCAAGGGCCAGTGCGTCGGCGAACTGCTGGGCGAAGAGAACAAGGGCATGCGGGCCATGTTCCTGATGATGAACGAGGCGCGTCTGCTGGTGGGGATGCAGGGATTCTGCTGCGCCAGCCCGTCATACATGAATGCGGTCAATTACGCCAGGGAACGGATTCAGGGCAAGAACCTGCTGCAGATGATGGATCCCAACGCACCGTCTGTAGCGATCATTCAGCACCCGGATGTTCGTCGCATGCTCATCTCCATGAAGTCATCCGTGGAGGGCATGCGCAGTCTGCTTTACTATGCCGGCTTCCTTTCCGATCAGATCGCGGTTACCGATAACGAGGCGGAAAAAACCCGGCTGCAGGGCATGATGGACCTGCTTATTCCCATCTGTAAGGGATACGTCACCGACAAGGCCTTTGAAGTGTGCAGTACGGGCGTGCAGGTTTATGGCGGATATGGTTATATCAGGGAGTATCCCCAGGAACAGCTTTTGCGGGATTGCCGCATCACCATGATCTATGAAGGCACCAACGGCATTCAGGCCATGGACCTGCTTGGCCGAAAACTGGGCATGAACAAGGGCAAACCGATCATGGACCTGATGGTCGAGATCCAGAAGACCATCGCCCAGGCCAAGGCACTCGACGGCCTGAAGGATTACGCGGCCAGACTGGAAAAGGCCCTTAACCGCCTGGGTGAAGTGGCCATGCACCTGGGCGCCACCGCCATGTCTCCCAAGGTGATGAGCGCTTTTGCCTTTGCGCACCCGTTCATGGAGGCCTCCGGCGACGTGGTGATGGCCTGGATGCTGCTTTGGCGAGGGGTCGTGGCGGCCACCCAACTGGAAAAAGGGGCCAAGAAAAAAGATCAGGCATTCTACGAAGGTCAGATGAAAAGCGTGCAGTATTTCACGCAGGCCGTGCTTCCCATTACCATGGGCAAGATGGACGCCATCATGACCACTTGCGAGGCGTCCATAGAAATTACCGAAGACGCGTTCGGCGGCAAATAAGTCGATAAACTAAAAAAAATTGCCGTTCTAAGGTTCAAGGTTCAAGGTTCAAGGTTCAAGGTTCAAGGTTCAAGGTTCAAGGTTCAAGGTTCAAGGTTCAAGGTTCAAGGTTCAAGGTTCAAGGTTCTGGGTTCAGCGGTTCAGCGGTTCAGGGTGAACCAGAACTTCAGCAATAGTATCATTTAACGATAAACGCTGATCAGATGAATAGTTACCTGGCGGGGCCACTCGCGTTGCGATTGGCGGATTCATCAGGAACCCGGTGGCCTATGCGCA
This sequence comes from Desulfosarcina sp., assembly GCF_033791525.1. Classification (GTDB taxonomy): domain Bacteria; phylum Desulfobacterota; class Desulfobacteria; order Desulfobacterales; family Desulfosarcinaceae; genus Desulfosarcina. Next base: position 3,422 of record NZ_JASJGN010000261.1, read on the forward strand.
CGGTCAACGAATGAAAGCAAACCCTGAACGCTGAACCTGGCGACGCTCACAAAAAACAAATGAAGACGGGGGTTGCATCTGGATGCAACCCCCGTCTTTGTAATTTGCCGTTCTCAGCGGCCCATCCAACACGGCCGGTTCCCTATTGTTTTTTTTGCTGCTCCATGACTCTGAGATCTTTTTTGAGAACCTTGCCCACATTGGTTTTGGGCAGTTCCCCGCGGAATTCGATTTCCGTGGGCCATTTGTACTTGGCCAGCTTGTCTTCGCAATATTTCATCAGCTCTTCGGCGGTGGCTGTCTGGCCTTCCTTTAACACGACGAACACTTTGACCGCCTCGCCGCGTTTGGGATGAGGAATGCCGATGACAGTGGCCTCCATCACCTTGGGATGTTCGAAAAACACCTCTTCGATATCCCGGGGATAAACGTTGAAGCCGCCGGAGATGATCATATCTTTCTTGCGATCAACGATGTAGAAATAGCCGTCTTCGTCCATTTTTGCGATATCGCCGGTGTGCAGCCACCCGTCGGTGAGGGTTTCCGCGGTGGCGTCGGGGCGGTTCCAATAACCCTTCATGACCTGGGGGCCTTTGACCAGGAGTTCACCGGTTTCACCCACAGGAACGTCCGTGACCCCGTCGCCAAGATCCACGATACGGCTTTGGGTGTCTGAAATGGGAATACCTACGCTGCCTACTTTGCGATCGCCCTTGAAGGGATTGATGTGGGTTACCGGGCAGGATTCGGTCATTCCGAAACCCTCGACAATGACCGCACCGGTTTTCTTTTCGAACTCGCTGATTACCTCCACCGGCAGCGGGGCGCTGCCGGAAAAACAGCCTTTGATGGAAGTGAGATCTGCTTGTGCAATATCAGGGTGTTCGAGCATGCCGATGTACATCGTGGGCACCAGTGGTGCAAAGGTGGGTTTGAATTTACTGATGGCCTCCAACAATTGAGGGGCTTGGGGTTTGGGTACCAGGATGTTCCCCCAACCCTTGAAAATGGCCAGGTTCATGGCGGTGGATAGGCCGAAGACGTGGAAAAAAGGAAGGGCGCCGAGCATGATTTCATCGCCGCCGAAAGTGGGAAACCAGGCCGATACATGCTGGGTCTGTTTGCTCAGGTTGCCATGGGTGAGCATGACACCCTTGGAAACACCTGTGGTACCTCCGGTATACTGGTACATGGCCACAGCATCAAAATCCAGCGCCACCTGTTGCGGGTTGGGCGCATAGCGTGCGATCAGTGCTTTCCATTTGTAAAGGTTGTCGGCCGGTTTGACGTCGGCAGCCAGACCTTTTTTCTTGCCCACCAGAGGGAAAAGGAAATTTTTGGGAAAGGGGAGATAGTCACCGATACTGGTATAGATAATCTGTTTGATCTTGGTTTTTGGCCGAAGATCGATCATCCGGTTGCCGAGCAGATCCAAGGTGATCAGCACTTTGGATCCGGAATCATTGAACTGATGCTCCAACTCCCGGTCGGAATACAAAGGGTTGTTCATCACGGATATAGCGCCGATGCGCAGGATGGCATAGTAGGCGGCCACACAAGGGATTACATTGGGCAGCAGGATCGCCACACTGTCTCCCTTTTTTACCCCGAAGTCGGTCAGGCAAGCGGCAAATCGATCCGCCATTTCGTTCAGTTTGCTAAAGCTGATTTGATAACCTTGAAATGTCAGGGCCATTTTATCCGGGAACGCCTCGGCCGACCGCTTCAGGAACTCCGGCAGGCAGATGTTTTCATATTGAACATGTTCGGGAACGCCTGCCTCGTAGTGGTTCAGCCACGGTTTTTCCAGATAGGGATTGTCTGTGCTCACTTGAACCTCCTTTTTCCTTGTTTTTAATGGGCGTTCGTAATAAATGAGGCCCGCATGCCTGTTGGGTGGAGTTTGTGCTGCTGAATCAGTTGTCACCTATTTTGAGACGCTGCTTTTGTCAATAAAATTGATGGTTAATTTTATCTTTGGCGTGTGCACATTCGGTGGTGCAAAACCCGATAAATTGTTTTCGCAGAAATAACGACGCCACTGCTGTCAGTGGGTGGGGATGGACATCTTCACCAAAATTTTTTCTTGACAGGATTGGAATCAGTCGTTAAAAACTGAATGAATCCTCATTCATTTTTATGCATTTTAATACGAAACCGAAGGGAGAACAAGGGTAAAATATGGAAAACGCGTTGATCGCTCCGGCTAAGTATTTTTTTCTTGTCATCCCCACAGTGGTTTTTTCGATCCTGATTCCCCTGGTGGGGATTGCCGTCTTTGCCTATATCATGGCCATCCGCCTGGCGCCGCTGGTCAAGGCGGCCCCGGACAGCCGAGCGGACCGTATTCCCCAGCGCATCTATAACGTGGTGAAGATCTGGCTGGGCCAGTATCGCCAGCCGCGCTACCTGCTTGCCGGGGTTGTGCATATCGTCATCTTTGTCGGATTTCTGATCCTGAGCATCCGTTCGTGCTCCCTGGTCGTCATGGGCATTTTTCCAAGCTTCGTCATGCCCGGATTTGACGGGGTGGTTGGCCACATCTATAATTTCCTGAAAGACTATGCCGCCACCGCCGTACTGGTCGCCTGCGCCATCGCCGCCTTTCGGCGGGCCGTGGTCAAGCCGGAACGCTACGCCGTGCCGGCTAAATACGGCAAGGACCACACGGCCGAAGCGCTGTTCGTTTTAGGCCTGATCTCGACGCTGATGATTTCCGAAAGCCTGTTCGAGGCCAGCAGTGTGGCCGCCAACACCCAGGCCGGGCTGCACGCCGAGTTCCTGGCACCGATGAGCCTGGCCTGGCTGTTAAAGCAGGCCCTGCTGTCCACCTCCGTGGAGACGCTGCAGACCCTGCACATCGCCGCCTACTATGTCCACGACCTGACCTTCTTCTTTTTCCTGTGCTTTCTGCCCCTGGGCAAACACTTCCACGTGATCACCTCGCTGTTCAACGTGTTTTTCATGCGCATCGATCGGGGCAACATCAAACCGGTTCAGCACGGCGTCACCGATGAACAGCTGGACGATCTGGAATCTTTCGGCGTAAAAAAGCTGGAGGACTTCACCTGGAAGCACATCCTGGATTTTTACTCGTGCGCCGACTGCGGCCGCTGCTCGGACAACTGCCCGGCCAACGCCGTGGGCCGGCCGCTTTCACCGCGCTTCATCTCGATCAAGGGACGCGACCTGGTATTTAAGAATTATCCCATCCATCCCTATGGCAGCCCGTTCAAAAAAAGCGAGGATCTTATCGGCAGCATTTACGAAGAGGACGAGATCTGGTCCTGCACCACCTGCGGGGCCTGCGAGCAGGAGTGCCCCATCGGGATCGAGTACATCGACAAGATCGTCGACCTTCGTCGCGGCATGGTGGACGAGGGCATGGTGCCCCAGAGCCTGCAAAAGCCATTAAAGGCCCTGGAAAAGCGCGGCAACCCCTGGGGCAAGATGGAAAAGAAGCGCGCCGACTGGACCAAGGATCTGCCCGAGGGGGTCACCGTCAAGGACCTGGCCAAAGATCCGGCCGAGGCCCTTTATTTTGTGGACAGCATCACATCCTATGATGACCGCATGCAGGAGATCGGCCGGGCCACGGCGACCATTCTTTCCCGGGCCGGTGCGGACGTGGGTATCCTGGGCAAACAGGAAAAAGACAGCGGCAACGAGATCCGGCGTTTCGGTGAAGAGATGTTGTTTCAGACCATGAAGGAGATGAACACCGATGCTATTCTCGACAGCGGGGTCAAGCACATCATCACCGCCGACCCGCATGCCTACAACGCCTTGAAAAATGACTACCAGGGACTGCCGCCGGTCGAACACATCAGTCAGTTCATCACCCGCAACGTCAAATCCGGCGCCATCCGGCTGACCGGCAGCAATGGCGACGGCAAGGTCTACACCTATCACGACCCCTGTTACCTGGGCCGCCACAATGATGTTTACGAGGACCCGCGGGCGGCCCTGGATGCCATCGACGGGTTGAAGCGGGTGGAGATGGAGCGCTGCCGCGACCGGTCTTTTTGCTGCGGCGGCGGTGGGCTGATGCTGTTTTACGAACCCGAGGAAGAGCAGCGCATGGGTGTGCTGCGTGTGGAGATGGCCGCCACAGCGGGTGCCAACGTCATCGTCACGGCCTGTCCCTTCTGCCTGGTCAACATGGAAGATGCGATCAAGGTGGCCGGGTTGGAAGGCAAGATGGAAGCCATTGATTTGTCGGAATTGATCGTACAACATATGGCTTAGGCCAGTTTCTGATATTAAGTTCTATATGAAGATAAAATTTCAATAACCAAATCACAAATCACAGACAAATCCCAAAGATCCTAATCTCAAATTCCAAACCGGTTGGTCTGCCCCTTGTTTGAATATTGAAATTTGAGATTTATTTGGCCCAATTTTAAGATCAGGTGGATATTGGAATTTGTTATTTTCAGCTTGTCTTACTAAGGGAATGTGTAATCAGTATTCTTAATAGGAGGAAAACATGGAGATCTTAGTATGCGTCAAAAGGGTACCCGATTCCGCTGAGAACGAGATCGAGGTGAACCGCGACGGCAGCGATATCGAGCGCGACGACCTGGTCTACTCGGTCAACGAATGGGACAACTACGCGGTGGAAGAGGCCATTTTGATCCGCGACAAGGTGGGCGGCAGCGTTACGGTGATCACCGTGGGCGACGACGAATCCGAAGAGGTGCTGCGCCGGGAGATGGCCATGGGGGCCGACAACGGGTTGTTGCTTTGCGACGACGCCTTCGAAGGGTCGGACGGCAAAGGCGTCGCCAGCCTGCTCAAGGCGGCGGTAGATAAGGGCAAGTACGACCTGATCCTGACCGGTGCCCAGGCCGATGGCGGGGCCGCCGAGGTGGGCGGCATGCTGGCGGCCATGCTGGACTACCCCTATGCCTCACTGGTGAACAAGATCGAGGTGGACGGCGACAAGCTCAAGGTGGGCCGTGAAATCGAAGGCGGCAACCAGGAGATGAACGAGATCCAGCTGCCCTGCGTACTGTCGATCCAGACCGGCATCAACGAACCCCGCTACGTGGGCATCCGCGGCATCCGCAAGGTGGCCTCGGTGGAGATCCCCCAGCATGGCGCCGCCGATCTGGGTGTTGACGCCGCTACCCTGGGTGCCGCCGGCGCCCGGGTCAAACGGCTGGATTATTTCGTGCCTGAAATGGGCGAGGGAGCCGAGATGCTCGAGGGCAGCTCCGAAGAGATCGTTGCCAAGCTGATTGAACTCTTGAAGTCCAAAGGAGGGTTGAAATAATGGCTGATATTTATGCATACACTACACACACGGCTGGCGTGGCCGATGATTCGGCTCTGGAACTGGTTGCTGCGGCTAAAAAGATCGATGCCAATGCCGCCGTCACCGCCATCGTCACCGGTTCGGGTGCCGAGGTCGACAAGGTGGCCGATGCGATGGCGGCCTCCTATGCCAAGGTGCTCAAATTCAACCTGGACGCCCTGGCCTACCCCAATGCCGAAGTGGTGCGCAAGCTGCTGGTCAATGTCCTGCCCGCCGATGCCATCGTGCTGGTTTCCAACGACACCTTCGGTATGGACTTGGGCCCCGGCCTGTCGATCAAGCTGGATTCGACCTTCGTGGCCGACGTGGTGGGTATCGAGGGTGTGGACGGCACCGTTTTGAAGGTGATCCGCCAGGAATACTCGGGCATGGTCAGCACCCATGTGACTGCCGACATGTCCGGCGGCGCGGTGGTCAACCTGCGGCCGGGCGCCTTTGCCCCCGATGAAAGCCAATCGGCCGGCGGCAGTGTTGAAGACCGCTCCGGCGATGCCGGCGACCTGACGGTCAAACGCACCTTCCTGGAAGTCGTGGAAGCCGAAGTCGGGGATGTGGACATCACCAAGTCCGACGTGCTGGTTTCTGTGGGCCGTGGTATCGAAGACGAAGAGAATATCGAAGTCGCCCAGGAACTGGCCGATGCCATGGGCGCCGTGGTCTCCTGCTCGCGGCCCATCGTGGATGCCAAGTGGCTGGAAAAATCCCGCCAGGTGGGCACCTCCGGGCAGACGGTCAAGCCCAAGGTATACCTGGCCTGCGGGATCAGCGGCAGTTTCCAGCACATGGGCGGCATCAAGGGCGCACCGTTTATCGTGGCCATCAACAAGAACGTCAAGGCGCCGATCTTCCAGATGGCCGACGTGGGCATCGAAGCCGACATCCTCGATTTTCTGCCCGAACTGACTGATGCCATCAAGGAATCGTAGACTACCGTCCTTCCCATAACCCGGCGGGCGCCTGCTTTGTTAAGTGGGGGCCCGCTTTTTTTATCGTGTCTCCCGCCATCCGCAGGTGGCGGCCGGATCCACCCGGGACAAATTCCCTTCACCCGTGTTGTTCTTGACATGTCCGGGTCCTTGGCATACATGAGTTCTTTCGCGGGTCATGGCAACCTCCCGTTTCCATGGCGGATAACGATTTGCAGCAGGAAACCATCCATGAATGTGCTTTACGGCGGCATAACCGCTTTGCGAATGGTCAGCTGGTTGATAATTGCCGGACTGGTGGTTCATGGTGCTGGAATGCTGCCGGGTTGCGCTGCCGATGAAGGGGATAAGCAGGTTGTTCATCTCTATTTCGCCGATGTGAAGCGGTCATTTCTTATTGCCGAAGCGCGTGTGATGGTCAACCCTGGCGAACCCTTGGCATTTGGCAGGCAGCTGGTATTGGAACTGATCAAGGGGTCTGCGCGTGGAAATCTGGCCACCATACCCAAAGAGACCCGACTGAGATCCTTTTTTCTGCTTGAAGATGGGACGGCGGTGGTTGATTTTTCCCTTCATCTGCGGGAAAACCACTCTGGGAGTTGCCGCCTGGAACAACTGACACTATTTTCCATTGTCAATTCCCTGGTCCTTAACGTTGCAGAGGTCGACCAGGTAAAAATTCTCATTGACGGAGCGGAGGCACAGACGCTGACTGGCCACCTTCCACTAGAATTTCCCTTAACCGCTGATATGCTGCTGACACGATGAAGAAAACTGACAAACTGAATAATATTCGGAATATTGGTATCATCGCTCACATCGATGCCGGTAAGACAACGGTCACCGAACGGGTCCTTTACTACACGGGGCGATCCCACAAGCTCGGCGAGGTTCATGACGGTGAAGCGGTAATGGACTGGATGGCCGACGAGCAGGAACGGGGCATCACCATCACTTCAGCGGTCACCACCTGCCAGTGGAATGGGCGGGATATCCAGGTCATCGACACGCCGGGTCATGTGGATTTTACCATTGAGGTGGAGCGCTCCCTGCGTGTGCTGGATGGGGCCGTGGGTGTCTTCTGTGCCGTAGGTGGTGTGGAACCCCAGTCGGAGACGGTCTGGCGCCAGGCCGACCGTTACAAGGTACCCAAGATTGCCTTCATCAATAAACTGGACCGCATCGGTGCCGATTTTTTCGGTACGGTTAAAATGATGCGCGACCGTCTCAAAGCCAATACCTTGATTCTCCAGATTCCGATGGGTACCGAAGACAGCTTCTCCGGTGTTGTCGATCTGATTCGCATGCAGCAGGTCCGGTGGGACGACGACACGCTTGGGGCCAGCTACCGTACCGAGGATATCGATGCCGAATTCCGCGAAGATGCTGAAATATACCGGGATCAGATGTTGGAATCCCTCGCTGAGGTCGACGACGGGATCATGGAAGCCTACCTGGCCGAAGCACCTATCGACACGGAGACTATTCTGGCCGCCGTCAGAAAGGCTACAGTCGCATTGAAACTGGTGCCGGTGCTGTGTGGAAGTGCTTTGAAAAATAAAGGAATACAGCTCCTTTTGGATGCCATCGTTCAATTCCTCCCCAGCCCGGCGGAGGTACCGGCCATCAAGGGGGTTCATCCGGAAACCGGAGAAACCATCCTCTGCCGGCCGGATGAAAAAGCACCTCTGGCGGCGCTGATTTTCAAAGTTTCCATGGTGGAAGGCCGGAAGTTGTCCTATGTCCGGGTCTACAGCGGCAAAATCACCGCCGGCACAGACGTATATAATCCCAGCCGAAATAAAAAAGAGAAGTTGTCCCGCATACTTTTAATGCATGCCAATAAGCGGGAGCGGGTAGACGCGGTGGGTCCGGGGGCCATTGTCGGGGTCGTGGGGCTCAAGGATTCCTCAACCGGCGAAACCCTGTGCCAGCAGGAACATCCGGTACTGCTGGAAAAAATGGATTTTTACGAACCGGTGATATCCGTGGCCGTTGAGCCCAAAACCCACAGCGACCAGGAGAAGCTCCAGCAGGTACTGGAAAAGTTCATGGCCGAAGACCCCACCTTGCGGGTCCGGGAAGATGAAGACACCGGCCAGACGATTCTTTCCGGCATGGGAGAACTGCACCTGGAAATCATCACCAGCCGCATGCAGCGTGAGTTTAATACCCGGGTCAACGTGGGCAAGCCCCAGGTTGTCTATCGGGAAACCATCGAATCAGCCGCTACCGGCACCGCGATTTTTGACAAGGAGGTCGCCGGCAACCGCCATTACGGCGAAATCGCCCTACGACTTGAACCCCTGTCGCGAGGTGAAGGCAAACAGTTCGAATCACGCCTGGCAGAGGAAGAACTGGCCCCCGGACTGGTGAAAGCGGCTGAGAAAGGGGTGATGGAGTCGTTAGAGAGCGGCATCCTCATGGGGTATCCGGTGGTGGACGTGAAAGCGGTGCTCACCGGAGCCGGGGCCCGGGATACCAACGGCTCGGAACTGGCCTTTACCGTGGCCGCCTCCATGGCGGTGCGAGAGGCCCTATCCCAGGGGAACGCATTCCTGCTGGATCCCATCATGGCCGTGGAAGTCATCGTCCCCGAGGACTTCATGGGGGAGGTGATCGGGGACCTCAACGCCAGGGGCGGAAAAATCGAATCCATCGAACCCAAGCTGGGGGTTCAGACCATCAAAGCGACGGTACCGCTGGCCAAGATGTTCGGCTACTCCACCAGCCTTCGTTCGGCCACCCAGGGACGGGGAACCTTTTCCATGCAGTTCTCCCGGTTTGACCGGAATTAGCAAGGGTTCAGCGTACAAGGGTTCAAGGTTCAGAGGTTAACGCTGAACCCGTGAACAGCCATCCAATAGGAGACCTACAACAAGAAAAGCCGTCCCATTGAGCGGGACGGCTTTTTATGTGTAACAGCGTAGCGGCTTTTACTGGGTCTTGCCGAAGATCTTCACCGGCCGGGTGGTGTCCCCGGTGGCGTTGGGGAAATCCTTGGCAATGTATGCCTTCTGGCCGGTTTCGATCAGGTGGTTGGCCTCTTCCATGTAGTTGGCAAAGCGCAGCTTGCACTCGTAGAAGCCGTGCCACCAGGCGTAGTCCGGGGCCATCATCATGGTGCCCATGCGCGCCCGGCGCCCCTCGTGATGCCACAGCTCGTAGTACTCTACCTCCAAGCGTTCGTCGAAGAACTTGGTCTTGTCCAGTAGGCCCTTCTCGTATAGCTCATCGAGTTTTGCCTTGGCCGGTTTGAAATAAACCTCGTTGTACTCTTCAACGGCCTTGTCGAAACCCTGGTAGAAGTCGTTGATCCAAGAATCGCCGTGGCACGACCGGCAGACATTTTTCATTTTGTCCCGCTCCACCTGCCAGTCGGTGCCCGAGGGGAAGGGCTTGAAATCCTGGGGACGCACCGTCAGCGGTGCCTGGGTCTCCCAGGAGAGGCGCTCGGTCACATCGTGGGTTCCCATGACCTTGCCCGAACCGCTCATGTGGCAGGCCGCGCAGGTGGGAGCCCGGTAGTCGGTGCCCGGTGTCCATGTGCCGGCGGCGGCCTTGAAATTGAACTCATCCTGGAAGGCATTGTAAATCGTACCGTGTTTAGACTCTTCGTAGATCTCTATCTGGGGATGGTCCGGGCCTAAGTGGCAGGAATCGCAGGCTTCCGGTTTTCTGGCCTCGGACACCGCAAAACGATGCCGCGTGTGGCAGGAGGTGCACGACCCCTTGCTGCCGTCCAGGTTCAAGCGTCCCACCCCCACATTGGGCCAGGTGGCGGGATCCAGCTTGCCCTTGTCGTCGATGGCCACCACGGTGCCGTGGCAGTGCAGGCAGCCGACCTTGCGCTCGTTGTCCGAGTTCATGCCCTTGTTCAGCCAGGGATCCAGTTTCCATATGATCTCAATGGTGTTGGCGTGTTTGCTCTTGCTGTACTGGGTCACCTCGTCCGGATGGCATCGGGAGCAGTCCTTGGGGGAGACGATGGCGGCGAAGATGGTGATGTCGCTGGATCGTTTCTTGACCGTCACGCCACGGCGCTTGACCTCCTCGGGGAGGCGGGCCTCGGCGAGGGCGACGCGGTTCTGGACCAGCACGTTGGCGATATCGAGGTCGGTGCCG
>NZ_JASJGN010000262.1:0-4147 GCF_033791525.1 Desulfosarcina sp.
GGCACCGGGCATCGGACACGGTGGTCGCCGCCGATCTGCTGAAAAAGCGGGGATTCGAGATGGGCCTGCAGATGATGGTGGGGCTTCCCGAGGACGACGACGACGGCGCCATGGAAACGGCCCGCCGGATTGCCGAGTTGGAGCCTGATTTTGTAAGGATTTATCCGACCCTTGTCCTGGAGGGCAGCCAATTGGCCGGACGATACAGAGACGGTCGCTACCACCCCATGGCGCTGGCAGCGTGTGTCACCCTGGTGAAACGGCTGTTCCTTTATTTCAACACCCATCACATACCGGTCGTCCGCATGGGGCTCCAGGCCTCGGACGGATTGACCAGTTCGGGCGGCTTTATCGCCGGACCCTACCACCCGGCCTTCGGGCACCTGGTGCACGGGGAAATTGTTCTCGATGCCATTTCATTTGCACTGGGCAGGATGGAAAAACGACCGGATCCCCTGACCCTATCCGTGCACCCCAGCATGGTTTCCCGCGTTCAAGGTCTGCACAAACAGAATATCAGCCGGTTGAAGAAAGCCTTTGATCTGAAAAAAATTGTCCTGCATCAGGATGGGTGTATGGCAAAAGGCCATCTGGTGGTCGCTGCAGAACACATTAGCCTGCCGTAGCTTCCACCAGCACCGATTTCTTTTCCTCCTGAACGTAAAAACCCCCGCCTGTTACGGCGAGGGTTTCGATAAGCATTAGAAGTTGGGTGCGCGAATACCTTTTCCGGGGATCGATCAGGCAGCCGGGGCTTTCTTGAACCACCCGATAATCGTCTTGATCCAGATTCCGCTCAAAATATATGAATAGAGCCAGGTACCAAATATAATCAGAATAAAGGCCTTGATGATATCCATGGCGCTGCCGTTCAGGGAGAAGGCCGGCACGTAGCCGAACAAAAACGGCCCCAGGTAGAGGAATTTGGCGAACTTGAAGGCAGCGAAGGCCGTGCGCCACATGTTGGCCTTGGCGATCGTCGCCCCCGCAAAGGCGGCGATGCACACCGGCGGGGTGATGTTGGAATCCTGGGAGAGCCAGTAGACGATCATGTGGGCGGCAATTTCGTTGATGCCCAGATGGGTCAGGGCCGGTACTGCCACCACGGCGGTGATCAGGTAGGCCGCGGTGACCGGCACACCCATGCCGAGGACGAGGGATGCCAGCGCGATAAACAGGATCGTGAGCACGAGAGAACCGTCGGCCAGCTCGATGACGATGTCGGCAAAGGTCAGCACCAGCCCGGTAAAGGTCAATACGCCGATGATGATGCCGATGACGCCGAGGGTGGCGCCGATCTTCAGGCTGTTTTCCGTTCCGGAGCGGGAGGCATCGACGAATCGTTTCAGCCCTTGATTGATCGCCGGCCGACGCTCTTTTTTAATCGCATACCAGATCACGCAGAGGGCGATTCCGGAGAATACCATCGTCTTTTCGGAAACCATGTGGTTGAAACTCCTGCCCGCCTCGGGTCCCACGGTCTTGCTGAGCAGCAGCGATATCATCTGCGTGGCCAGGACCAGGGCCATGACGACCGCCAGGGTGTAGTCGATGTGGGTCTCCTGGTACTTGTAGCTGACGATAATGCAGGTGGCCAGACCCAGGATGGCCGAGTAGCCCGGGGAGTAGCCGGTGAGCATGAAGATGGTGATGACGACCAGGGGCAGGGCGAAAAACCACTCTTTTTTCAGGATCTCCATGGCGCTGTGTTCGGACCGTTCACCCACGATGTTATACATCTTGGCTTCGTAGTGTACCATGACGAACACGCTGAAAAAGTACATGAATGCCGGAAATATAGCCACCAGCATGATGCGCGAGGAGGGCACGCCGGTCAACTCGGCCATGATGAACCCGCCGGCCCCCAGGATGGGGGGCATGAACATGCCGCCGATGGAGGCCGCCGGTACGATGCCGCCGGCGATATGGGGCCGGAATCCGGCCTTTTTCATCATCGGGATGGTAAAGGTTCCCGTAGAGACCGTATTGGCGATGGCACTGCCGGAAATGGAACCGAACAGACCGCTGGCGATAACGGACACTTTGGCCGGGCCGCCGATTTTATGCCCCACCGCGGCCAGGGGCCAGTCGATGAAAAATTTCTGGGCGCCGCTCTTTTGCAGGAAGGCGCCGAACAGGACGAACAGGATCACGTAGGTGGCAGTACGTTGGCCATGATGCCGAAAACCCCGTCGCTCATGTAGTAAATGGTGGTGCACAGGTTGGGAAAGGTTTCACCCGGATGGGCAAGCAAGTCCGGGGCATAGGGCCCGTATACGCCGTATAGGATCATCACCGTGCCGATGATCACGAAGGCGTTTCCCACGACCCGCCGGGCCAGTTCGATGCCGATAAGCACCCCGACCACCGCTATGGTCTGGTCCATGGTGTTTTCCGCACCCGTGCGGTAGTTGATCGCCTCGAAGTTGAGTATCCAGTAGCCGATACAGATGATCGAGAGCAGGATCAGGATGTAGTCCACCACCCGCATGACCGTCGACTTGGATTTGTAGAGCAGAAACACCAATACGTAGGTGATGATGACGTAAACGCCCCGGTGGTACTGGGTGGATGCCGGTTGGACCACGGCAGCATAAGAGTAAAACAGCACCAGAACTACCGAGAGGACATCAAAAATTATCTGTTCGAATCGGTTGAGTTGATCGTACACGGTGGCCCCTGCCTTGTTGATGGTAGTTTATTTCGAATGTGGCAAAAAAGGGGCCGCCGGCAAGTACCGGCAGCCCCTTACGATTAAGGACTATTTCAAGACGCCCTTTTCTTTCCAGAACTTCTCAGCTCCCGGATGCAGCGGGGTTACGATACCGTTGATACCGCCTTCGACGCTCATGGCCTTGGCGGTCTTCTTTACGTTGACCATATGGGCCAGGCCCTCGGGGGTATAGATCTTTGAGAGCAGGGTGTAGACCACCTCTGCCGGTACTTCGGAATTGGCCACCCACAGGGCGGAATCCTGAAAGGAGGGGGTATCCGTATCCACGCCCTTGTAAGTACCCGCCGGGATCGTCAACTTGGTGAAGTAGGGATACTTTTCATAAAAACCGCTGGCCTCGGCCTCGGCATTCAGGTCGATCATTTCGATGTCGTTCTGCTGGGCGGCCATGACCACGGCGCCACTGGGGAAAGCGGTGAACAGCCAGAAGGCATCCAGCTGGTTGTTGCCGAAGGCAGCCGCGGCGTCGTTGTAGCCCATGGCATTACGCTCGACCTTATCCCAGACACCCATGTGGGTAAAAAACAGTTCGCAGTTGGCAAAGGCACCGGAACCGGCATTGCCCACGCCAACCTTTTTGCCGGCCAGGTCTTTCATGCTCTTGATACCGCCGCCCTTTTTGACGACCAGTTGAGCCGGTGCGCCGTAAAAATAAGCCACACCCATGACATTTTCATATTTCTTGGTATCGTTTTTCATACGGCCGTTGAGGCCTAAATAAACATGGCCAGAATAGACAACGCCCATGGCGTAGGCACCGGAATCGACTTTGCGCATATTCTCGACGCTGCCGCCGGAAGCGCCGGCCAGCACGCGGAATTCCTTAATATCTTTTACGGGCGGATAGGTGGAGATGCCACCGGCCATAAACTGGAAGGTGCCACCGGCGGGGCCACCACCGAACTTGTAAATGTCTCTGGCATTGACATCAGCCGAAAAGGTCATCGTCATCATCAGAACCGCGCAAACACCGATTGCAATCGTAAATAGTTTGTTCCTCATTCGTTCCTCCTGCAGGTTGAGTGGAGTTATCCGCAGCGACCAGTACACATCGCGCCACAGAGCGTCGGAAAAATTTCCGCACGCTTTGCAGGCTACCAAGGCATCTGAAAAGGGTCAATTGGGGTATTTCTGATTGTCGTGTAATACTTTTTCTTACAAATGGAAGGGTATCTTTTTCCGACCGCGATACCTCGGCCGCGGCATGAACCGGAGTGGCGTTAGCCCTTTCAACCATCTGCCTGGGAGCCACCAGTCTACATAGGGCGTCAGCAACGGCCAGCTAAAGCAATCGTTTACATTCAAACCGGTTTTGCGTTAAAATAAATCTATCCAAATTAGGGCCACGAAAGCTAGCACCTTCACCGCGGCCGGCCGCGGTGATCCGCCAACCAGACTGGACAGTCCCAAACG
>NZ_JASJGN010000263.1:0-9200 GCF_033791525.1 Desulfosarcina sp.
CCTCCCCGCGGCAAGCCGCGGGGAATGTTCTGCCTTTAACGGCAGTGCTTACGCAGCACCGTAAGGATGAATGTCTATTTTCAGTTCGCTCGCTAACCCCGCCGCCCCGATGCTCGGGATCTCTGCTTCACTCCGACCCCGGGGGCGGGATCTCCGCTTTGCTCCGACAAGCGGCGAGGAATGCGCTCGCTATCGCGGTTCAAAATTGTCACCGATTGAAGGGTGATACCGGGTTTACCCTGATCGAAATCATCGTTTCTCTGGTGATTGCCGGGATTCTCGCATCCATTGCCGGCATGGGAATCGTGTCCGCCATCAGCGGTTATGCCGTTGTCCGGGAAAACGTGAGTCTTTCCCAGAAAATTCAACTTGCCACCACAAGAATTAATCGAGAACTGCTGGAGTTGACGGACATCAGTTACACCGATGGTGCCCGGCCTTATATCGTCTATTACTCGGCGACCGGCCGACCACAGGCCATCGCGAAAGTAGATGATACGATCAAGCTGTATGACGATCTGGAAGGACCGATTTCAGACACCGATCTGGAAAACAAGGGCGCGATTCTGACCGACAGCGTGGATTCTTTTACTCTAAATTACTTTAAGGGCGGCAATAATTGGGTTTGGACGGATGACATCCGCGAACTCTCAACCATTCAGGTCTCACTGAATCTGCTTAGCAAGGACGCTGCCGGTATTGCCGTGAATACGACCCAGCTGGTTCACCTGAGGAACAATGACAATTATGGCGGTAATGTAGCCCTGCCCGTTGCCCCACCCACTGGCGATCAATATACCTGCTTTATTTCGACAGTGCGGCCAGGTCCGCTTTGCTCCGGCGCCACACCCGTCCGAACGCTAATTCGATGGGCTCTGGTTATGATACCGCTTGGGTGGGTGATTCGGTGCGTTAAACAAAAAAGTTATATCCGTCCAACCAAAGCGACGGTCCTGTTCAGCAAAAAAGCCGATGGCAGCGCGCTGATCGGAATAATCATCGCCATCCTGGTATTTGCTGCATTGGGTGCCGCTATCGTCCCGATGATCAGCTCCTCCCAGTTGTCTCGCACCGCTGCTGGCAGATCCGCCCAGGCCTATTATCTGGCCGAATCCGGTATGCGTTATGCCGCCAGCCAATATCTCAATGCGACCAGTGAAATCGCCAAATATACGGCGTTGAACGCCGTCCACGGTGTTTCTCACCAGTTGCAGGACAATCAGGGTTCATTCACCGTTTCCTTTACCCCCTATTATTTCCTTGTGGACGCTGATCTCTTAAACACAGCTACATTGACCACGCACATATACGGAAGTCCTGAATACACCTTCCCCCTGGCAGGCGGCAGACTGAGCGTCGATGACACCGTTTATGCTTACTCGTCCGCGTCTATTGCCGGGCAAGTGGTGACTTTTAATGCGTTGTCATCATCACTGACGGTGCCCGCCGACACGCCGGTGTACCCGGTCGCCCAAACCGTCGCCCAGACCGTTTCAAACGGCGGTGATCTTTCCGTGTCTCCAGGATCCGGCGACCTGTTTCCGGACCGAAACGGTTCCTTTGTGCTGAGTGGAAACACCTACACCTACCGGGAAAATAGCCGTGATACCGACACCTTTCTGGGCATCAAACGAACCGATGGTTCTGATTTTTCAGATTTTACAATAACCGCCAACGAGGATATCCGGCTGAAAAAATTTGTTAAAATCACATCCACCGGCTCTGTTGGCAACGGCGATATGATGGCATCCCGCGACATCGTGTATCACGTGCAGATCCCCGAGGAGAATGCACCCCAGCGGATCGTTTTTTATGAAAGATTCGACAATCTGGACATGTGGGATGCATCCGTGC
This sequence comes from Desulfosarcina sp., assembly GCF_033791525.1. GTDB lineage: Bacteria > Desulfobacterota > Desulfobacteria > Desulfobacterales > Desulfosarcinaceae > Desulfosarcina. The sequence continues at coordinate 1,855 of NZ_JASJGN010000263.1, forward strand.
TTGGCACCCACGGAATTGCTGAACTCCCGGGAAACAATGTGCTCAGGGTCACCGGGATCGCCCAATCCGGAGTCGATACCCCCAGCGCCAGTTTACTCACGTTAAATATGGGCGCCGTGCAATTCAATCCCGATGAATTCGATACGCAGGTCAAGGTCGGGTACGAGCCGGTATTACCCGATTACTATACGGCGGGGATCAGTTTTCGTTTAACCGAGGGTGGCGATAAAACCTATGGACTGTCATTTCAACGCAGCGCACCATCAGGCGATACATCCGCCATTGACAACATTTACAACGGGCTGAAGCCCTTTTCTGTCGACAAGGTGCAAGCCATTATCCTCTGGCAGTCCACGGGGAGTAATGATTCTGACAAGCACTGGTTGGCCTATAAACAGATTTCAGATGTCAATCTGGTTTCCAGTGCTCAGGATATTACCGAGCTTGAATGGGTGGACAGCCTCGGTAAAAAATATTCCGACCCCATCACCGATTTGACCGCTGTTCCCGCATTGCCGTGCGATTACCGAACAATCAACCTCAGATTTTCCAGCACATGCGACCCATTGCAGTCCGACTGCACGACGGTGGAGGTTTCTATCGATGGGGGGGTAAACTGGATTTTGGTGCAGGAAAACGAAGCCGACCTCACCCCCTTCGCCGGTCAGGCCATCACCACCATCCAGTTTCGAATCAATGCGGGTACCACTGGCTGGCATATCTTTAACGTTGAATTCACTGCCAATGACTTCGACGTTGAGAACGCCACCCTGCTCACTCGCTTCACGGAAAAGGCTTCCATCACCTTTACCAACGGCGATTCAGATCCCATCGAACCCGACGATCGAATCATCGGCGATAACAGTTTCGCATCGGCAACCGTCTATGGTGCGCCGGTAATAAAAACCGGCGGTTGGGCCACACTTGACGCTGCCGGCAGCCTGCTTATTGATAATGTTGACGGCGTATTCCAGATCGGTGAACGACTGTCGGTTGCCGGCAAACCCACTAATCTGGCGACACTAACCGGATTCAGGGTCCAAGACCATTTCATCGAGGCATACTTTGGGACTGCATCCGGTTGCGGCACCCCGAACACGGATCCCCTCGATGGTCAAAAACACCCCTACCCGATCGATCCTCCCGCTTTGGTCTGGCCGCCAGATGCGGGCGAACCATGGACGACGGACAAGGACTATTTTCAGTTGATTCAATGGGACGCGTTGAACGGTGCCGTCGGAACCATTGAACATGTCAACTCACTCGACCGGCCGAATACGTTCATCCGCAGCTCGGAGACTGCAATCACGGGCCTCGGCTCGACCCTCGGCCTCCACACCTTTGGTGAAGGTTCCCTGAACGTCTACTTCGACGATTTCGGTTATCAATCTTTTGTCGATCAACCAGTCGCCATCAGCCAGCCCATTCAATATTGACGGATTCGTAAAAAATCCGATATCTGCGTTACGCTTCATCCTTCGTCACTGCGGAGTACCGTAAGTACACCTCATTCCTCAGGATGGAACATGAATGTTCGCCGTAATGATGAAGATCGATATACTGTTCGCTCGCTAAGGCTCGCTTTCACGGCCCGCAAGCCTTGATCTCGGGCTTTTTACGAGTCCGTCGGAAATGCTACTTTTTACGAGTTCATCAATATTGACAGCCTCGACAAAAAATCGATTGTCATTTTAAACGCGTTCTCGCAGTTCTTTACAATGCGATCTTGCACGTCAGTTGATTTATGTTCAACTAAACCTTGACCTTGTCCAGCGGCCTCAAGTAGATAGTGACCGGTGATTTTGATCGTCTAATGGGCTGTTTCTGGATACGGGACCCCAAAACCGATGGTTATCAGGAGATGACAACGTGGATCTGAATGCTTTTGTGACAAAAGCCCTCGAATCCGGCAGGACGGCTTTAACCGAAGCCGAGTCGAAAACGATACTGGGCCGTTACGGCGTTCCCGTGGTAGCTGAAACGATTGCGGCCACAGCTGCAGGCGCTGCTGTCGCAGCGGCTGACCTGGGTTTTCCCGTTGTGCTCAAAGGCATCGGCGACGGTCTGCTGCACAAAACCGAAGCCGGTTTGGTTCACCTGAATCTGACCGATGAAAAATCCGTGCTGTCTGCGGCGGAGCAAATTATTCAGACTGCCACCCGCGTGAAGATTCTCGTTCAACCTCAAATTCGTGGGCATCGGGAATTCGTAGCCGGCCTTTTCCGTGACCCCCACTTTGGCCCGGCGATTCTTTTCGGATTGGGCGGCATCCTGACCGAAGCGCTGTCCGACGTCGTCTTTCGGCTGGCACCGCTCACCCGTCAAGATGCGACGGACATGATCGAAACCATCCGATCCCGATCGCTGCTGGGGCCCTTTCGTGGCGAAGCGGCGGTGGATCGTGACGTCCTTTTGGGCACATTGATGGGACTTTCCGCCATCGCTGCCGATTTTCCAGAAATTGCCGAGATCGACATCAATCCACTGATTGCCACAGCAACCGGGGAACTCAAGGCCGTGGACGCCCTGATCACCCTGGCTGAGCCTGATCGAAAGACAACCGATGCCCACCCGGTTCCGCCACCTGCTATCCATTCGCTGTTTTATCCCCGATCGGTAGCATTCATCGGCGCCTCCGCCCAAATGGGCAAGTGGGGGCATATGCTCGTCTGCAATACCATCAGCGGCGGCTACCAGGGCGAGGTCTATGCCGTCAATCCCAAAGGCGGCGTCATCGCCGGCAAACCCGCCTTTGCATCGGTGGTGGATATTCCCGGTGAAATCGACCTTGCAGTGGTAACCGTGCCTGCCGCCGGCATCATGAACCTGATCCCCCAACTGAAGGCCAAGGGGGTTAAAAATATGGTGCTGATCACATCGGGTTTTGGTGAAACCGGTGCCGACGGCAAGGCGCTGGAAAGGCAACTGGCCCTGGAAGCACGGGCTGCAGGAATTCTCATCCTCGGGCCCAACACCATGGGCATCTGCAATCCCCACATCCATTTTTTCTGCACGGGGACGTCGGTCCGCCCGTTGGCAGGGTCCACGGCGGTGGTTGCCCAGTCCGGCAACATGGGAACCCAGTTGCTGGCCTTTGCCGAAGCGCAGGGCATCGGCATCCGGGCCTTTTCCGGCTCCGGTAATGAGGCCATGATCACCATCGAAGACTACATGGAAGGATTTGAAGTCGATGAACTCACCCGAACCGTGATGCTCTACATTGAAAGTGTCAAGCAGGGCCGCCGCTTTTTCGAAAGCGCGCGGCGGGTGAGCCAGAAAAAACCCATCGTGTTGCTCAAAGGCGGCCAGACCCGGGCAGGCAACCGGGCGGCATCCAGTCATACGGGTGCCATGGCATCCGACACCCGGCTGTTCAATGCGGTGTGCCAGCAGGCGGGCATTGTCAAGGTGGACCAACCCATGGAACTACTGGACCTGTCCGCCGCCTTTTCCTCCCTGCCGCTTCCGAAGGGCAACCGCATCGCCATCATGACATTGGGCGGTGGATGGGGCGTGGTCACTGCCGATCTGTGCAATCAGTTCGGCCTGGAAGTACCGGATCTCTCTGCGGAGTTAATTGCCGTCATCGATACAATCCTGCCGCCCTATTGGAGCCGGTCCAACCCCATCGATCTGGTTGGGGAAAACGACCCGTCCATCCCCTTGACCGTCATGGAAGCATTGCTTCAATGGAATGGCTGTGACGCGGTCATCAACCTGGGCATCCTCGGGCGCCGAATTTTTCTCAAACGGCTGGCCGATTCAGTAGAAAACGCCGATCGGTCCTATACTCGGGAGTTCCTGGATGACGCCGTGCATGCGTTTGTTGATTTCGAAAACAGCTACATCGAGCAGATTGTAGGGTTGATGGAAAAATACGGCAAGCCGGTCTTTGGGGTCAGTCTGCTCACCGATGAAAAGGATGCCACGGTCTATCGGATCAACGGCTATGATCTGAAAGGCGTGTTTTACGAAACGCCTGAACGGGCGGTAAAGGCGGCGGCCCGCATGGTTGAGTACCAGCGGTTTCGTGACCGGCACGCCGGTTAAAATAGGGATACCCATGGATTCATCACTGCTGATTGCCGCCGGTGCCAGTTTCATTGCCGGCCTGCTGGGATATATCATCGCCAGGCTGTGGATCAGGCCTATCGTTCGCTACAACATTACCAAACGCAAGCTTGACCATGAACTCACTCGATACCTGGCGCAGATGAATGAATCAGCCGAACCGGATAGACGGGTCGCACAAAACCGTGCTGATGCGATGCTGCGAGCGGCCCGGCAGCATGCCGTGGACCTGGTCTCCTGTTTCAGCGCGGAGATCCCCTACTGGTATCGTCTCTTGCTGGACAGCCGCAAGGAGTCGCCCACCGAGGCGTCGGGACTGCTCACCAATTTGTCAAAAATGCGCAATAGAGAACAAGTTAAAAATAGAATTGAACGTGTGCGACATACAATGGGCCTGAAATAAACCGATCGGCTATTGCGCAACTGTAAGTTGCACGGGCCCATTCTTCAGAGCCTTTGGTTGTCAAATGTGAAAAATACTCGCAACCGGGTTAAATTCAGGATGCGGTCAGATCGCTGATCTGCTTACACCAAAAAAAGCTATGCCTGCCCATGGAAAAGAAAATAACTGAAAACAGCCAACCGACAAAAATCGATCGTGAGAAAGATTGCCTGCATTCATTCCTAATGGCCGATGATACCATTCGCGGGGCTGTGCTCAACGGCAGCCGGATGATCAACCAGATGCGCCAGAATCACGTACTGGGCATCCTCGAAACGCTGGTGCTCGGACACGCCTATTTAGGGGCCTGTCTGATGGGTGCCAGCCTCAAAGGCAAAGACCGCCTGGGGCTGCAGGTTGACTGCTCCGGCCCCGTCAAAGGCCTGGTGGTCGAAGCGAATGCCGCCGGCGAGGTGCGCGGGTTTTTAAAAAATGTGCCCATCCCTGTTGAGAAGCCCCTGGAAGACTTCAACCTCTCTCCATTTTTCGGAGCCGGATTTATATCGGTGACCAGAATCCTGGCCGATGCCAAGCGACCCTTCACCGGCAAGGTGATGATGGCCCACGGCAGTCTGGCCAAAGATTTGGCCCACTATTATCTCACCTCTGAGCAGATTCCCACCTCATTCAGTCTCAGCGTCAAGTTCGACAATCTGGGGAATGTGGCAGCTGCCGGCGGGATGTTCCTGCAGGCCATGCCCGACGCCGAGGATGCGGTGGTCCGGCGGATCGAAGCTCAAGTGGTTGCACTGCCATCCATTGCCGCCTTACTGGCAGAAGGAACTGCACCGGAGGACCTGGTGCGCAGCCATCTGAGAGAATACTCGCCCCGTTTCATTGACAGACGCAAAGTCGGCTTCATCTGCCACTGCAACCGTGACCAGATCCGCAATGTTCTCACACTGCTGCCCATCGACGAATTAAAGGATATTCAGGAGAAAGGCCCTTTTCCCGTTGAGATTCGATGTCACCACTGCAATACCCGCTACACGTTCGAGCGGGATCACATCGATCTGATCCTGGCGGCACGCTTCTCAGATAACTGAACCCAATGAACCCAACGACCCCAACAAACATCTTTTTGCCCATTGTGGGCACCACTTTTTTCCGGCTGGTGCTCAATACCGCCAGGCGCTTTGTCTACCCATTTGCACCGGTGTTGAGCCGCGGACTTGGCGTCTCCCTGTCTGCGATCACTTCCCTGATTGCCATCAACCAGGTGACGTCCCTGCTGGGCGCGTTTATCGGTCCCATGTCCGACCGACTGGGGTACCGAAAAATGATGATCGCCGGGATGGCGATGCTGGCAACCGGCATGCTGGCCGCAGCCATTTTCCCCATATATGCAGTCGTCCTGGTGGCCATGTTTCTGGCCGGACTTGGCAAAAGCATATTCGATCCGGCCGTGCAGGCGTGGGTCGGCAACCGGGTACCTTACCGCAGGCGGGCACTGGTGATGGGCATCATGGAGACCTCGTGGTCTGCCAGCACCCTGATCGGCATCCCGTTGGTGGCCATCCTCATGGACCGGTATGGATGGCAATCGCCATTTCTGGTTATGGGCGGGTTGGGATGCATCGGTGCCGTCGCCCTGTTTTTTATCATCCCCGACGAGCCTGAACCGGCAAGTCAAAAAATATCACCCGTTGAATACCTCGGCGCCTATTCGCGCCTGATCGCCAACAAGCCGGCATTGGGTGCTCTGGGGTATGTCTTTTTTATCAGTGCGGCCAACGACAATCTATTCGTGGTATATGGGGCGTGGCTGGAAAAAAGCTTTGGGCTGGGCATCGTTGCCCTGGGATTGGGAACCAGCCTCATCGGTGTGGCCGAACTATTGGGAGAAGGCCTCACCGCCGCCGTCTCCGACCGCTTCGGCTTGAAGCGCGCTCTGATTGCCGGTTTGAGCCTGTCCGTCCTGAGTTACGTTGCGCTGCCTTTTCTGGACACGTCCCTGACGGCGGCCCTGACCGGCCTGGCTATTCTTTTCTTCATTTTCGAATTCACCATGGTCACCAGTCTAACCCTTTGCACCGAGATACTGCCCGGATTCCGGGCAACGATGATGTCCGGTTTTTTTGCTACAGCAGGCATCGGGAGAATGGTCGGGGCGCTGATGGGTGGAGCGGTCTGGCAGGCCGGCGGCATCCTTGCCACGGGCTGTACATCGGGCGTGCTGACGTTTCTTGGGATGTTGTGCCTGATGCGCGGGCTCAAGGGGTGGCGCCGGACCGATGTCTGATCAGTGATTTAGTCAGACCGGCTTACAGCCAGTTGCAGCCCGACGATGGTTTTGGCGTCCTGAATTTCACCTTCAGCGATCATTTTTAAGGCCAGGCGTAATTCAATCCGATGAACAAAGAGCAGTTCGTCCTCATCCAGGCTCTGGGCCGCCTTGGTGAGGCCGGTTGCAAGAAACAGGTGAATGCGTTCGTCAGAGTAGGCGGGCAGCGGTGTGATCTCAGCCAGTCGATCAAACTGGCGGGCCATATAGCCGGTTTCCTCGGTCAGTTCCCGTTCGGCACACCGACGGGCATCTTCACCCATTTCCAGCGTGCCTGCCGGAATTTCCCAGATGAAACCGTCGACGGCATGACGATACTGTTTGAGGAGTAAAACTGAATCATCCTCCATAACCGGTACAATGGCGGCAGCACCGGGATGGTGGATAATTTCCATATCTAGGGTGACGCCGTTGGGTAGGGTGATGTTCTCAGTGTAAAAATCAAACACCCTGCCCTTTCTAATCAATGTGGACTGGTTGCAGACCGCTTTGTTCATTTTTTGTCCTGGTGATTTGCTTTGATATGATCAACCAGTTCCCTTACTGTCT
>NZ_JASJGN010000264.1:0-2883 GCF_033791525.1 Desulfosarcina sp.
CAAAAAAGTTGGCGTGGGTAATGCCGGTTCCGGTGCCTTTGCCAACTGCGAGCTGTTTTTTACCCACATGGGTGTCTGGGACACGATCGAACGTAATGCCATGGGCTACAACGACGCAGCGGCTGCCTTCGGCAACAACCAGCTGGATGCCTTCTGGCTGTTCACCGCTTTTCCCAGCGGTGCCGTGGTCATGGCCGCCCAGCAGAACGATATCGAAATGATCGACCTGGATGCCGAGGCCACGGCCTCCGGTTTCTATGACAAATATCCCTACTTCGCCAAGTTGAAGGTGCCTGCGGGGACCTACAAGGGCGTGGATACGGATACCCCCTCCTTTCAGGACTCCGCCCTGTGGGTGGCCAACAAGGATGTCCCGGCGGACGTGGTCTATACCCTGCTCTCCAAGATCTACACCCCCGAGGGTCTGGCCCACATGGTCAACGTGAAGAAGACCGCCAAGGCCATGAGCGTCGAAAGCGGGATCAACGGTATCGTTACGCCGTTGCATCCGGGAGCCGAGAAGTTCTGGAAAGAAAAGGGCGTTTTGAAATAAACCCAACCAATAAGGGGCCGGTGGCGAAAGCCGCGGCCCCTTTCAATTGTTTGCAAAATATTCTCCTATTAACAAGGCAGGAGCCGCCGTGTACGATCAATTAAAGCGATTCGAACAAATTATATTTGATGTCCTTTCGGTACTGCTGGTATTGTTTTACTCCTATGCTGCCGTGGTCCAGCCGGCATCCACCCAGTACCACCGCGGCGTTTATGTTATCATCACCTATGTGCTGGTGTTTCTGCTCTACAAATCCAAATCGCCCGTCATGCGGGTGGTGGACTACATCCTGATCCTGCTCTCGATCATCTGCATCGGCTACTGGATACTCAATTTCGAGGCGATCAACTACCGCACGGGTGCGGAAAACGCTTTGGACCAAGCCGTTGCCGTGGTCGGGGTGCTCATCGGCATCGAACTGGCCCGGCGGGTGGTGGGCAACGCCTTCGTGATCATCGGCACGGTGATGATCCTATACGGCGTATACGGGCCCTATGCCCCGGACCTGCTTGCCCATCCGGGTGAAACCTTTCCCAACCTGTGCACCACTATTTACTACATGAGCGACGGCGTCTTCGGCATCATGGCCAACGTACTGGCCACCTACGTGATCCTGTTCGTCCTGTTCGGCGCCTTCCTGGAAAAGAGCGGCGCCCAGAAATTTTTCATCGACTGGCCCCTGGCCGCGGTGGGACACAAAATCGGCGGACCGGCCAAGGTGTCGGTCATCGCTTCCGGCCTGTTCGGTTCCATATCCGGCAGTGCCATCGCCAATACGGTCTCCACGGGAACATTTACCATCCCGATGATGAAAAAGGCCGGCTTCCGGCCTCACATCGCCGGCGGCATCGAACCGGCGGCCTCCATCGGCGGCATGTTCATGCCCCCCATCATGGGGGCCGGCGGGTTCATTATGGCGGAGCTGACCGGTGTACCCTACTCGCGCATCATGCTGGTGGCTATATTTCCGGCATTCATGTACTTTTTCAGCGTGTTCGTCATGGTGCACTACGAAGCCAAGATGCACAACATCGTGGGGGAACGGTCCGAACACAGCGCCATGGAGATTCTGAAAAAAGAGTGGTTCTTCGCTCTGCCCCTGATAGTGATCACCATCTTCATGTTGTCCGGCTACTCACCGGGCTACTCGGCCATCCTGGGACTGGCCACCTGCATCATGGTCAGTTATAAATACAAGGAAAAGCGAATCGACTACACCCTGGCGGTCGTCATGGCCCTGGTCCTGGCCACGCAGATGATATCGCTGCTGCTCAGCAAGACCGTCGGGCCCGAGGCGGGCAGGAGTTTCAACCACATGGTTTCCGAAAAGACGATGGTCTTTTCCGGCATAGCCATTTGCGCGATCTGGTACTTCGTCAAAAAAGATCATCGTCCTGCCATTCGTACCGGGCTGAAGCGATTCGTCGATGCCTCCCGGTCCGGAACGGAAAACAGCCTGAAAATTGGCGCCACCCTCGGCGTCATCGGCATCATCATCGGCGTATTGACCTTTACCGGACTGGTGCTGACCTTTGCCGACATTGTCATTGAGCTGGCCGGCGGTTCTCTCGTGCTCACGATCCTGTTTATCGCGCTGGCATCTCTTGTTCTCGGCATGGGTGTGCCGGTCACCGCGGCCTACCTGATCACCGCCGTGGTGGCAGTACCGGCCCTGACCCAACTGGGCATCAACGAAATTGCCGCCCACATGATCGTCTACTGGCTCTCCCAGGATTCCAACATCACGCCGCCGGTGTGCATCGCCGCTTTCGCGGGGGCGACGATTGCCAAAGCCAACATGTGGCGCACGGCCTTCGCCGCCTTCAAGTTCGCCAAGTTTCTCTACCTGGGGCCGTTTTTGTTCGGCTACGTGCCGGCTTTCTCCCTGAACGGCAGCGCCATGGATATCGTCAAGGCCTTTATTCTGATTATTTTTGGTACCTGGCTTTATTCTTATATTTTGAGCGGCATCTGGATCAAGACGATTATCGGGTGGTTCAAGAAAGCCCCGGCTGCCTGATCGATCCCTGTAAACCGTGTTTGAGCATTAACTTCGAAACCTCCTGAAAACCTTCGCCCCAACGGGCGGGGGTTTTCACCTTTAGGACTTTAATCCTGACATCCGTATTTTTATGTCAGCATACAAAAGACAAATAGTAGCCAAATCACAATAACCAAACCCCAAGTGACAAATAAATCACAATCACTAAAATTCCAAACCTCAACAAACCAATATTGAGGAACCCGTAAAAAGTCGAAATGTCCTCTTTTTTGTCATCCCCGCGTAGGCGGGGATCCACAAGTTTCAGATAGTTATAGACTCCCGCCTT
>NZ_JASJGN010000265.1:0-15221 GCF_033791525.1 Desulfosarcina sp.
TTTGACAGGCGCCGCAGCCCACACACTTGAATTCGTCGATGACCGGAAACCCCTTCGGGCCCATGTGGATGGCATCGAATTGACAGGATTGGACGCAATCGCCCATTCCCATGCAACCGATGGAGCAGACCCGTTTGCCCCCGTAAAGAGCGGTCATGGCCGCGCAGGTCATGGCGCCGTTATAAATGAAATTGTCCTCGGCGCGGTCACCGCCGCTGCATGAGTTGAGGGATTTCAGGGGCTCGGCTGTACCCGGATCCACACCCATCACGCCGGCGATATTGATGGCCGCTTCCAAGTCGGCGACCACACAGACGCCGGGGCCGGCCTTGCCTTCAACGACACCCACGGCCGCCGCACTGCACCCGGCAAAGCCGCAGCCACCGCAGTTGGCGCCTGCCATGAAATATTCCACTTCGGCGATGCGCGGATCTTCATAGACGTAGAAGACTTTGGAGGCAACACTGAGGATAATACCGCAGGTTGCGCCAATGCCCAGCATAACAAGAATAGCGATGGTCACGAAAACCTCCTTGATTCAATCTACACCATGCCGCGAAAGGCATAGAAGCTCAGTGAAATAACGCCGGCAGTGATCAGGGCGATGGAGGTGTCCTGCAACGGTTTGGGCACGCGGGCCAGCAGGATGCGTTCGCGCAGCCCTGCGAAAATGATCAGCGCCAGGCCGAAACCGGCAGCATATCCGAAGGATGTGACCAGGGCCGGCACGAAACCAAGCTCCTTGTCGATGTTGAGCACGCAGACACCGAACACGGCGCAGTTGGTCGTGATCAACGGCAGAAAAATGCCCAGCCCGGCATAAAGGGCCGGGATGCTTTTTTTCAGGAACATCTCTACGAATTGCACCAGGGACGCAATCACCAGGATAAAGGCGATGGTTCGCAGGAATACCAGGTTGTTGGGCAACAGCAAGTAGTTAAAGATCAGCCAGGTCATGGCACCGGCCATGACCAGGACGAAGATGACGGCCATGGCCATGCCCATAGCGGTTTCCATCTTCTTGGAGGTTCCCAAAAACGGGCAGTTGCCCAAGAACTGCGCCAGCAGGATGTTGTTGACAAAAATGGTGGCGATGATGATTTCGATATATTCCATGGTAGCTTAACTCCTCGAAGCTATTTGCTGGGGATCAGGTTCATCGCACAGAGCAATAATCCCAGGATCACAAACGCGCCTGGCGCCTGGACGGCAAAGCCGAACGGTTCGAAAGCGGCACCGAAGAAATTGGGGACGTCCCAATGGATCAGCCCGAACACGTCTCCTTTCAGGGAGCCGGTTCCGATCAGTTCACGCACGGCGCCCAGCAGACCCAACGCCCAGGTGAATCCGAGACCGATCCCCAGACCGTCGGCGGTCGATTTGAGAACACCGTTTTTCGAGGCGAATGCCTCGGCGCGGCCCAGAACGATACAGTTGACCACGATCAGCGGGATAAACACGCCAAGGTCTAAAAAGAGGGTGTAGGCAAAGGCCTGCATCATCTGTTCGACCACGATGACGAAGGTGGCGATGATGATAATGAAGCAGGCGATGCGCACCTTGGCGGGGATGACCTTCCTCAGCAGACTGACCAAAATGTTGGAGCAAAGCAGGACGAAGGTGGTGGCCAGCCCCATGCCGATGCCGTTTTTCATGGAAGTGGTCACGCCCAGTACCGGACAGAGGCCGAGAACCAGCCGGAACGGCGGGACCTCTTTCCAGAGGCCTTTGGTAAATTCAGAAGCGAACGATTTGGCCATTGAGTAAACTCCTTTATTTGCCTATGCCTTTGATTTGTTCTTCCAGCTGCGGTTTCAGCCTGTTGTATGTCTCGACGGCTTGATTGATCCCGCTGCAAACGGCTCGTGAGGTGATCGTGGCGCCGCTCAGGGCACTGATCTGGCCGCCGTCATTGGTGACGCCGAAGGGGCTGGTGATGGCTTTGCCCGCGAATTGGGCGGCAAAACTGGGATCATTTTTGGCCCTGGCGCCCAGGCCTGGGGTCTCTTTGTGAGTGGTAACAGCGATACCGCGCAGGGAATCATCCGCCATGTTGATTGCCACCACCATACCGACCTTGTCGCCATACCCGTTGGCACTGGCTTCCACCACGACCGTATCGGCTGCACCACCGAATACGCCCACGAAGATATTGCGTTCTTGGTCACCGTCGGTGATCTTGAATCGGTCTTCCACGGGGTCGTTGTCGGCCGCTTCCAGGATCTGTCGGATGGCGGGCCCTTTGACCAGGTTCATCACATTGTTTTCAATCTTGGGTTTGGCCCATTCCTCCAGCCCTTTCAAGCCGCCGCCTGAAATGACACTGAGAATGGTCAAAACCACAACCATTTTGATCATTTCACCCATGTCACGCCACCTTTCCAATTGCCTTGGGTCTGATCTTATCGACCAGCGGATTTATCAGATTGATCAGGAGAATAGCGAAGATCACGCCATCCACATAGGCGCCGATGTTGCGGATCAGGACGGTCATAACACCGCCAAGCGCGCCGTAAATGAGCATGGGAATGAAGTTGACCGGTGAAGATGAGGATTCGGTGGCCAGGAAAAAGGCTCCCAGCAGCGTATACCCGGTGAGCAGGTGGAATGCCGGCGGGGCGTAGCGAACCGGATCGGACATGTTGAATAGCATGGCGCTGATGAAGACGCCGACGATAAAAGCGATGCTGATTTCCCAGCGGATGATTCCCCGAAGCATGAGGTAAATGCCGCCGATGGCGATGGCCAAACCACAGGAACTGCCCAGACCGCCCACCTGCCGTCCCATGAGCAGATCAATGGGATTGAGGTTCTCAACAGCCGCTGGGCCGAAGGCTTTCAGGGCGGCCAGCGGATCCGTTGTGGAAGGGAAGTCGAGTGAGAAGTTGACCAATGCGGCGTCGAAATCGAGATGGTTTTGGTAGGACACCATTAAAATGGCGATTGCAAGGGCCACCGGATTGAACGGGTTGGCACCGATGCCGCCAAATATCTGCATGCCGATGACGATGGCCAGGAAGGTGCCGATGAGGACGAGCCACCAAGGTGCCGATGCGGGAAGCACCATGGCGATCAGCAATCCGATCAGGGCCGCATTGCCGTTGCCTACGGTAATCGACCGTTTGCTGGCGTAATTGAACAGCAGTTCCCAGAGAATCGCCGAGGCAATGGCCAGGCTGATAACGCCCAGCGCAGGCGCTCCATAATAGGCGATTCCCACGCAAGCGGCGGGGAGGGCGGCGATCATGGTGTGGTAGCTTCGCTCGGGAACCCCGCTGCCGTCATGCCAGAACGGTGCGTGGGATACGATTAGCGTTTTCTTACTGTTCATTCAGCTCCTCCGCAGATGTGATCCGTCCTATTTCGTATTTTGCCAGTTTGATATACTGATAGATGGGAATGCGCGACACACAGACGTAACTGCACAGGCCGCACTCGATGCACGAGTATAGGTCGTAAAGGTCGGCGCCTTCGGTATACTGTCCGGCTTCCAGAAAGCGAACGAGCAGGTTCACCGGTACGTTGGCCGGGCAGATGCGCACGCAATCGCCGCAATTGATGCACGGATAGTCGCTGTATAAGGGAATGACGCTTTTGTCCTGAACTAGGATGGCGTCGGTACCCGGCCCGATGGGCAGGTCTTCGCTGTAGATGGCGTTGCCGGTCATTGGCCCGCCGAAAATAATCTTGTCCTGGTCGTTGACCTGCACGTCGAAGGTTTTGAGCAGCACGCCCACCGGTGTCCCCACCCGCGCCCGGGCCAGGTGCTTTGTTCCTTGCTTGTCGATGACGGCTACCGTCTTTTCAACGGGCAGGCTGCCGGACGAGAAAGCCTGGCCGATAGCGGCCACGGCTTCTGCACGGATGAAATGGACACCCATGGATGCCATGCCTTTTTCATCGGGCAGCCGCCCGGTCAGTTGGTGCAGAACCATGAGCGGCTGAGCATAGGGGTATTGGGATGAAACCGGTTGCATGCGGGCATCCAGATGGCCGGAGTAGTTCTGTACGCTCTCTTCCGGGATCACGATGACGATGTCCTCGATGCCCGTGGCTTTTCTCAGAATTTCGATGCCCGCGTTGACCGCTTCGGCGCTTTGTTTGAACAGATACAGGCTGGTATCGATGAGAATATCGGCATTGCCGCCGTAGATGACGATCGTGTGAACAGGGTTGCGTTCGTCCATCAACGGGCCGATGTCCGGCTCGCCGGGGCAGGTGGCCAGATAGCGGTTGAGGGTCTCTAAGGACGGCGCTTGCATGGCTTCGGCAAATTCAGTGTCCGGTGTATCGCTTCCTTCGGTTTTGATGGTGACGGCGGTCCATGCCCGTCCGAAATCGGCAAGGAAAGGGGCGATTTCGCAGATGGTGCCGGTCACCGACGAGATGGCGCAGATGTCGTCGCCTTCGTTGACCACCAGCCGCTGACCGGTTTTTACCGGTGTGCCCACTTTCAGGCTGCTGCTCGCACGCTTGAGTTCCTGCTTGATATAAAGGGTAACCGTTTCCGGTGTCGGGATGGCCACCGGATCGGCGACGGTGCCGGTGGCCAGTTCATAGTTGAAGCAAGGTTTGGACAGACCGAAGAATGATCGCTTTCGCATAGCTTAACCTTTTGTTAGGGCCGCGGTGAAAAATGATTACTTCCATACAGCTTCATCAACGCTGACTGCCTCGATTACAGGACGTGACATTGAGAGCAGTTTTCCGAGCCGGACGGCGGTCCTGCTTCAAACTGCTCATGACATTCGATGCACTGCTGGTGAAATGCATCCGCCCGTGCCGGCAGTTCCGAATCCTCAATGTCGCTCTCATCGTGGCAATCCAGACATCCTTCCGGCTTGGAACCGTCTTCGGCTGGTGCCTGGTGGCACTCACCACAGGCAATCAGTGCATTGTCGTCGTCGCTGGGATGGTGGTGGCAGTCAAAGCAGCTTGCCCCGTAACCGGATGCGGCGGAGTGGGTGTAATGATCAAAAAGGACTTTTCCGGCATTGGTCTGGTACATGATACGAATGGGTTCATCGGGCGCGTTGACCGGAAAGGCGGCATAGCAGATAATGCCGACAAGCAACAGGTGGATTGCCAGACCGTAAGCAAACAGCAACTGTTTCTTCGACGTCATGTGGTCTCGATCCTTTTTGGAGTTGGGTTGTAATGCACATGTGGGTAGAAAAAATCAAACCATCGACTATCATAATGCACAGAACCTTTCAAGGCTTTATTTGGTAGGAACCAACCTGCTGAAAAGAATACGGAATGAGTCGTTTCAAGCGGTGAGAAAATGGCCGGTTTGGGCCATTGGCCGTCGGGTCGGCCTGCCTCCCGGCGAAGTCGATGAATCGGCCAGATCGGTCGGAAGATCGGTCGGTTTCGGCAATCCGGCAGGTCATCAGGCGCGAAAACGGGGTGTTGACCGGCGGTTAACGGCCATCGGGCCATCGAACCGAAGGAAACCGGGAGGTGTCCGTGTGAGGAAGGAACTTGGCCGCGGAGAAGCGGTTCATAAAGTCCTGGTTCACGTTCAACTCCAAGTAGGTGATGCCGTCGCGGATTTGATTGACGCGGTCGAAGCACTCGGGATTTTCCAGCACCCTCGTGGCGCCGCCCAGCGAGCTGTTGCCCAGACTGTGGTAGCGCGCTAAGGGCAGGTCCGGGATCATGCCGATGGTGATGGCGGAGGCCGGATCAATGTAGGCGCCAAAGGTGCCGGCCACGAAAAAGGTTTCCAGATTCTGCTGCTGCATACCCACGCTGCCGGTGATGGTTTCAAGGATGGTGTACATGGCGGCCTTGGAGCGGACCAGACTGTCCAGATCTGCCTGGGTGACGCCAAGATCCTGGCCCGTGGCCGACTGGTCGGCGGTTACGAGGGTTAAATGCCCCAGCCCGTCTTTCAGTTTAAAACGATCCCCGCAGCGATCGGGCAGCAGTTTTCCGCGGATGTCGATCATTCCCGATCGGAACAGGGCTGCGGCCAGGTCGATGACACCGGAGCCGCAGATGCCCCGGGGCGGCTGATTGTCGATGGTGTGGATGTCAACCGCCATTGAATCCGGATCGATGGCGATTCGGTCGATGACTCCCGGGCCGGCCATGGTACCCATGCGTGTGACGCCACCTTCCAGCGCTGGGCCGGCCGCACCTGCGCAGGCCATCATCCATTTGCGGTTACCCAGGACCACTTCCGCATTGGTGCCTACATCCACCAGGATGGCTGTTTCGTCCCGCTGGTCCATGTCACAGTAAAGGATGCCTGCAATCAGGTCGCCGCCGAAGTAGCTGCCCACATTGGGAAAGATCAGCGCCCTTGCGGTGGGGTGAACGTGGATGCCCAGCTCGGCCGCGGTGATCACGCCGGGCCGGTTTACCGCCGGAATATATGGCTCCCGGATCATCCACCGGGGATTGAGGCCGATCAGCAGGTGGGTCATGGCCGTGTTGCCGGCCACTGACATCAGGTGGATGTTTGCGCGAGATATGCCGCATCCGTCGCACAGGACCTTCAATGCATCGTTGATGCCGTCGACAATGAGGCGATTGAGCCGGTTCAGGCCGTCGGGTTTTTCCACGTGGTGGATGCGGGCCAGCACATCCGGACCGACTGTGATCTGGGGGTTGTCGAACACCGATTCGCCCAGGTGAGCGCCTGTGGAAAGATCGATGATGCGCAGCACCACGCGGGTGGTGCCCAGATCAACGGCCAGGCCGCAAAGGGTGTCGGCGGTATCCGGTGCGGCCAGGTGGGCCAGGATACCGTTGCCGCCATCATCTTTGAACCATACGGCGGTGGCCCGAAAATTCCATTCCCGCAGCCGGGCGGGCAGCTGTTTCAAAAGCGCCAGATCCATGTGGACGGTCCGGATTCCCAGTGATTTTTTCAATGCCGCCGCCAGTCGGTCGGCATCGGCGGTGTTGTCCCCCAGGGAAGGAGGGGGCAGGGTGACCTTTTTTACCCAGCGGTTGTTATGCATCATGGCGTGTTCAAGGGTTTGGGGTTCAGTCGCTTAACATTCCAATTATCAATATTTGGAGAATTCAAAACGGCAATCAACTCCAGTTTTTGCCCTTTTTTGAGATTTGAGATTTGAACTTTGTAATTTATATGAACTTTGGTGCTTGCGATTTGTCGTTTCCGGTTTGTCGGGGTTCAGGGTTCAGAGCTCGGGATTGCTTGCGCCTGAGACAGCCACTGAGCTTCAGATGATCTATTAATAGAAATATTCCAAAATGTTACGTCCAATTCAACTCGCTGTATTATAATTTGGTTTTTTTTTAACCCCAAATCGCAAAAAAAGTCCAGGATTGATGGTTTGAGAGTTGAATGTCGAACTTCTGAACCCTGAACCGTTGAACCCCTGAACGCCTACGTTTTCATAGGGAGATAGTAGGGTGTCAATGGTTGTCAGGTGGAAGGCCCCCGCCGCCGGATGGCCTTCAGCAGGCGGGGCATGATGCTTCCGGCACCGCCCAGCAGTGGCAGATCGCTGATACGCGAGGTGAGCGGCGTGGGTTCAGGGTTGATCTCGATAATGACGGCGCCGTTGTCCTTGGCAATGAGTGGCATGGTGGCTGCCGGCTGAACCAAGGCTGAAGTGCCGATCACCAGCATGGCGTCGCAGGCCGCCGAGACCCGCTGGGAACGAATCAACGCGTCATGGGGGATCATCTCGCCGAAAAAGACACAATCCGGTCGAAGGATGCCTCCGCAGCTGCATCGTGGGGGCATCTGCGTCAGATCCACCTGTGAGGTTTTGATGCTCTGGTTGCAGTCCAGACAGGATTGCCAGGCAAAATTGCCGTGAAATTCAATGACGTCGCTGTTACCCGCCATCTGATGCAGGCCGTCTACATTCTGGGTAATGACGGTCTTCAGGATGCCCAGCCGTTCCAGATCGACCAGCCCGATATGTCCGGGGTTGGGTCGGGCTGTGTCCAGTACGGTCTTCATGTCCTTGATCAGCAGCTTCCACACGGTCTCCGGATCATCCAGAAATGCATCGATATGGGCGACTTTCATGGGATCGATCTTTTCCCACAGGCCGCCTTTGCCCCGGAAGGGTGGAATCCCGCTCTCCACGGAGATGCCGGCGCCGGTCAGGGCCACGGCGGATTTGGCTTTGGACAGAATGTCAGCGGCGTGTTCGATCGGTTCGATCATGGTGGTATTATTCAGTGCTAAGTTTGAAGTCGCAGGTTTAAGGGGAGGGCGTTCTGAATCGGCCTTATAATCAATCCTTAAAACTTAACACGTTTATAACGTAAAGGTCATGTCCGTGCCCACGGCGAAGCATTCCAGGGTCCGGCCTTTTTCGGTGATGATCTGCCGGCAGTGTTTCACGATCGCATCCATCTGGTCGTCTGTGCGTTCCTGGTTCAGGTGAAACAGGCCCAGGCGCTTGACCCCTGCCTCAAATGCCAGCCGCAGGGTGTCGGTGTAGGAGGAGTGCCCCCATTCGATGTGTTTACGGTACTCGGTTTGGGTGTACTCTCCGTCGTGAATCAGCAGATCCGCTCCGGTGCAGAATTCCACATAGTTCTTAAAGGGCAGCCCGCCGGGATGAACGAAATCCAGTTCATTGTCGGTGAGGAATACGAAGGTCTTCCCGTTTTCAATGAACTTGTAGCCCTTGCCGGTATTGGGATGACTGATGGGGATGGGCACCACGGTTGCCGACCCGATCTGAAACTCCGCCGGATGGCCTTCTTCCCAGACGATCTTCGCCTTGAGGTCCGAATATCGGACCGGGAAATTGGGCGGCGCCATCACCTTGGAAAACATGCTTTCCATGAACTTTTTGTTGAACGGTGCCCGGTGCATGTGAATTTCGGAGCGACTGAGAAACAGCGGCTTGAAGAAAGGGAACCCCATGAGGTGGTCCCAGTGGCCGTGGGTGAGCAGGAAGTTGTAGCGGTAACGGCCCTGATCGATGAGATGGTTGCCCAGCCGCCGGATGCCGGTGCCGGCATCCACGATAATGATGTCGTCACTGTCCGTGTGGATGTCTATGCAGGTGGTATCACCGCCGTACTTGATGTACTCTTTTCCGGAGACGGGTATGGACCCTCTGGAGCCCCAGCATGTGATGACCATGGTCAGTCCTTTTTATCTCCGCATGTCAATACGATGCACCGTAGAAGGTGTGCCAGATGCCGTCTTGATCCCATCGGCGAATAATTTCCACCGGAAGACCGGCCAGCGTCGATTCGATACGTGCGGCTTCACTGCGCATCAGCCCGGACAGAATGAAGCGCTTTTTCTTCAGGAAACCCGAGGTCCCAATCAGGTTTTTCATAACGTCGTAATGTATGTTGGTTACCACAAGGTCGCTCGGGAAGTCCATAAATTTCTCGGCATCTCCCTGTACCACGAGTATTCGCTCCGACAGGCCATTGAGCCTCACGTTCTTTTGCGCGGTGCGGGCGGCCAGAAGGGTCAGGTCCGCGGCAAGGACTTTCGGGCAGCCCATCCGGGCCGCCGCCAGGGCCAACAGGCCGGTACCCGTACCCAGGTCCAGGGCGCTTCGGAGGGGGGTGTCTTCGAAGGCCAGCTGGAGGGCTTCCAGACAGTCACGGGTGGTGGGGTGGGTGCCGGTGCCGAAAACGACGCCCGGGTCGAGGACGATCGTGGTAGCGGTGTTCTTCTTGTCCACCTTGAACCACGGGGGCGAGATGGCAAATCGGCCGATGCGGCAGGGCACGATGTCGCCGCCCTGCCACTGGTCATAGGTCATGTGGTAGTGGTCCAGCAGTTCCAGGCCCGCCAGACGGTTGACGGTCGTTTCCACCAGGGCCATGTTCGGATGAGTGAAAAAGAGAAAAGAGAATTCTCCCTCTTCCCAGCAGCCAATGTAGTGTTCCGGATCGAAATCCCGGCCTGGACGGAACCGTCCGGACAGGTAGTAGATGTAAAGGTCCTGGTAAGGACTGGCCTCAATGGCTGCGGGCTCCATTTTCGCTGATCGCCTATTGTTTTTTCGGCAGTCTGTCCAGGTACCAGTCCATGGGATTGATCAGCTTGTACCCCATCGTGGAAAGCTTTTTCTTGACCTTGGACACGTTGTTGGTGAGCAGGTAGGGAAATACCGCCCGTTTGCCCTCATCCCAGGTCCGGGCCACCAGAACGCTGCCGAATGAGATGTTCTCTTCGGTGATGGCATCCACGATCTTTTTCATCTGCCCGATTTTTTCTTCCACTTCGATGCCCACCAGGGTGCCGGGCTGGCCGATGCCCAGGACATTGATGAACGCCCGCAGCAGATCCCTCACGGACAAAATCCCTTGAAGCTCGCCCTTGTCGTCCACCACGGGAAAGGCCCCCACTTTTTCCTTTTGGATCATCAACAAGGCGTCCTGGATGGTGTACATGGGTGAAATGGTCTTGGGATTGCGGGTCATGATATCTGCCACCTTCAGGTGGGCCAGTTTTTCCCGCTCCCGGGCGATGCCTTTTTCCTTGATCAGGCTGTAGGGCATGACACTGCGGATATCCCGGTCAGTGACGATGCCGATCAGGCGGTTGTCGGCTTCCACGACGGGCAGGTGGCGAATACCGTTGGCCGCCATTTTTTCCTGGGCTTCAAAAACGGATGCATCCTTATCGATGGTGATGACTTGTGAAACCATGGATCGGCTGACAAACATATTATCCTCCAAACAATCAGTAGTTAGTTTTCATCCGTTGAGCAGAATCCTGACGTGGTTGGTGGCCAGTTCCCCCAGTCGATCCAGGCAATAACCCCCTTCCAGTACCGAAATCACCCGGCCGGCGGCATATTGGTTGCCCAATTTCATGATGTTTTCCAGAATCCAGGAATACCCTTCAGTGGAGAGGTTGACGTCAGACATGTCGTCGTCACGGTGACCGTCGAAGCCGGTGGAAACGATGATCACTTCCGGTTTGAACCGCTCAAAGGCCGGCAGCAGATCGCTTAGGATCAGCTGTTCGTAGACGTCGTCCCCCTGGCCGGGCAATACCAATGAATTCTTGGTAAACCCTTGACCGTCCCCTGCGCCTTCCTCAAATTCGCGGCCGGTTCCCGGAAAGGAGAAGGAGGGGTGCTGGTGAATGGAGTAGTAGAATACCGTGGGGTCCTTTTCGAAAATGTGCTGGGTGCCGTTGCCGTGGTGGACGTCGGAGTCAATGATGCCCACCCGCTGGATGCCGTGCTCCATCTGCAGGTAGCGGGCGGCGATGGCGACATTGTTGAAGTAGCAAAACCCCATGGCCTGATCCCGCTCGGCATGGTGGCCGGGAGGACGGACGGCGCAGAACGCGTTGTCCAGCTCACCTTCCATGATCCGCCGGGCGGTGTCCAGTATGCCCCCCACCGCCAAATAAGCGGTCTCGTAAGTGTCCACGCACATCTGGTTGTCGGGATAGTCGAAGGTGCGGTTTCCGGACAGACAGACCTCCTCGAAGCGACGGATGTATTTGGGGTCGTGGACGGTTTCAATCCACTTGAGGTCGGCACGAACCGCCGGAATGAGGGTCAACTGGTCCAGCAGTCCGGCTTCCTTGATGCCGTTGTACACCGCGATTAACCGGTCGGCCATTTCCGGGTGATAGGGTCCCGTGTCGTGAAGCAGATACCTGTTGTCATGCAAATAGCCGGTTCTCTTCATAGGCTTCCTCTTCCGGTGGGTCCGGGTCTAAGGGATGATTTTGTCGAAGATGGAATAGGCTGCATTCAGGGCCGGGTTGCCATCATCGATGTCGATGGTGGGGCGGCCGTCCATATCGAATTCGTACACCTGCTCATCATCCGGGATGACGCCGGCCAGTTCCAGGCCGTTGCTGTCGAGCATCTCCTTGACCACCTCGGCCGGATCGCTCTTGGCCTGGTTGATGATGAGGTAACTTTTTTCCACACCGATGTTCAGGTCCTTGGCCAGTTGGTGGATGCGCAGTCCCGCCTGCAGGCCCCGGCGGGAGGTGTCGGTGACGATGAGAAGGACATCCACGTTATTGGTGGTGAGCCGGCTCAGGTGCTCCATGCCCGCCTCGTTGTCCATGACCACGTAGGGATAATTGCCGGACAGGCGCTCCAGAAAACCGGTCAGCAGGGTGTTGGCAGCGCAGTAGCAGCCGGCCCCCTCGGGCTGGCCCATGACCACCAGGTCGAAGCCTTGCTGCTCCATGACGGCCTGCTCGAGTCGCATGGATATGAACACATCCTTGGTCATACCGCTGGGCACGATGCCCTTCTTCATTTCCTCGCGGGCGTTGCCCAGGGTATCGGTTACCTCAAGGCCCAGGATCTCGTTCAGGTTGGCATTGGCATCGGCATCGACGGCCAGCACCGGGGACTTGCCCCGGCTGACCAGGTATTTGATCAACATGCCGGAGACGGTGGTTTTTCCGGTCCCCCCTTTTCCGGCCATGGCGATGGATACTGGCATGATTGTGTGCTCCTTTATTCAGTTGAAATTTGTGTCCGGGCAGCCCATCACCGCCGGACGACCCACAAATCATTAAGCCAGTTGGGGAAAACAGTCAAGGAGAATGTCCGATGTGATTTTTCCTCGTCGACCGGCCTCTTCGGGTGTCGACATGCAGCTGTCATTCCCGGCAATCGGTTGGGTTGTCCCAATGGCGGATTGTCTGAATCTGTTGTAAAGCAAACACCTTGCTAAGACAGGGGCCTTGTGTTAAATTCGCGCTGTCGTTCCACCGAGCAGATGACGGCTCAACCGAGTTGGCTTGCCGATTCGCCCATATCCGTCATGACATCGCGCTTAGCATGTAGCAGCCGACGGAGACGGTGCCCTCGGTTGCCGGTTTAACTGCAACTTTTTCTTATTAATTAATGAAGGAGACACCGATGTTTGATTTGGTCAGAAAGAGCATGCTTGCCGGCGTTGGATTAGCCCTCAAGGCCTGGGACGAGGTGGAGGATCTGGCCAAGGAGGTGGCCGAGCAGAGTAAAATGACCGAAACCGAAGGTCGAAAGTTTGTCGACGACATTCAAAGCCGATACGAAGACGCCCAAAAGAAACTGGAAGAACGCGTGGAAAAGAGCGTCAAGGAACTGCTCAAGAAAGCCGACGTAGTGACCCAGGACGAGCTCAAGGGGTTGAAAAAAGAGATTCGTGACCTGAAGACGCTGATCAGCAGCCAGAGCGAAGCGGATACGTCTTGACGCGGCCTGAATGATTAGCATACGCAAAATTGGTGTGATCGGTCGCACCTATCGAAACCTGAACCGCTATCGGCAGATCCTGGCGGTTCTCTTCAAATACGGTTTCGAGGATATTGTCGAACTGCTCAAGATCGATCAGTACATCGAAATCGGGCTTCAGGTGATCTCCCGTAACCGTGGTGAACGCGTGGAGCGCCTCTCGCGGGCGGTGCGCGTGCGACTGGCCATTGAAGAGTTGGGACCCACCTACATCAAGATGGGCCAGATCCTCTCCACCCGCCCGGACCTGGTGCCCGTGGATTTCGTCCGCGAGCTGGCCAAGCTGCAGGACAAAGTTCCCGCCTTCCCCTTTGCTGACGTCCGCCGAATCATCTATGAAGAAACCGGCCGGCCGGCCGACGACCTGTTCGACCAGTTGGATCCGGAACCCCTGGCCTCAGCCTCCATCGGGCAGGTTCACCGGGCGCGCCTCAAAGACGGTGAGGATGTGGCCGTCAAGGTTCAACGGCCGGGGATCCGCAAGCTGGTGGAGGTGGATCTGGAGATCATGCTCCACCTGGCTACCCTGGCCGAGCGCCACATCGAAGAGATCGCCCACCACCGCCCGGTCAAGATCGTCGAAGAGTTTGCCCGATCCATCGAAAAGGAGATGGACTATACGCTGGAAGCCACCAGCATGGAACGCGTGGCCCGTTCCTTTCTGCACGATGAGACGGTTTACATTCCCAAGGTGTGTCGGGAGGAGACCACCGAACGTGTGCTGACCACCGAATTCGTGGACGGTATCAAGGTTTCCCTGCTGGACCGATTGGACGAGAAGGGCTACGATCGCCAGTTGATCACCCGCCGCGGTGCCGACATCCTGCTGACCCAGATTTTCGATCATGGATTCTTCCATGCCGACCCACACCCCGGCAATCTCTTCGTCCTGCCCAACAACGTGATCTGTCTGCTTGACTTCGGCATGATGGGTACCGTTGACCGCAACACCCGCGAGGCCTTCGTGGAACTGGTGGATGCCGTGGTGCGCCGCGACGAGCCACGGACCACCCAGGTGCTGCTCAAGCTGACCCTCTGGGACGATGAGCCCAACCTGCGCCTGCTGGGCAAGGACGTGGCCGACTTTCTGGGAGAGCATCTCTACAAGCCGCTCAAGGACATCCAGATCGGCAAACTGCTGCATCACCTGCTGGAGCTGGCCGCCCAGCACGGGCTGCGCCTCCCGCCCGAGATTTTTTTAATGATGAAGGCCCTAAGCACCGTCGAAGGGGTCGGCCTGATGCTGGATCCCGATTTCGACATGATCGCCCACGCCGAGCCCTTTATCCGGCAGGTCAAGCTCTCGCGTTTTTCCGCCGAACGCCTGGGCAGCGATGCAGTGAGCATCTTCGCCCAGTACATGGATTTCATCCAGGAGTTCCCCAAGGACCTGCTGGAGATCACCCGCACCATCCGCCAGAAGAAATTCACCTTCATGCTGGATCTGAAAAGCATGGAGAGCATGCTCGCCACCCACGATCAGATCAGCAACCGCATCTCTTTTTCGATCATCATCGCTGCACTGATCATCGGCTCGGCACTCATCGTCATCTCCAAGACCCCGCCACTTTTCTACGGCATCTCGCTGATCGGCATCATCGGTTTTCTGGCCGCCGCCCTTATGGGCATTTGGCTGCTGGTGGCGATTGTCAAGAAAGGCCGGCTCTAAGGGTCGCGGCAAGAAATAATTGTGCAAGATTGCGCCTTATTTTTCCTGCCACAAGTGATTCCGCCAGCAATGTTCATTCTATCCTGTCCGAAATAACTGGATTCATCATCAACAACCACGGCCCGAGGATTAGTGCTTTCACTGGATGTTGATTCACTATTGTGCTTCGCCTCGTTGGAGGCTTGATCGATTCTGCGATCGGATTGGGTTTTATAAAAAAACGAAATATCCGCTTGACAATCATAACGCACTGCATCATATTGTCGGCTATAACGCAATGCGTTATCAAGGGCAGCAGCCCAACGGGCTGCAAACAACGAGGCAGCCCACTACCAAACGGATAGAAAAACAAGGAGGTTTACCATGGCACA
>NZ_JASJGN010000266.1:0-6192 GCF_033791525.1 Desulfosarcina sp.
ATGATTATAATCATCGCCGATATGGATTGTAAAGTGCATTTCTTGGCTGCGGAAGGGTTGGAAGAGGCAGGGTTTCAGGTAATTTGGTTTTCAATCGGTCCATCGCGGAGCGGTTGGATCGGATTGAACCCTCCCCGCGGCCCCGATGAACGGGATCTCCGCGTTGCTCCGACAAGCGGCGGGGAATGCGCTCGCTATCGCGGTTCAGATTAAAGGTCGATTTCAATGATACGGGGAATCACGGCACCGTTTTCAATAAGAACCGTGGCGATGGATACCGGATAATTGAACCGCCGGTGACCGGCACTTCCCGGATTGAGGTAGGTGACGCCATTTTCTTGAAAAATTTTGGGTTGGTGGGTGTGTCCACTGACAACCACATGGATTCCGGCGGCAGACGGGTCCAGGTCAAGCTGGTACAGGTCATGCAGAATGTAAAAAAATATTTCTTCAATCTCCACCATCTCCTTGGTCGGCAATGAATTGGACCATGCACCGTGGTCCATGTTTCCACACACAGCCATTACCGGAGCGATTCGTCCCAGCCGAGTCAACACCTGTCCATCTCCCACGTCACCGGCGTGCAGAATGTGTTGGCAGCCCGACAGTGCCTTTTCAACCTCTGGGCGGAGAAGGCCGTGGGTGTCGGAGAGAATGCCGATGGTTGTCGCGTTCGTTGGGTTTATTGGGTTTATTGGGTTTATTGGGTTTATTGGGTTCATTGGGTTTGTTGGGTTTGTTGAGTTCCGGGTTCTGTGTTCTGGGTTCGCCTTTGAGCTTTGAGCTGATCAGCTCACCAGATTATTAGCTTATCAGCTACTACGTTCTGGGTTCGGATCGTAGAAGGGAATCCTAAAAAATATTTGGCCGGCAGCGTGGAAACTTAGCTTTTTGATTTTTTTAAGTCATCGATATTTTATTATTTTAATTTTTAATCAGCGTGCGTTCAGAAGTGGTAGATTGCGGTTCAGATCAAGGCCGCAGCGTTTTTGAAACCGGAGGCGTAGCAGCGCTACGTCGAGGATATCAAAAAGGCGAGAACACCGATCTGGGCCGCAAGATGCCGTTTCTGAATGGACGCTATCTTCCGCAGCACTTCTTATACTTCTTCCCGCTTCCGCAGGGACAGGGGTCGTTGCGGCCGATTTTTTCGGATTCTCTTTTGACCGGTTTTTTGGTTGCCGGGGCATCGCCGCCGCCGGAAAAGGTCAGGTTTTGCTCTTTGGGCTTTTGCAGGGCATCGATGTGGTCCGGCTGGGCCAGTTGTATCCGGAAAAGAATGCCCAGGGTTTCCGCCTTGATGCGGTCGATGGTTTCCTGGAACATCTCGAAGCCTTCTTTTTTGTATACCAGTAGCGGGTTCTGCTGGGCGTACCCGCGCAGCCCGATGCCTTCCTTGAGGTGATCCATGGAGAGTAGATGATCCTTCCATAGATTATCCACGGTCTGCAGCATCACCATCCGCTCCAGTTGACGAAAATCATCCTCACTGCCGAGCATGGCGGCTTTTTTTTCATAGACGGTAGTGGCCTGTTCGTAAATGACCTGGACCAGGCCTTCGTCATTGAGGCCGTCCATGGTGCTTTCATCCAGTTTTGCCAGCCTGAAGTTGAACTGCTGGAATACGGCGTCCGAAACGGCCTCCCACTGCCAATCCTCAGGCAGCGCTCGCTCATCGGCAAATTTTCCGGCAATCGTTTCGGCGCTTTCCATCATGATATCGTCGATGGTGGACTTCAGGTCAACGCCGGTCAGCAGGTCGCGGCGCTGCTTGTAGATCACCTCGCGCTGCTGGTTCATGACGTCGTCGTACTCAATCAGGTGCTTGCGGATGTCAAAGTTGTGCGCCTCCACCTTGGATTGGGCATTCTCGATGGCACGACTGATCAGGTTGTGCTCAATGGGCTCGCCCTCTTCCATACCCAGACGCTCCATAATGCCGGTAATGCGCTCGCCGCCGAAAATACGCAGCAGGTCATCCTCCAGCGCCAGATAGAAACGGGAAGAACCCGGGTCCCCCTGGCGTCCGGAGCGGCCGCGCAGCTGGTTGTCGATGCGCCGGCTCTCGTGGCGTTCGGTGCCCAGGATATGAAGGCCGCCCAGTTCGGTCACGCCTTCACCCAGAACGATGTCGGTACCGCGTCCGGCCATGTTGGTGGAAATCGTCACCGCCCCTTTCTGGCCGGCCATGGAGATGATCTCCGCCTCCTTTTCGTGATTCTTGGCGTTGAGTACCTCGTGGGGAATGCCCTGCTTTCTCAGTTTGTTGGCCAGCTGTTCGGAAATATCAATGGAAACCGTACCCACCAGCACCGGCTGGCCTTTCTGGTTGAGGGCTTTGATCTCCTCGATAGCGGCATTGAACTTTTCTCTGCGGGTCTTGTAGATCACATCGGGAAAGTCAATTCGGACCATGGGCATGTTGGTGGGGATAACCGAGACCTCTAAATTGTAAATCTTCTTGAATTCCGCCGACTCGGTGTCGGCCGTACCGGTCATGCCCGACAATTTGTCGGACATGCGGAAATAATTCTGAAAGGTGATGGTGGCCAGGGTCTGGTTCTCGTTTTCTATCTTGACGTTCTCCTTGGCTTCCAACGCCTGGTGCAGCCCTTCGCTGTATCGGCGGCCGGGCATCAGCCGCCCGGTGAATTCGTCAACGATGATTACCTCGCCCTCTTTGACTATATAGTCCACATCGCGCTTGAACAGGGTGTGGGCTTTGAGGGCCTGGTTAGTGTGGTGAAGCAGCTCGATATTGCCTGGGTCGTAAAGGTTTTCAACGTCCAGCAATTGCTCGGCGCGGGCCACCCCCTCC
The DNA here is from genome assembly GCF_033791525.1 of Desulfosarcina sp. Classification (GTDB taxonomy): domain Bacteria; phylum Desulfobacterota; class Desulfobacteria; order Desulfobacterales; family Desulfosarcinaceae; genus Desulfosarcina. The sequence continues at coordinate 2,819 of NZ_JASJGN010000266.1, forward strand.
TCGGTCAGCGCTGCGCTTCGCGCCTTCTCGTCGATCTTGAAATCCACGTCCACCTTGAATTTGTGGATGATCCCATTGACCTGGTGGTAAAGCTGGGTCGATTTCTCGGCAGGACCGGAGATAATCAGTGGCGTCCGGGCTTCATCGACAAGGATACTGTCCACTTCGTCCACGATGGCAAAATGAAGAGCTCGCTGGACCAGTGACTGTCCATCGAATTTCATGTTGTCACGAAGATAATCGAAACCGAACTCATTGTTGGTCCCGTAGGTGATGTCCGAACCGTAGGATTCCTTGCGCTGCCGGTCGTCGAGCCCGTGCTGGACCGTTCCCACCGACATTCCCAGGTAGGTGTAGATCTGTCCCATCCACTCCGTATCACGCCGTGCCAAGTAATCGTTGACCGTAATCACATGCACCCCGCGCCCGGTGAGTGCATTGAGGTAGGCGGGCAGCGTAGCCACCAGGGTTTTACCTTCACCGGTTTTCATCTCGGCAATCTTTCCGCCATGAAGCACCATGCCGCCGACTAGCTGAACGTCGTAGGGGCGCATTCCCAGGGCGCGCATGGATGCTTCCCTGACGGTGGCAAAGGCTTCCGGCAGCAGGTCATCCAACGGTTCCCCATTGTCAAGGCGAGTCTTGAGCCGCGGCGTCTGGTCTTTGAGTTGTGCCTCGCTCATGGCCTTCATGTCAGGCTCGAGGGCATTGATGGCTTCCACGAAGGGTTGAAGTTTTTTCAGTTCGCGTTCATTTTTGCTGCCGAACATCTGGGTTAAAAATTTACCAATCATCTATTCAATCTCCAATTTCGTCGACTGGATCGTGTCTCGGGGAATGGATTTCACGGCGACAGGTTTCCCTCATTCTTCCCGTTTTCGACGCGGCGGCATTCTAAACCATTTTAACGGGCCACTCAAGCGCAAAGGGGCAACCCTCTCTTTCAAGGCCTCTTGTCAGGTCGCTGAAGGCGGAAGCCAACCGAATGACCGTCGGATAGACCGCTGTGGAAGGTCGATGTAACACCTGTTGTTGTCAATTCAAGATATACGTGACGGGATTGACGGGAACACCGTTGAGGTGAACTTCATAATGCAGATGGGGGCCGGTGCTGCGGCCACTGTTGCCCATCTGGGCAATGATGTCACCGCGTTTGACCGTATCCCCCTGTTTCTTCAGGGCTTCGCTGAGATGGGCGTACCGGGTGATCATGCCATGGCCATGATCAATGACAACCACATTCCCCATCGGCCCTTTTTTACCCGCAAAGGAAACGATACCGTTTGCCGTAGCCAGGATGGCGGTGCCCTTTCGGTTGGCGATATCCACCCCTTTATGTAATTCTTTTCTACCGGTAAACGGAGAAACCCGGTGGCCGAAACGGGAGGTCATCCAACCGCCGGTGGGTCGAATGGCCGGTGTTGAAGCCAGCAGGTTGCGCTGGCCTTCCAGCTTGTCCAGCAGGTTACCGAAGCTGTTCTCCTGTCGTTGGGATGCCGACGCCAGTTCATCCACCTGCTGGTGCATTTCACGCATCAGCCCCTCGTGCCGCTGGGTCAATTCCAGTTGGGGCTCCAGATCTTCGGGAGCGGCCCCCCCCACACCGAACAGGTTGCCATCGGTTTGGCCGGGCGCCAGATTGGCAATCACACGAATCTTTTCCTCAAACTGGTCCAACTCGACCAGCTTTTCTTTGAGTGCATTGATTTCATGGGCGAACGCTTGGATCTGCAACCGCTGTTGCCCGATCTCTTCCCGCTGCTCCTCGATGGTTTGGGCAATATGGTTGCTGGTGCCAAGGGAATTTCGAAGGCTCTGGTAGTCGTGGAAGGCAATACCGACCAACGCGACACCCAAAGCGGTGACCAGTGCCAGCGCCGTCAGCAGGACGACGGGGATGGCAAGTTGTTTGACCGTCGTTCCCGAGTTACTCAGAATGATAAGCGATATTTTTTTAGCCATTACCCTTCGACAATAGAAGCGAATTTAGTTTTTAACTATAAATATCAATTGGTTATAGTCATAATCGCTGCAAACGAAAAAAGGCTACCATGATAAAGACCTCATGTCAATACCACGGTAGCCGTTGCTTCCTTTTAACCCCCCATTTTAATTGACAAATAAATCGAGTCCAATCAGAGGGAAGTGCTTCTTTAGCCGATCAGGCAATGCCCAGTTTAAACTTCAGAGCCTTCAGGGTGTTGAGCATGAGCATGGTAATCGTCATGGGGCCCACGCCGCCGGGAACCGGAGTGATGGAGCCGGCAATCTCTTTTGCGGCATCGAAGTCCACGTCACCCTTGAGGATCGCTATCTTCTTGCCGGTCTTTTCGCTGATTTTCTCACCCACACGGTTGACACCGACATCGATGACACAGGCGCCGGGTTTGATCCATTCCGGCTTTACCAAGTCCGGTACGCCGGCGGCAACGATCAGAATGTCGGCTCGCTTGCAGTGGCCGGCCAGGTCTTTGGTCCGGGTGTGGACGATGGTGACGGTGGCGTTGGCACCGGGGCCTTTTTGGACCATCATGTTGGCAATCGGTTTGCCCACGATGTTGGAACGGCCGACCACGACGACCTCCGCACCGCTCGTCTCGACGCCGGCACGCACGATCATCTCCTGGATCCCTGCAGGGGTGCACGGAGGAAACTTGACTTCAGCGCCACCGATCATCAGCCGGCCTACATTGACCGGATGAAAGCCATCGACATCCTTGTCCGGATCGATCGCATTGAGAACCTTTTTCTCATCAATGTGTTTGGGCAGAGGAAGCTGGACCAGGATGCCGTTGATGCTTTCATCCTTGTTGTACTTGTCGATCAGCGCCAACAGCGCCGCTTCTGAGATGTCCACCGACTGGTTGTCCTGAATTTCCTTGAATCCGACGCGGTGAGCGGTTTTGATTTTCAGGGTCACGTAAGAAATGGATGCCGGGCTCTGACCCACGAGGATGGTGACCAGACCGGGAACCACACCGTGTTTTTCCTTGATCTGTTTTACCTCGGCAGTAATTTCTTCAAGGATCTGCTCCCGGATCTCGGTCCCCTTAATAAGCGTTGCTGTCATCTCCAGTCTCCTTTCACATTGATGGTTTCGGTGCGAAATAGCGCTAATGAAACGCCGTCGGCGTTTTCAAAAAAATTGTAGGTAATTAGCAAAATGGTAAGAATGCGAGCGTTTCCCATGATAAAAACGCCCCTTGTTTAGTACAAAACGGCGTGTATGTCAACAAAGCGATCTTGTTGGAAATGTCCGCTGAAGCTACAGCGGAAAGGGGACACCATACAGGCCGGCGGTTTCATCGAGACCGAACATCAAATTCATGTTCTGAACGGCCTGCCCGGCGGCCCCCTTGACCAGGTTGTCGATG
>NZ_JASJGN010000267.1:0-4291 GCF_033791525.1 Desulfosarcina sp.
TTGATCCGTACGGCCGCCCTCACCTGAGCCATGGTTTCCCTCGCCACCGCCCGTGCTTTTTGGCTGCCGAGGGCGATGATCTCTTTGACTTGTTCGGGTTTGGCTTTAAAATGCGCCCGCCGTTCGTGGAGGGGTGCCATGGCGCTGATCAGATTTGTGGCCATTATTTTTTTGCACTCGACGCATCCGATCTCTGCGTTGCGGCACTGTGGGTCGATGGTCTCGCATGTTTCCGTGCCCGAATAGATTTTGTGAAATTCGAACACATTGCAGACGTCCGGGTTGCCCGGATCGGATCGGCGCATGCGCTGGGGGTCGGTGATCATCTGGGACACTTTTTTGGCGATTTCATCCGGCGTATCGGAAAGGTAGATGGCATTGTTGTAGGACTTGCTCATCTTGCGCCGGTCCAGGCCTAAAATCTTGGATGTCTGGGTCAGGATGGCTTCCGGTTCGGGAAATACGTCGCCGTACAGAAAATTGAACCGCCGGGCAATTTCACGGGTTATTTCCACGTGGGGCACCTGGTCGATGCCCACCGGCACGCCGTTGGCCTTGTACATGATTATGTCCGCCGCCTGGAGGACCGGGTATCCGAGAAATCCGAAGGTGGAAAGGTCCTTGTTTTCGATCTGAACGATCTGGTCCTTGTAGGTCGGGTTTCTTTCCAGCCATGGCACCGGGGTGATCATGGAAAGAAACAGGAACAGCTCGGCATGTTCCGGAATCAGCGACTGAACGAACAGGGTGCTTTTTTCCGGATCGAGACCGGCACTGAGCCAATCGATTATCATTTCATTGACATAACCGGTAATGGCGCCGGGGTTTTCGTAGTCGCTGGTCAGGGCGTGCCAGTCGGCAATGAAGAAAAAACAGTCGTATTCGTCCTGCATGCCGACCCAGTTGTTGAGCGCGCCGTGCAGATTGCCCAGATGCAGCGGGCCGGTAGGCCGCATACCGCTTAAAATTCGTTTCTTGGAACTCATGAATACATCTCCTGATCGGTGGTTTGGCTGCCGCCGGTTATTGTTCAAACCCGATATACTAAACGGAAGGCGGCATGCAATCAAGAAAAATGTGATCCGTCAGGCCGGCGACCGTCGACCCTTTAACTTCGACATGTTGCTTCTGATGAAAGCCAGCTCATCCTCATGGGTTTTGACCAATCCGTTGAGTTTGGCTTCCAGGAGCGCCTGGAGCAATTTGCTGAATACGGGGCCTGGTGCCAGGCCCATGCCCAATAGGTCTTTTCCGGAGACAGTGATGGCCACATTGCGCAGCCGGGTATGGTAGAGCGAGATTCGTTTTTTGGCGATTTCGGAACCGGTGCAAACCATCATGTACAGGATCACTTCCGTTTTGAATGCTTTGAGCAGGTTGTAGACGTCCGCGTTGCTGATGCGTTTATGCCATTCCAGTCGAGTGACCTGTTGCGCTGCATGAATGCGGTTTTCACCAAACATCGTGGCATAACGCGGCGCGATGGTCAGGTGCTGACAAATTTCATGCGTGGTTTGCAGATCGGTGTGGCGGATCAAGGCCATGAAAAAAACGGCCCAGCGCTCATAGGGCTCATCAATGAAGAGCAGGTCGTGCCAGTCAGTTACCTTCTTGGTGGTATCAAGCAGGTGCTTTAAATCGCTTTCTATTATTATTCCCGGATGAATCACCTTCAACAGATTGTAATCCATCAGCCTTATAATAGTCGGCGCAGGGTTTTCTTCCTTGAGGATCAACTTGAGCTCCGCATATACCCGTTTGCCGGCAAGGCGCTTGAAAAATTCCATTTTTACGGCATTGTCGATCAGGCTCGAAGTGAGTTTGCCGATAGTGAAATCAAACCGCTGCTCGAACCGCAGGGCCCTGAATACCCGCGTTGGATCTTCCACAAAACTCAGGTTGTGCAGCACCCTCAGGGTTTTGTCCTTGATATCCTTCTGAGCGGAGAAGAAATCGATGAGCCTGCCGAATTTCCCCGGGTTGAGCTGAATGGCCAGTGTGTTAATGGTGAAATCCCTGCGAAACATGTCCATCTTGATCGAGCTCATTTCAACGACCGGCAGTGATGCCGGAAACTGGTAATATTCCATGCGCGCAGAGGCGATATCGATTTTAAAGCCGTCGGGGAATATAATCACGGCGGTTCCAAATTTCTGATGTGTGTGGGTTCTTGCCCCGAATGCCTGGGCGAATGTTTTGGCGAATGCGATTCCGTTTCCTTCGATGACCACATCGATATCTTCATTTTTTCTGTACAGGAACAGATCCCGGACAAATCCGCCTACCACGTAAGCACTGCAGTCCAACTGACTGGCGGTTTCACCCAGTTGGACAAGGGTTTTCATCATGTGTTTGGAAAGACGTTCCCGCAAGAAATTGTTCACCATCCGCAAGCGTTTATTGCTGGATTTGTCGTCCAAGATTGAAAATTCCTGGTTTGCGGGCCGATTCTGCTGGACCAGGGTGTTGAGCAGGTCTGTACGGGTGATAACCCCCACCACCTGGCCATCTTCCACGACCGGCAGAATTCGTTGTTTGTTCCCGATGATCTTATCCTGTATTTCAACGACATCTGCATCTGGATGCACGTGGGATATCTCGGTGCTCATGTATTCGCGGATCGGAATCGTCTCCAGGTGATGAAACAATGCTTTTTCGATGACCTGCCGGGTGATGTAACCGGTAAAGCCCATGGCGTTTGGGCTGCTTTCGGCAACCAGCAGGGCATTGATGTTGTAGCGGGTCACCAGGGCCTTGGCTTCCTTGCAGGTGGTCTCCTCATTTGCCATGATGGCCGGTGAAGACATCAGGTTCCGGGCCAGACGTCTGGGGTTGATCTTCGCGTAAAGGGCCTTGAAAAGCAGCTGCTCAGTCTGAGCGATGGTTTTTCCCTTGACGGTTGCCGCGGCGGCCGACGGGTGGCCCCCCCCTCCGATTTGGTCCAAAATATCACCCACGTCGACATCATCCGTACGGCTTCTGGCCACGACGTAAACTTTGTTTTCCATCTGCCCCAGGGCAAAAATAGCGTCGATGTTTTCCATTTTGGCCATTTTCTGGACAAGGAACGAAAAGTCGGGGAAATAGTTGTCTGTGGTCACACTGGTCAGTACGAGATCAACCCCTTTGATCACATAGTGCCTGGACGCCTGAATCATATCGTTTAGCAGCCCGATTTGTTCGGGGTTGAACTCCCGGGTGATCATGCTTGAAATAACGTTTAGGTTGGCACCCCTTGAAAGCAGATACGCGGCTGCAATGAAGTCTTTTTCAGTCGTCGACGGAAAAGAAAATGATCCGGTATCTTCATAGATTCCCAAACACATGATGGTGGCCTCTTCAGGCGTGATGGGGATGTTTTTCTCCCGCAGAATGTCCGACAGGATGGTCACCGTGGCACCGGTCAACATATGATATTCTCTGTCCGCCCGAATATCATCGTCGTGTTTGGGATGGTGATCATAAATATGGACTTCCAGCTCTGGATTGTCCAGGACCCGGCACAGTTCACCAATCCGGTTCTTTCGCCGGGTGTCAACCAGAACCAGCCTGGTAACCGCTGAGAAGTCGATTTTTCCCAGTTCTGCGATGTTGAAAAGATAGACCATGGATTGAATGAAAAAATTCCTCAGGTTTTTTTCCTGGGATCCGGGAAATACCACCAACGCGTCTGGGTAAAGCTTCTGGGCGGCAAGCATTGAGGCCATGGCATCGAAATCAGCATTTACGTGGCTGGTGATGATGGTCAGCGATCGCCTGCCCGGGTTGGTTTTGCCAATCATAACCAAATTGATGCCAGCCTTTCTAAATTATTTAGTGTCCATCCATAAACGGCTATTTTGCCCGATATCTGCGTTGCGCTCAAAATTTTATCCTCGGAATATCAACCATATGCTTGCGATAAAATTTTTCGCGCGCCTTGATCTCGACCAAAATCCCTCGTTTCTGGACGAACACTATTTAAATGCGAGAATTGTATGCTGTTGGTTCCATTTTTGCAAGAATACCAAACGGGTCACACGGGTTTTGGATGATCGACCAAAATGCCATCCACACCCTGAAACTAAATAAGTTATTGTTGTTTATAGCCTTTTATGGTAGCCAAGTGGCAATTCAATTTGCCGATAAAAAGACAATGCGCCCTGATTGCAAAATGATATACAAGACCCTGTTCGGCCCGGTTCCATCACGCCGTCTGGGTATTTCGCTCGGTGTGGATCTTGTGCCCCACAAGACCTGTAACCTGGATTGCGTATATTGTGAGTGTGGCGCCACGACCCACCTGACCATG
>NZ_JASJGN010000268.1:0-12650 GCF_033791525.1 Desulfosarcina sp.
TTCGGCTATGCGCTGTTTTACTTCAAGGGGGTGGCGCCACCGGAATACACAATGATGCACATTTACCGCGGTATCATGCCTTTCGTACTGCTGCAGTTGATCGGCCTGGTCATCCTGGTCCTGTTCCCGGCGTTGGTTACCTGGCTGCCGGCGCTGTTTTTCGGGGGCTGATGCCAATACCCAAGGAAATTATTATGCAATCCCGAAACCATTCTGATCGATCCAACACGGCCTATTTTTTCGGTACCTGTCTGATGGATGCCGTCTATCCCGATGCCGGGATGGCGGCCATCAGGCTGCTTAAATCGCTTGGTGTAACGGTGGTATTCCCCCCGGATCAGTCCTGCTGCGGCCAGCCGGCCTACAACTCCGGTTTTACCCGCGAGGCCCGGGCCGTTGCCCTTAAGCAGATCCGTGTGTTTGCCAAACCCTACCCCATCATCGTGCCTTCCGGATCCTGTGCCGGCATGATGAAGCATCACTATCCGGACTTGTTCGCCGGTACACCCGATGAGGACGCTGCGCGCCTTTTTTCCGAACGGGTTTATGAATGGTCCGAGTACCTGGCCACGGTGCTGGCAGTGGAACTCGAAGACCGGGGCGATCCGCTGACGATCACCTGGCACAGCTCCTGTCACGCCCTGCGCGAAATGAATGTGATCCGGTATTCCAAGGCCTTGATCCGGCAGTTGAAAAACGTGACCTTGGTGGAACTGGAACGCGAGACGGAGTGCTGCGGGTTTGGCGGCACGTTTGCCGTCAAGCAGCCGGCCATATCGGCCGCCATGGTCAAGGACAAGGTGGACGATATCCGTCGAACCGGCGCCACGACGCTGGTGGCCGGTGACTGCGGGTGCCTGATGAACATCAGCGGCGCCATGGAACACGCCGGTGTGGCGATTGCCGGCAAACACCTGGCTGAATTCCTGTGGGAGAGAACCAATGGGTAATCACACACGATTCGATTTTGAACACAATGTCACCGGGGCGCTGGCCGATGATCAACTGCGCAAAAACCTGCGCAACGCGATGGACATTTTGGTCGACAAGCGCCGCGCGGTTTTTCCGGACAGCGAATATCTCGAACAACTGCGCTCGGCCGGCAATGCTATCAAGCGCCGCGCGTTGAAACAGCTGCCCCGGCTGCTGGAGCAGCTTGAAGCCAACTGCACCAAAAACGGTATCCAGGTCCATTGGGCCGAAGATACGAACGAGGCCAACCGGATCGTTCTGGATATCATGCACCGCCACGATGCGCCGGCAATCGTTAAGGGCAAATCGATGGTCTCCGAAGAAATGCACCTGAACCATTTTCTCGATGAGCAGGGCATTGAAGCCGTTGAGACCGATCTGGGTGAGTTCATCATCCAACTCAATCATGAAACCCCCTCGCACATCATCGTACCGGCCATTCACAAAAACAAGGACGAAGTAGCCGCGATCTTTCACGATAAGATTCCGGACACGCCCTATACTGAAGACGTGGAGGAGCTGACCGCCATCGCCAGACGGGTGCTGCGCAAGCGCTTTGCTGCGGCCAAGGTGGGACTCTCCGGCGTCAATTTTGCCATCGCAGAGACCGGCACCCTGCTCTTGGTGGAAAACGAGGGCAACGGCCGCATGTGCACCACCGTCCCCGAGGTTCATGTGGCCGTGATGGGCCTGGAAAAAGTCATCGAAAAGCTTTCCGATGTGCCGCCCCTGCTGCGGCTGCTGACCGGATCGGCCACCGGGCAGGTGATCACCACCTATGTCAACATGATCAGTTCCCCTCGCAAGAGCGAAGAAAAAGACGGACCCAAGGAGGTGCACCTGGTCATTCTGGACAACGGTCGTTCGCGCATGCTGGCCGATCCGGAGTTCCGCCAGACCCTGCTTTGCATCCGCTGCGGCACCTGCCTCAACCACTGCCCGGTCTACGTTCGCATTGGCGGCCACGCCTACGGCCATGTCTATCCAGGCCCAATCGGCAAGATCCTGACCCCGCAGATGGAGGGGCTCGAACGGGCCGGTGTGCTGGCCACCGCGTCCAGCCTTTGCGGGGCCTGCGGCGAAGTGTGTCCCGTTCGGATCCCGATTCCAGATTTGATCCGGCGGTTGCGCAACGAAAGCTACGATCAGGACGGCAGCGCCGTGGTCGAAGGCGGCGGCTACAAGAAAAATCTGGCCGAAACGCTGGTGTGGAAAGGTTGGGAACTGGCCAACCGTTCACCCATGCTCAATGAAATGGGCACCCGCCTGGCTGGGAAGGTTGGAAAACGCATGCCCAGGGTTGGCCCACTTAAAAAATGGACGCGTGTTCGCACGTCGCCCAAAGTGGCCCGTGCCAGCCTTCACGAACGCGCACGCAACGAAGGGGTGAAAGATGAGTAGCCACCAGAATGCCCGTGATCGCATATTGGCCCGTCTGCACGCTTCCGGTGCGGAGCAGACGACGGTTCCAGAGGCGCCGCTGCCGCCGGAATTGTCTCTCGATCGGGATGCGAAGATCGAACGCCTGGCCACACTGATGGCGGCCATCCGCACCGAGGTCCACATCGTAGACACTGGCAGTTGGCTGGAAAAACTTCGGGAACTGGCCCGTGAGAAGGGCTGGAAACGGCTCCTTTACGGTCCGGAGGCGCCGATTGGTTCGGCAATCGAAACGGCTTGGGCATCCGATACCGAAGGACTGCCGGAACTGGTGGCTTACACCGGGCCGGTGGAAACCTTCAAGGAAGACCTCTTTCAGATGGATGCCGGCATTACCAGCGTCCGCGCGGGAGTGGCCGAGACTGGTGTCGTGGTCCTCTGGCCCACACCGCACGAACCGCGGCTGATGTCCCTGGTGCCGACGGTCCACGTGGCGGTGCTCGATGCCGACACGATCTACAACTCGCTGGCAGAGATGATGGCCGTTGAACGTTGGGCCGACGGCATGCCCACCAACGCCCTGTTGATCTCCGGTCCGTCCAAGACTGCCGACATCGAGTTTACTCTGGTGTTCGGGGTTCACGGTCCCAAGGAATTGGTCCTGCTGATTCGGAAGTAAAAGGAAATATTCTATGATCGCTGATTCTCTTGTCCGTCAATTCAAAACCATCGTGGGTGACGATAACGCGTGGACCGATGCCACCGATCTGCACACCTACTCTTACGACGCCGCTGTCGTCGACCCCGTGCAGCCCGGGCTGATCGCACGCCCCACAACAATCGAGGCCCTGGGAAAGACGGTGCGCCTGTGCAACGACAACAATTTGCCCCTGACCGTCCGGGGTGCCGGCACCAACCTGAGCGGCGGCACCGTGCCCCTGCCCGGCGGGGTGGTCATCGTCACCAACGGCATGAAATCGATCCTGGAGATCAACGAGGCGGATATGTATGCCGTGGTCCAGCCCGGTGTGGTCACGGCCAAACTGGCTGCCGCCGTGGAAGCCAAAGGCCTGTTTTATCCGCCCGATCCCGGCAGCCAGGCCGTTTCCACGATCGGCGGCAACGTGGCTGAAAACGCCGGCGGCCTGCGCGGCCTGAAATACGGCGTCACCCGCGATTATGTGATGGGGATGAGCTTTTTCGATGTGGAGGGCAACCTGGTCAAATCAGGATCCCGGACGGTCAAATGTGCCACCGGGTACAACCTCACCGGACTGATGGTCGGATCGGAAGGCACCCTGGGCGTGTTTGCCGAAATCATCCTCAAACTGATCCCGCTGCCGGCCCACCGCAAGGCCATGATGGCCGTTTTCGAATCCCTGGAGCGGGCATCCGAAACCGTTGCCGCCATTATTGCCGATAGGATCGTTCCGGCCACCCTGGAGTTTCTCGATAATTTTACGATCCGGGCGGTGGAAGATTTCAGCAAGGCCGGCCTGCCCAAAGACGCTGCCGCCATGCTGCTGATAGAACTGGATGGCCACGCGGCGCAGGTGGAAGAAGACGCCGCCCGTGTGGAGGCCCTTTGCAGGACTATGGGGGCGACCTCGGTTCGCGTGGCCCAGGACGCGGCTGAACGGGACCGGGTGTGGGCTGCTCGCCGCGCGGCTCTTTCCGCCCTGGCCCAGCTCAAGCCGACCCTGGTGCTCGAAGACGCCACGGTGCCGCGCAGCCGTCTCCCGGAGATGGTCGTCGCCATCCAGCGGATTGCCAAACGCTATGATCTGACCATCGGTACCTTCGGCCATGCCGGCGACGGTAACCTGCACCCTACGATTCTGACCGACAAGCGCAACCATGCCGAATGGGAGCGAGTGGAGAAGGCCATCGACGACATCTTCGATGATGCGCTGAAAATGGGCGGTACGCTTTCCGGCGAACACGGCACCGGCCTGGCCAAATGCCGTTACCTGGAAAAAGAGACCAGTGCCGGAACGATCCTTTTTTCTTCACGGCTCAAACGGGCCCTGGATCCAAAAAACATTCTCAATCCCGGCAAAATAATCGCCGCGAAAGCCTATCTCTGATCATGGCATCAATGGACGCACTCGCCCGCCTCATGCGGGAACTGGAAGATCAGCTGGTCGTATGCATGCGTTGCGGCATGTGCCAGTCCGTTTGCCCGGTCTTCGATCAGACCGGACGAGAGGCCGACGTGGCCCGGGGCAAGCTGGCCCTGCTAAGCGGATTGATGGAACAGATTTTCGACGATCCCGAAGGGGTCTACCAACGGCTTAACAAGTGCCTGTTGTGCGGATCCTGTGCGGCCAACTGCCCCAGCGGGGTCAGCGTGCAGGAGATCTTTCTCAAGGCCCGGGCCATCCTCACCGGGTATATGGGCCTGTCGCCGGCCAAGCGTTTGATTCTGAAAGGCATGCTGGCCAACCCAAAGCTCTTCGATCGATTGGTCGAGTGGGGGGCCCGGTTTCAAAAGATTTTTACCCGTCCGGTCAATGACATCATCGGAACCTCCTGTGCCCGAGTGATGTCACCGTTGATCCAGGACCGCCATTTCAGAACCCTGGCCCCGGTGCCCTTTCACCGGCAGGTGCCTTCTATGGATCGTCCGGCTGGAAAGTCGGGGATCAAAGTGGCCGTTTTCACCGGGTGCCTAATCGACAAGATGTTTCCCGCGATTGCCCACAGCACCATAAAAGTCCTGGATCACTTAGGGGTTGGGATCTTTCTGCCGGCAAACCAGGGATGCTGCGGTATTCCGGCTTTGTCCAGCGGGGATCTTCCCACTTTTCAAAAACTGCTGGACCACAGCCTGGAACGCTTCGAAAGCGGTGAATTCGATTTTTTGGTCACCGCCTGTGCCACCTGCACCTCCACCATTCACGAGGTCTGGCCGAAGTTGGCAGACGAGCGCACCCGTGACGCGGCCACCCGGTTGGCCCGGCGGACCATGGACATCAATCAGTTTCTGGTCAGGGAGACGGCGCTCAAGCCGCTGTCGAAATCAGCTGGCAAGGCCTGTACCGTCACCTACCACGACCCGTGCCATCTGAAGAAAAGCCTGAAGGTGTTCAACGAACCCCGTGCCGTGATCAAGGCCGCCCCTGGATGCCAGCTGACGGAGATGGCCGAATCCGACTGGTGTTGCGGCATGGGTGGGAGTTTCAACCTGCAATATTACGACATTTCAAAAGGGATTGGGATGAAAAAGGCGGCTCAGATTAAAGATACCGGTGCCAACGTGCTGGCCACGGGATGTCCGGCCTGCATGATCCAGATCTCGGACATGCTCTCCCAGGCCGGTGCGAGCATCACCGTGCGGCATCCCATCGAATTGTTGGCAGAAGCCCTGGACGAATGAAAATGCGGCTTAAACCGATCAATCCCAAGCGAATTTCCGATCAGGTGTTCGACCAACTGCGGGAACTGATCTTTCGCGGCGACTACCAGCCCGGCCAAAAGATCATGACCGAGCGGGAACTCGCCGAAGCCCTGAATGTCAGCCGCAACTCAGTCCGCGAAGCCATCAACAAGCTGGTTACCCTCCGTTTTTTAGAGCAGCGCCAGGGTCAGGGCACCTTCGTCCGTTCAATGGACGAGGCCGTGAAAATACCGCTGGCCACGGTTATGGAGGCCCGGGACGCCAGTCTTATCGACCTGCTGGAAATGCGCATGGGCATTGAGTGTACGGCCGCTTCGCTGGCGGCCCAGCGAGCCAACCCGGCGGATCTGGACGCCATTGAAAATGCCATCGCGGATATGGAAGCCGATACCTGCGCCGGCGGACTTGGCACCGAGGGGGATCTTTCCTTCCACATGGCCATCGCCTGGGCAACCAAAAATCCCCTGCAGGTATACATCATGAAGAATATCTCGGATTTTCTGCACGTGGGAATCCGGAAAAACTTGCTGCACCTTTACGAAGATCCGGACAACATCGTGGAGATCCTGCAACAGCACAAGGCCATTTATCAGGCCATCCGCAGTAGTGACGCCGACGCTGCCTACCGGACCATGAAAAATCACATCAAATATGTGATCCGCTTTTTCCGGAACCGCCTGTAAACGGTTGTTCCTCTTGCCACCCGCTATATCCTTTAATTCCTTGCGTCCGCACGGCCCCTCTAAATGATATTTTGCAGTCAGTCAGGAAAAAACAATCCGTTGACGGTTGAACCGCAATAGCGAACACATTCCTCGCGGCTTGTCGGAGCGAAGCAAAGATCCCGCTCATCGGGGCTGCGGAGAGGGTTCAATTCCATTCTTGGCCTTTCCGCCGATTTTTAGGTATAAGGTGAAAGCGATCAACATCAGGCACGGGCAACGGAATCAGTCGGCCAAAACGTTACAGGAGGAACCAACCATGGGTGATATAGAAAAATTTCAGCAGGAACGGCAGGCACTCAACGAACTGGTAATGAAATATGCCGGGCTGGGCACCAAGCGGTACTACAATCTCGATTCGCAGGCCTACCGGGAAGGGGTGCTGCCGGTCAAGACCAAGGAACTGCTGGGCCTGGTGGCCAGCTTCGTGCTGCGTTGCGACGACTGCATCACGTACCATGTGATCCGCTGCCATGAAGAGGGCGTTTCCAGTGAAGAGCTGGAAGAAGCGCTGTTCATCGGCCTGATCGTGGGTGGAACCATTACCATTCCCCACCAGCGCCGGGCCATGAAGGCTTGGGATGAGCTGAAAAACAAAAGCACTGCATGATGGATGGCCATCCCCGCGTCACGGCGTTTTCCTGTGCTTTTTTAAATCGGCGGATCATGTAAGCTCTCCGCATCGCGATTGGGCTCAGATTGGCAGATGACCTTGCGGCGGAGTTTTCATCCGACTATTGCCATCGGGCGCACAGTGCAAAATAGCATTTTTCTATAGGTCCTATCTACCTTATCGTCTATTGCAATTTGATTTGTGCAACGAAGGCGATTAATCTTACTCTTTGCCTCCAGGAGAAGATATGTCTGAAAACGGGTTGTCTTGCATTGACCCCAGAATGACGGTATTGGATATACTGAGCCGCCACAGGGAAACCGAAGCGGTTTTCAAGGCATGGGACCGTCGAGCGGGCGAATGCATCTGTTGTCGGGCGCTGTTCGATACACTGCAGCAGGTGGCCGACAGATACGGGCTGGATCTGGACCTGTTGATGGACGAAATCGATACCGCCGCCAGCCAAACAGACGCTCCTATCGGGGACCGAAAACAGGCGCTTTCCAACTTACCCTCTAACCGGGAGAAACCAAATGGCTGAGAATAACACAACCCTGAAACCGCTTCGCCTGACGGAGACGGTCAGGGGGGCCGGGTGAGCGTCCAAATTGCCTCCAGGGGACCTGGAAAAGGCGTTGTGCGGGCTGGATTTTCCAACAGACCCCAATGTACTGGTCGGTCTTACCCGGGCGGATGATGCCGGGGTTTACAAAGTGTCCGACGATCTGGCCTTGATTCAGACGGTGGATTTTTTCACGCCGGTGGTGGACGACCCTTATTGGTTCGGTCAGATTGCCGCGGCCAATGCGCTGAGCGATGTCTATGCCATGGGCGGGGAGCCAAAAACAGCCATGAATCTGGTTTGCTTTCCCCTCAAGCGGATGGACCTTTCCGTCCTGAGAGAGGTGATCCAGGGAGGAATCGACAAGGTCAGGGAAGCGGGTGTGGTGCTGCTGGGCGGTCACAGCGTGGAGGACGAAGAATTCAAATACGGGCTTTCCGTGACCGGCTTCATTCATCCCAACCGGATTCTTACCAAACAGGGCCTTAACGTGGGTGACCGACTCGTGCTCACCAAACCTTTAGGTACGGGCATCGTCAACACGGCCATCAAAGGTAATCTGGCCTCGGGGGAGATCACCCGGAAAGTAACGGCCATCATGGCGGCCCTGAACCGGACTGCCGCCACGGTGATGAGAGAATACCCGGTTCATGCCTGTACGGACATCACCGGCTTCGGGCTCATCGGCCACCTGGCCGAGATGATGCAGGGAACCGGTCTGGGATTGAAGATCGTGCTGGAGAAACTGCCCATCATCGACGTGGCACTCGGGTTTGCAGCAATGGGTATGGTCCCGGGCGGTGCCCACAAGAACCGGAGTTTCCGTGCTCAGATGGTGGACATGGACGAGGGTGTGGACCCAGCCATGCAGGACATCATCTACGATCCCCAAACTTCAGGGGGGCTGTGCATTTCCGTTGCGCCGACCTCGGCAGAAGGGCTGGTGGATCATCTCCAAAGCGAAGGCGTGGAGCATGCGGCCATCATCGGCGAGGTGGTGGACTACCCGGCCGGAATCATTCAGATCGTTTAATGACGAATTGAGGATTGTGAATTGACCAGGATTGACGCAAGCGGGTTGTCCTGTCCGGCACCGGTGCTGGAGACCAAGGCGGCTGTGGAGAACAGTCACCCCCAGCACATTGACGTGCTGGTGGACAATGAACCGGCCCGGCAGAATGTGGCCCGTTATCTGGAATCACAAGGCTATCGTACCTGCGTCGAACAAGCGGGCGAGCTATACACGGTTATCGGCACTGGGGTGAGGGTCGCTCCTGAGCCAAAGCCGACGGTGACTGCGCCGGCCGTCGCTGGGGGAAAGATTATGGTGATGGTGGCGGCGGACCGCATGGGCAGTGGAGACGACCTGCTGGGCGCCAAACTGATGGTCAACTTCATCAAAACCCTCAAGGAGATGGGTGGCGAACTGTGGCGCCTGGTACTTGTCAACAGTGGGGTGAAGCTGACCATCGACGGCGCGGGTACCCTGGAAGACCTGAAGGGGTTGGAAGAAGAGGGCCTCACCATCCTGGTTTGCGGCACCTGCCTGGATTACTTCAACCTGCTGGAGAAAAAACAGGTGGGCCAGACCACCAACATGCTGGACATCGTTACCGCCATGCAACTGGCCGACAAGGTGATCACTATTTAAGGGCCCCGGAACGATTTCAGGGATCGTTTTATCTGTCGATGTTGCCCTCGAGAAACTCGACGGCTTGATTGGCGGCCCAGACACCTGAGGCGATGCAGCTCAACACGCCTGCGCTGATGGCGCCGGCCCCAACCACAAAAAGCCCTTCGATGCCTGCCGTGCAATCGAAAAAGCGCCCCGGTCCGAATTGCGCCGGGGTCTGTTCGGGCCCGAAATTTCCACCGCTGACACTGTTGACCCAATATTCGTTGGAGAGCGGTGTGGCGAATTCGACAAAATCGAGGTTGCTGCCAAGATCGGGGATATAGCGTTCGGCAGACCGGACAAGGCTCATTCCAATCTGTTTCTTCAGCCTGGAATAGTCCTCGCCGCGCCTGCGGCTCTGGGTGCCGGACCAGGGTGTGAAGGGATGGTCATAACCCAGGCCGCTGATGATTTCGAGGGTGTGGCAACTGTCCGGGGCGTATCGATGGTCAGGATCTTTCAAAGATGGCGACGTTATGAAATAATACGGAAACGGGTCCGACGCCTGCCGATCGGCAACGGCGGCAAAGGTCCGGTTTACATCCGTGTACTCAAAATGAATGATATTGGCGTCTGTCAGGCCGGCCGCGGTCGGATCCATTCGCGTTCCGATAAATGCATAAAACGACCCGCCGGATGGCTGCAGGCCCGCCACCTTTTTTTTGATCGGTCGGGGGATCATTCCAGGATCAATTAACTGCCGGAATGCGATCAGGGGATCCACATTGCTGATCACCGTTCTTGCCGTAAATGTATCGCCGGATCGGCTGGAAACGATAAATTCAGCGCCGGACCGGCGGATACTGTTCACCGGGGTCCGGTTCTTCAGGATACCGTTATTTTTTTCTATCGCCGCCACAAGTGCGTCCCGCAGGGCGGCACTGCCGCCTTTGGGATAGTAGGCCCCGTCAAGATAATGATCCAGCAGCATCATACACAAAAAGGCCGACGCGCGATCAGGGGGTAGCCCGCTGTTGCCGCAGTGGGCCGACAAGGCCGCCTGCAGGCGTGGGTTGCGGGTGATGTGGTTCAGCATCTGCTGGTAGGTGGCGCGGTGATATTTTATCAGAACCGGATGCCTGAAGGCATACCGCAAGCGATCCAACAGGTTCTTGGGCGGACCATGAGGATCGGAGAAGGCGTTGAGCAAACGGTCCATTAAATTGAAGTATCGACTGATCGCCCTGGATTCATGGGGGAAAAGTCGCTGCAGCCGCTCATGGTAACGCTGCTTTCCCTTGCAGAGCCTGAGCTCAAAATCCGGAAACACGTAACGGTCGAAGCCGTCTGGATCAAGTTCGACGAAATCCAGCTGGTCGTCAAGTTCCAGCAGTTCCAGAAGAAGCCGAAATGTTCCGCCATGGCCCAGTTTTCCCAGGTAATGGACACCGGTATCGAACCGATAGCCATTGCGGACGAAGGGGTTGATATACCCGCCGAAAGCCGGCATGGCCTCGAGGACCAGAACCGATACCTTTTGCTGGGCCAACCGCAAGGCAGCGCTGAGGCCGCCGGCACCGCTGCCTACCACGATAGCGTCATAATCCGTCAATTGATCCTCTTGGCTGTAAAAGCAGTGGTTTTTCAAACGTCTGGAAATTTTATAAAGACTCCCATAGCGTCGTTGAACTGTCAACGATTCTGAAGTTCATCGATGCATTTGACCCGGGAATCCGAAACGAGGTATAACTGCCCAATAGAGAAATCGCCTCCGATGTCGGCCTATCCATGGGAATGAGAAAGAGACGGCCATGTTTGCGCTCAAAAAAACGATCACCCCGTTTATTCTGCCGCCGGGTATCTTCATCCTGGCGATCGTGTTGATTTCGTTGGTGATGGTTTACCGGAAACGATGGAAACTGGGGTTGTCGAACCTGGTCGTGGGGCTGATGCTATGGGCGCTTTCTACCGTTCCACTGTCCACTTTTTTGATTCAAGGCTTGGAGTCGGAGTATTCCATCCCGGCGAATCCGTCGGGAGATGTGATCATCCTGCTGGGCGGCGGGTTGATTGAGGGCGTGCCGGATCTCACCGGTACGTCGACGCCATCGCCGTCAACAATGGGCCGGATCGTCACCGCCGTGAGACTTTACCGACGGTTAAGCCTGCCCATTATCGTCACTGGTGGCCGGGACCACGATGAAGCAGATTCTGCCGTAGCGACAATTGCCAAACGGTTTTTGATGGACCTGGGCGTGCCGGAAAAATCAATTACGGTGGAAGACCGGGCCCGGGATACGGCGCAGAATGCCCGGCTGACTGCCGCCATCTGCAGGCAGCAGGGTTTTTCCAAACCCATCCTGCTCACCGCGGCCTACCACCTGAAACGGTCCCGGATGGCATTTGATGCCGCCGGTATGCAGGTGACCCCGTTTCCAGCCTACTTTCTGGGGTCCAGGAACATCCCTTACACCTGGCGCCACCTGTTGCCCCGGGCCGGCACCTTGCATACCTCTGCCAAGGCCCTTCACGAATACATCGGCATTTTTTACTACCGGATGGTTGGACCCTGATCGGCGCAGCAGCGGAGATTGACCCGCCGCTGGTCAATGGACCCAGGTTGCCAGATGCTGTCGTATCCGTCCAACCTAACTTGAAAATGGAAGGTTCATGATGAAAAAATCCCTTGTCCCAATACTGGTCCTGGCAATCTTGGGAATCGGTGCCTGTGCCGCCTCGCCACCGGCGACCTCGTCTGCCGACGGTTCCGACGAAGGGGATCGGGAGCTGAAACGGGGTATCTATTGGTATCAGAAGGGGTGTAATCGCAAGGCCATGGAGCATTTTCTTGCTGCCCACGAGCACTATTCCCTCACCGATCAGCAGGCGGGTGTGGCTCGCAGCCTGAACAGCATCGCCAATAGCTACCGGCACGCGGGTAAAGCCGAAGACGCACGGCTGTTTTACGATGCAGCCATTGCCGCCGCCAGACGCTGCGACGACCAGCGGGTGATGGCTCAGGCCCTGTGCAACAAAGTGGCTATTCTTATTGAGGCGGATGATCTGGCCGGAGCCGAGGTGCTTCTGGATGAGGCGCAACTGCTAACCCGGGAGACAGGCCAGGTATATGCCATGGTCCTGAACCATCGTGCCGTGCTGTTGATGATGGCGAATCGGACCGATGAAGCCGTACACCCTTTTGGATCAGGCTGACGCTGCAGCTGTTGGCGATGGATTTAATCAAAAGAATTCCTCGGAGCTCTGCTACGGGGTGAAAAACAAGGAAGGGGTTGGTGTGGAAGGGGAAACGACGTGTCCCCTTCCCATGCAAAATCGCTTCTCAAACCCCTTTGATACCTCGCAGCTCTGCTGCGGGGAGGTTCATT
>NZ_JASJGN010000269.1:0-18877 GCF_033791525.1 Desulfosarcina sp.
AGAAGTCCGATATCTGCGTTACGCTTCATCCCTCGTCACTGCGGAGTACCGTAAGTACACCTCATTCCTCGGGATTTGCAAGCCTTGATCTCGAACTTTTTACGAATCCGTCGGAAATTAGACTTTTTACGAGTTCATCAAATCTTAAATAACAAATCTCAAATAAATTCCAAATTACAATATCCAAATCTCAAAAAAGGGCAAAAACCAACAGTTGATTGTCATTTAGATTTCTCAGATATTGATGAATGAAATACCCTTGCTTCAAGATCATGAGGTTTGGGATTTTGAATTTGACTATTGTGATTTACTTGTCATTTGGTTTTTGGCCATTGTATTTTTTTCTTTTGTTTTCTGACATAAAAAACACGAATCTCAGGATTAGCTACGAACACCTGACAATGAGTGAACAGCCAATCATATGGTTTGGGCAATCTCCTCATCGGTGAGATAGCAGGCCGGGTCCGGTGCCCACACATCATCGTGGATCGCCTCGGCGCGCACCCGGAAGTTGCCGCCGCAGACATCCAGCCACGCGCAGGTGGAGCAGCGGCCCTTCACGTGGATCTTTTTTTCCTTGAGTTTTAACAGCAGGTCATCTTCCGGCTGGGTCCAGATCTGGGAAAAAGGGCGCTGGCGGACGTTGCCGAAGCTGTGGTGTCGCCAGAACTGGTCGGCATACACCTCGCCGTCCCAGCTAACGCAGCCGATGCCGCGGCCGGAGTTGTTGCCCTCATTCATTTTCAGTAGTTCGAGAACCTCGGCAGCCCGTTCAGGATCTTCCTTGAGAAGCCGCAGGTAGAGGTAGGGCCCGTCGGCGTGGTTGTCCACCGTGAGCACCTCCTTGGCGATGCCCTTGTCGTGAAGGGCTTTGGTCCGGTCGATGATCAAGTCGACGGCCCGACGGGTGCCTTCCAGGCTGAGGTCCTCTTCCACCATTTTGGATCCCCGGCCGGCGTAGACCAGATGGTAAAAGCAGACCCGGGGGATGTCCATCTCCTCCAAGAGATCGAAGATGGCCGGGATATCACCCACATTGAACTTGTTGACGGTGAACCGCAAGCCCACTTTGATGCCCGCGTCCTGGCTGTTGCGGATGCCTTCCAGTGCCTTGTCATAGGCACCGGGCACGCCCCTGAACTTGTCGTTGATTCCCTGCATGCCGTCCAGGCTGATGCCCACGTAGGAAAGGCCGATGGATTTGAGCGTTTTGGCCAGGCCGGGGGTGATCAGGGTGCCGTTGGTGGAAATCACCGCGCGCATGCCTTTATCGACGGCGTAGGCGGCCAGTTCGGGAAGATCTTTCCTGACCAGGGGCTCACCGCCGGAGAACAGCATCACCGGGGCGCCGAACTGGACCAGATCATCGATCAGCAGTTTCCCTTCGTGGGTGGAGAGCTCGTTGGGCAAGGATTCTTCCGTGGCCTGGGCATAGCAGTGAACACATTTGAGATTGCATTTGCGGGTCACATTCCATACGACCACCGGCCGTTTATCCTTGGAAAACTGCAGCAGGTGGGAGGGCAAGGTGGATGACTGGCGGCCATATCGCAGGGCATCAGACGGCTCAACGGTTCCGCAGTACAGCTTGGATATTCCGATCATAAGGAGTCAGCCTTTCAGCAGATTGTCGGGTTCCGGGGAGAGTTGGAGACGATCATCACCGGTTTGTCTGAGAAGGCCAGCGATGTAGATGTCCGGTTTTTCCAGCGCCTCCCGGGTGATAAAAAAGCGAGTCCGTCCTGTTTTTTCACGAACCAGCTTCAGACCATGTTCGAAATCAGCGGTCAGCTTACGGTAATAGGCTTCCGGCGTGCCTCGGGCTCCGAAGCATTGCCCGATGATGTGATCGATGGCCTCTTCTTCCAAGACAATGTTAATACCATGATGTTTGATAAAGTAAAGTTCTATGGTCTTGGTCTCTTCGTAGTAGGATTTAATCTTTTTAAGCACTTTTTCAATGTCGGTCACCAGGCGGCAGTATGCCTTGGCGGCCAGTTCAATGCGTGAATCCGTCAGTTGGATACCGTATTTTTCCCCAAAGGTTTTCCGGTTTGCCGTTACGTAGTCTACAATGCGTTGACACTCTTCTGCAGCCAGTTGATTAAACACCTGTCTGAATGCCTCGTCTTCGGGCCGCTCAAGCAGTTTGTCCAGGCTCTCGTGCGGTCGATCGATCACCTGGCGGGTAGCGGCAAACCGGGTGATGGTGGTGGAGGGCAGGGTTTTTTCAAAAGGCAACAGGGCACTCTCCACGGCGCTGACCAATCCGCGTGCGCCGGTATTTTCATCATAGGCACGTCGGGCCAACTCCGCCAATGCACCGGCCTGAAACTTGATATCGATGCCGTAGGCGGCAAAATCCAGCTTTTTACCCAGAATGATGGGGTTGTTGGGATTTTCAAGGATGTCGCGAAGATCCAACTCCGTCAGCCGTTCGAATATCGTGCGTACGGGAAGCCGGCCGACAAACTCGGATTCAAACCCGTACTCGACGAGATCTTCCGATTTTAACTGGGTCAGGATGTCACCCTCCTGGGACGGGTCGGAAAAGGTGGCCCCGAAACCGATTTTCTGGTCGGCGATGCGCCGGGAAATAATTTTGTCGATACCGGAAAAGGCGCCGCTCATGATAAACAGAATGTGTTTGGTGTTGATGCTGCTTTTTTCTTTTTTACCGGTTTTTCTGAAGCGGTCGATCTCCTGCAGCATGGATACCGGATCGTGGGGGACTTTCAGATCCACATCGGTCTCCTCCATGGGTTTGAGAAGCGCCCGCTGGACACCGGTACGGGAAACATCGGCGCCGATCAGATTGCGGCTGGAGGCGATTTTGTCGATTTCATCGATATAGATGATTCCATGCTGGGCCAGCTCAAGATCCCCGTCGGCCTCCTTGACCAGGTCTCGAACCAGATCCTCCACATCACCGCCGACATATCCCGTCTCGCTGAATTTGGTGGCGTCGCCTTTGACAAACGGCACACCGATTTTCTTGGCGATAAGCCGCACCATGTAGGTCTTGCCCACGCCGGTGGGACCGAGCATCAGCACGTTGTTTTTGATAATGCCGACCATGTCGATAAAGTCGTCTGGGGCGCTTTGAACATGCTTGATCCGGTTGAAGTGAGTGCAGATTTTGGTGGCCAGTGTGTCTTTGGCTGCCGTCTGCTTAACAATGTACTGGTCCAGATAAGCGACCAGATCCTTTGGCTTGAGATCGAAAATAATCGTTTTACGATTTTTCGGTGGCGGCTCACCTTCATCGCTGCTGGCAGCCTGGGGCATGACGATGGGCGTTGCCAGTTTCACGCTGCCACCGAATTTTTTGGCCAGGAAATCACCCAGCTCCTTCTCTAATTCTTTGGGGTCGGGAATTTTTTCGTTGTATTCGCTCATGGTCAACTCGTATTTGGTTCACGTTCAGGCGGCTTGGTAAGCAGTTCACACTCGAGGCACGCCATTTCCCAGCAATGTAGAGAACTGATCCCCGTTGCAGGAAAAAGGCAAGCCGACCATTACATACAGTGGGTTTTATAGGAAGCCGCCACTCTCAATGGGTGAGTATAAGCACCTGGCCCGGTAAATTCAAGTTTGTCCAAGGGGAAAGGAAGCACGGGGAAACCGTTGATAGAAAAACAGCTGCCCAAGGATGATTTCTACTTTAGAATTCTGATCAACCACCGATATTCAAGTCTGGTTGGTAAGCCAACCGGCGCTGGGCGAAAACACTGTTTAAACCTGACAATGAAAATAAATGTTGACACAGGATGCAGGTAGATTAGCTTTACTGGTTGGAACATTCACCTAAAGCAGACATCGCTGCTCGAACAGGATATATGGAAAATTTCAATCGAATTCAATTTGAGGCTCCCGATCTGACTGCGCTTTCCAGCTGCAATACCGTGGTTGATCTTCATTTCCATTCCCGCTTTTCAGACGGTGCCGATACCGTGGATGATATTGCCCAACGGGCCCGGCAATTGGGGGTCGGTATTGCCATTACCGACCACAATGCCATTGAAGGGGCCGTCGAACTCGACGGTCGTGACGATGTGTTCAGCATTCCCGGCATCGAAGTCACCTCGCTTGAAGGGACTCACGTGCTGGTTTATTTTTATCGTATCGATGACCTCAAGGACTTTTATGCCGCCGATGTCAAGCCTTATATGGGACCAACGGTTATGTCATCCGTCGAACTGGATGTGGAATCCATCGTTCGGCGTGCCAGGAAATACAATAGTGTCGTCATCTTCCCGCATCCATACTCAGCCGCCTTCACCGGCATCTGCAACCACAGCTATTCAGAAGCGCAGCTGGACCGTCTGCTCCGGATGGCCGATGGTGTGGAAGTGATCAATTCAGAGAATCTGAAGCGCTGGAATCTGAAAAGTGCCCTGCTGGGATTTAACCTGAACCGTGCCATTACCGGCGGTAGCGACGGTCACAGCCTCCAGGAAATGGGTCGTGTGGTCACCTATGCCGCGTGTTCCCGCAATCGAAAAGCCTTTTTGGATGCCGTGAACCGCAAAGAGGCCAAGGTGATGGGGACCGAGTCGAAACTGTTGAAAAAAATCCAGTCCAACGGCGCCAAACTCAAAAATAGCATAAGTAATTATCCAGATATGGTGGAAAAGAATATCCGTTTCGGCAAAAGCGCGCTCCGATTCCGAACCCGTAAAGTAGCTGAACATATCTGGCAACGGATCAACGATAAGCACCTGAAAAAAGCTTTCTATTTCGTCGCCGGGTTGACTTTTCTAAAGATCAACTACAATGCCCTGCCGTTGATCATTTTCTCCCTGATCACCTGAACTGAACCGGACGACAGCCGGTCCTCGGGTTTTCCGTCCGGCATAGTCTGGTGATGCTTCAATATAGTGAGGCGGGTACCGGGTTAATCGGATCGTTTACTGGTTGCCGAACCCCTTCAACAGGCCTTTCACGCCTTCCTGCATCATCTTATTTGTCTCTTCTTTCGAAGGCACCATTTTTTTCAAAGCCTCTTTGTCCAAGGGCTGGTTGAGTTGTTGATTCAGCATAGCTTTGAGATCCGGCGTGAATGTGGGGGAGGCAAAGCTGCCCGCCACCATCACCGGTACCTGAATTCCTGTGCGCTTGGCCGTGTCACCCTGGCCCTGGATCGTGCCGACAAATTTAGGTTCAACGCGAAAATCCAGGGTTTCCTTGGCCAGATCGGCCTTGCCGGTTACCAGCACACGCAACAGGGGAGAGACCAGCCTGGTGGCATCGGTTTTAAACAATCCGCTGGTGATCGCAAATGGCAACTGCAGTTCAGCGAAGTCGGTGCGTGGTTTTTCCGATGGCTGTTGGGCCAGACCGACGGCAGTCTGCACGTTGCGCACCATCGACGCCAGGTCGATGCCGACAATAGCACCGTCAGTGAACCGCAGGTCGCCTTTTCCGCCCAGTGTCTGACGAATCAAATCGGGAGCATCACCGGTAAAATTCAAACCGATTTCGGCGGCCATTGCGCCTTCGATCAGTTCTTTAGCCATCACATCCTTGATCAACGGGCCGGCCTGGATGCCCTTAAGCGCCAGTTCCATGGCGGTTGTGGGTTTATCCTTCTGAACATTGAGCGTGCCGGTACCGGCAAGGTTGCCCTGGTAAAGGTCGATTTTGAGCGGATCCAACTGGAAGACGCCATTGCGGGCGCTGACGCGGATCTCGAGGTTCTGCATGCGGGCTTTTTGGACTTTCAATTCACCGGCCTTGAAGCGTGCATCCATCACCAGGCGGCGCAGCGGGGTGTAATCGGTTTTTTTCGCTGCCGGGTCTGCCGCCGGTTTATCGGCGGAATCCGTGCCGGCCTTGTCCTTGGTGGGCGGCGGCAGGTAGCGATCCAGATCGATGCTGTCAAGATTCAGGTCCGCCTTGAGGTTGGGTTTGTCGAACTCACTGGCCTGAGCGGAAAAGGTGGCCTGGGAGTCGTCCAGTTTTAATTTGCCGTCGGACACGACAATGTTTTCCGGGGTACCCTTGAGCTTGAGTGACACGGCAACGGCGTTAAGCACCTTGGGGTCAGCCGGTTCAACGGGCAGTTTCTGGCCCAGTTGGTCCATTATTTTACGGGGCGAAAAGTCGGCCACATTGACGGCAAAATCGAATTTTATCGGCGCCGCGGACGGGTCGATACGGCCGCTCAGTGTGACGTCCAGTTCGTTGAGCAGCTTAAGGGCCAATTCCACCGGGAAGGGGCTTTTCCCGGGTTGAGCCCCCACCGGGCCGATGGTGCCGTCGAGTTTAAGCGGCTTCTGGTCCGCCAGTGCCGAAAAAGCCACCCCGATGGGCTTGTCAAAGGAGATGTCCGTTAACACCAGGTCGATGTCTTTGACCTCTTTGCGCACACCAGCGGCCTGGTCCAGCCATACGATCAGGCCGTTGGTGATGGCAAATTCTCCCACCAGCAATCCCTTGATGGGCAGTTCACCGGTTGACGACGGTGCCGACTTTTCCTTTGCTGTCACTGCCGGCTTTTCCGTGGATTGACCCAGTCCTTCCCAGCCGCCTTTGCCGTCCTTGCGTTTTTCCAGCACAATTACCGGTTTGTTCACCACGAACCGTTTGACTTCGATGTTTCGAGAGAGCAGGGGCAGGAGCTTGACACGCACCTCAAAAGACTCCACTGAAACGAAATCTTTCTCCTTGAAACCGGAAGGATTGCCCAGGTGCAGGTCCGACAGGCGAACTCCAATCCAAGGGAAAAGGGACGGTTGCAGGTCGCCGCCCAGCTTGAAGGTTCGTCCGGTGGCCTTGGCGACCTGCTGCTCGATCTGCGGCTTGTATTTTTCGACGTCAATAACCATCGGCAGGACAATCACGGCGATGACGATCAACGCCACCAGTGAACCGGCAATAACAAGAATCCATTTTACGGCTTTGTTCATGGTAAGCCTCCTCCTTTTTGACCTGGATCTGGGTTGTCTTTGTTGAAACCTAAGTACGCCTGGATAGATGTAAAGCCCGGCGACGAAGGTTATTCAGGCGGATAGGATACAAGTAAATGATATTATATAAACATGTTGCTTTCCTATCTGTCTTGACAAACCAGTCGCCATTTGAGATATTCATCCATCTTAAATGTAATTTTTTATCCATCACCATCATCGCGCACTGGAGGAGAAAATGAGGCCAGGAGAAAAATTAAGCAAATCATCGGAAGAGCTGGCAGACTTGATCCATAAGGCAATTGCTGACTGCGAATTAACCAGCTCCGAATACGATGCCATCATGAAGGTTGCCAATGAAGACCAACACATCGATCGCCAGGAACAAAATCTTCTCAATCAGCTACAATCGCTATTGGCAAATGGCACCGTAAAGCGCGTTAAGGGTTGATGACGACCAAGCGCCAACGGTAAAAAAGAAACGTTGATCGTTTTTGCGGTTGAAGACAGAATCCCACGGGTTTGCCTGTGGACAAATGAACATCTCCTCTAAAAAGAAGCTTGGAAAACGGGTGCAGACCTTTTCCAGGCTTTTCTTTTTGGTGAATTGTGCCTGGGCTTCCCCAGAAAATGAGGAGAGGGACCCGCAACCGACTGCCGCTAAATACTGTTTTGTGAGTAGATAGGGTGTTGAAAAACGTCTTATAGACCCTCACACCCCGTGGCTGCGCGAATAGGCTGACGGCGTGGGGGGCGCCCAGCCCTCCAAAGCTTTGGGGTCGGGGCGATGGACCTCGATTTTCAGCGGGTAACAGGCCGCCGAATCACTGGAATGCTCCGTGCTGCAATCGCCGCCAGGGCAGGTCGACAGCGCACCCAGAAGGTCGATCTCGGCGAAGCATTCGAGATAATCACCGGGGCGCACCGGGCTGGCCTTCATAAAATACTGATGCGTGTCATGGGTGAAACCCGTGCACATGAAAACGTTGAGGACATCATGCACATGGGCCTCGGCCTGATGCAGCGACAGGCCGGTTTCGGCGGCCAGGGCACGGGTCAGGTTTGAATGGCAGCAATGGTGATAGTCCTGTCCGCTCAGCAGCCGGCTGGTATAGGGATCGCAGCGGGTGCCGATCACGTCATGCACACTGCCGCCATCCGCATCGAAGCCGTACCAATCGAGTGTGTCATGGGTGACTGTCGCCATCGGCCGCATCTGGGGGAAACCGCTCCACATCCGGTCACCGCTGCTCAGATGGGTGCCATGCAGCGCGCGGGTCTTGCCGCTGTAAAACCGTTCCGACAGATCCTTTGCCGCCCAGAGATTCAGATCGCCCACCTGTGGTCCCTCCACGCTGACGATGCGGAAAAAATGACCTGCAGGAACGCGAAAGGTCCTGGCATCGCGTGGCTGCACAACCACCGCGTCCGTCAATTCCATCGTTTGGCGTGCGGCGGCATAGGCGGCCATGTCCGGCGGAGGGAGCGTTTCGACCGGGTAGCAGATCACGGGGTTGATCGCCCTGCGGGCCTCGGCATCAGCTGGCGGTTGGCATTGGGGGGTGCGTTTCATCGGCAACCTTTCCGGCAATAGGCGGTGCAACTATCGTTGTTTAAGACCATTTTAGAAATGATACTAAATAAATTTAAATGTGATGTCAATTAGTTGTCGTGTATCGACTCCGACCTCGCTAACTATCCGTGTCCATCCAGAAATAGGCAAATTAATCATTTATGGATGGGCACTACCTATAATGAGAAAGGACCTGATCAAGTCCCCCGTCTCTGGTTTCGTTGCATCCTGATCAAGGTTGACGGAATCGTAAAAAGCCCGATCCGCCTGAGGCGGATAAATATCTGCGTTACGCTTCATCCTTCGTCACTGCGGCGTACCGTAAGTACGCCTCATTCCTTAAGGATTAGCAAGCCTTGATCTCGGGCTTTTTAGGATTCCGTCGGAAATGCGACTTTTTACGAGTTCATCAAGGTTAAAGCCATTCATAAAGGGTGACCCGTAACGCGAGTGAGTGAACACGAGGCGATAGCCGGCCTGATCCACAATCTGCCATGAAGGTTATTTGCTTGCGTAGCATTTCCAATCCGGTGACCGTAGAAATAGACCGATGTTTGCCCAAATGTCGGCATCATGCTAAACATTCTGATTCGGTAATACACAGTTGGTTTATTGATCGAGGAGTCCGCATGCCGGTAAAACCCCCCAGACCATTAATTCTGATTGCCAGCGCCTGCGCCATTTTCTGGCCGGGCGCGTTTATTTTCGGCCTCCCCGGTGTCCTGCGCCAGCACTGGCAGCAGGCATTCGACGCCGACGGTGCGGCAATCGGCGGGACGGTGTTTTTCCTTCTCACCGGTGCTACCTGCTTCATGTACCTGTGTGGGCGCCTGCAGGAGAAATACCGTCCGGGGCGGCTGGCTGCTTTCGGATCCGTGATGGGCGGCGGCAGCGTCATCTGGCTGAGTCAGGCCGGAAACATGATCGACGTCAACGTCTGGGCGTTTGCCGTCGGCGCCGCGTCGGCCTTTGTCTACCTCCCGGGACTGACGGTGGTCCAGCGCTGGTATCCCGAACGGCGCGGCCTGGTTGCCGGTTTTTTCAATATGGCCTTCGGATTGTCGGCGGCGGTGATGTCCCCGATTTTCTCCATCCTCTTATCGAAATGGGGATATGAAACGTTGACCCTGACTGCAGGCTGTGCAGCGCTGACCATCGGCCTGGCCGCTTCCACCCTGATCCGGTTTCCGGAGAACGATCCGTCGGCGCCGGAAACCAGTGCGCCATTTGCACCCAGCGGACGCTCGGTCAAAGAAGCCCTGAAAAGCCGCGAGTTCTGGTGCCTCTGGCTGACCTGGGTGTTCGCCGGTGCCGCCGGGGCCAGCATGATCGTTCTGGCCACCGGGTTTGGCCTAAACCGCGGCCTGAATCTGGCCCAGGCCGTCGTCCTGCTCACGGCGTTCAACCTGACCAACGGCTGCGGCCGGTTGATCAGCGGTTATTTTTCGGACAGGGTCGGCCGATCCCGCATCATGGCGATGAGCTTTGCCGGCGCAGGCCTCGCCTATCTGATCATGCCCCATCTGGTTGGCCTGTGGCTGTGGGCCGCACTGGCGGCGGTCATCGGCTTTGCCTTCGGGACCCTGTTTGCGGTCTCCGGCCCGTTGGCCGGCGACTGCTTCGGTATGGCGCACTTCGGGGCCATCTTCGGGCTGGTGTTCACCGCTTACGGCTTTGTGGCCGGGCCGCTCGGTCCATGGCTCAGCGGCCATATTCTGGATGTCACCCAGGGCAACTACACCCTGGTGTTTTCTTACCTGGGCCTGATGTATCTGGGGGCGGCAGGGCTGATCATGCTGGTCCAGCCGTGGCGGGAGTGTCGACTGTAGCGACTTACCCTCGGCTGAACGAAGGGGGTTTCAACGTTCCCTCGCCCCTGTGGGGGGAGGGACAGGGTGAGGGGATTGGCTATACGGTAACGGCCGCCGGCCTTTGACCTGCTTGATCGAAAATGTAACCTGGAGCAAGCACAGGCCTACGCAATGGATGTGAATTCGATTCTCGAATCGACTGAACCCTCGCGCTTGATCATCGAGACGCGCAAACGGGATGACATCGTTGTCGGTGTGCCCCACCATGCCCCGGCAGGCACACCTCACTTACCTTGTGCGGAGCATAGCGATTCGGACGAAAATACCGGCTTTGTGGGTCGATATCTTGCCGACCGGCTCGACTGCTGCAGTGTCATCGCAGGTAACTACACCATCGATGCAAACAAACACCTGCACAGCGACTACACGATGCAGATCGTAAAATGGCGCCCCAGGGTTCTGGTCGAAATCCACGGGCACGGAAAGGTCCGATCTAAATACGATGTCGAGATCTCCTGCGGGTCAGCGACGTTCAGCACCTATTCCGAGGATTTGGCCACTGCAGTCAATTGCAGACGCGCAGCGGATGCAGACCTTGCGGACGTGTCGGTTTGCGGCCGTTTTGCCGACATTTACTTCAAGGCGACAAAGACGCTGACGATTACCGACGCACGGTGGCTGGCCTACCACATTGAACTGTCACCCCTGCTGAGGAAACCCCAAAAGGGGCAGACAGGCAGGCCGACCGCGCTTGCTTACCGATTTTTCGATCATCTGGCCGCCGCGCTGAATGAGAAGCATGGATGAAGGCAGTCAAACCCCCAGTTACATATGCGCTATTTCAAATTATATTCACCATCATGTGTTGTCCCTAAACTTCCCCATCTGGCGGAGCATGAGGTGAATGGAAGACTCTTTAAGATTTTCCTGCCTTCGTCTATCATGCTGCTAAACATGTCCGTAATAATCACGGTGTACGGTAATCGAATATGCAAAATCCATAAGCGTTCCCCAACTGAAAATCGGAATGCCAATTTCCCGCTGCAAGGCCCTTGCAAAAGGCGGAAAGCCCGTGCACTCAAGTACCATGGCTCCCATGTTCGGATGATCTTTGAAAAAACGTAAGCCTACACGCACGAATGCTTTTTCCGATTGTTGATAATCCGCATGGGGGACTGCCGGTCGAATCCCCTCGGTCCATAGGTTGTCGAATTCGGGGCATTCACCCGAATCCATTGCACCACCGATCACGTAATTGCTGCCAAGCGCTACCCCGACATCGGTCAGGTGTTTGTCCAGGAGCATCTCCTTGGCGGACATGAGAATCCCCACAACCCTTCCGGGGCCAATCAAAGATTGCGCCCATGGGATCTGCAACAGGCTGGACATAAAAACCGGGACTTCCATCCGGGCTGCAATCTCTTTCTGGAAATAAGCAAAATAGCCGCATTCGGCGAGAATCGCCCGGCAGCCCATTTTTTCAAGCTTTCCGGCCGCTTTCAAAACCGTTTCAAGGTGCTGATGTTTATCCTCGTCCAAAACCAGTTTTTGGATATCGAGGCCTTCAGCCACTTCGTACTGTATGGGATAGGGAAACGCACTGGGATTGCGTACATCTCCTGGAAATCCGGGATAGGTCTCATCCAACAGCACAATTCCCAAGCCAGTCCCGTAGCAATATTTTTTTCTGCCCTTGATCCGGCTAACCCCAATATCTCTGGAAAGGTACATATTTTTCCCTCCATCTTCCGGTATAAAGTCGTTGGTTGCCGAATTACGCGGCGTGGCTGGCCTTCACGACTGCCGCTAAAACTTTCTCCGGCACCCCTTGTGTGGTCATATATGCATCGAACCGGTTAAGGACTTCGTCAGGCAGATATGGACACCGATACTGCATCTCTATATCTGCCAAGGCATTGCGGATGTTTTCCGTCAGCCTGTTCGCATAGTCTTTCGGGTCGACGGCGGTGCTCGGAGACAGCCCCGATAAAAATGGAACGGTTCGACAGCGCGCCAGGGTATGCTTTTTAGTCAGGTATTGCCCGCCTGGCCCCGTTTCCCGAATTACATCCAAAGTGAAATCGTCATCGGTAAACGCTGAGGCTTCGATGCTTCTGGTAACCATGCGGATGATTTCCAGGTCAATAATGAACTGCTCGTAGCTGAAAGCGGAAAAACCAGCTAAGACACCCGCTGCATGGATGGACAGGCTGGTTCTCCTTTTATAGTCATTTTGCAAAGTGAACATCGCTTCACATCCGCTTTGTGCGGATACCTGCCCCGCGTCGGTCACGGACCCAATGCCGCGGTTGGGCAAATGGTATCTCTCGGCTAAGCCGGCAGCCAAATCGGCAAAAGTAAACCGAGCTGGAGACGCGAGAGAAAGACCACCGGTGCGCATATCCGCGGGAGCCCCCAGACAACCGAAAACGATCGGCAGCCCCGGCGACAGATATTGTGCCGTACAGAAAGCAGCCAGGAATTCTGAATTGGCCTGAATCATGCTGCCAATCGTGGTTATGGGTGAGGTGGTGCCGAACATGACACCAGGGGTGATTAGAAGCGCTTGATGATATTCCGCACAGACTTTCAGCGTGGTCAGTGCCTGGGCATCCATTTGCAGAGGGCTCAATGTATTGATCAGGAAGAGGAAATGTGGTGAGCGTTTGAACGCTTTTTCACCGCCAAATAAAATACTGCCGAGTTGCATCATGCGACGAACCTGGATCTCGCCATCCTGAACACCCATTAACGGCTTGTCGCTAAGGCACATGGCGGTGTAAATCATTACCAGGCTGGACAGTTGACCGCTCACATCCTCGGGCTGAACCAGCACGCCGCCATTTAAATTGAGCAACGGTGTACTATGAACCAGTTTGGCGATGCGGAGATAATCTGCCAGAGTGGCATTGCGGCGACGATTGTCCTCAGTCACCACATGCGATGCGCCGTAGGCTGGGGCCAGGCATTTGCTGTCGCCACCGATACGTACATCCTTTTCCGGGTTGCGCGCTTTGATCGTGAACGCCTCAGGAGCCATTGACAGGCAATCCATCACCTGCGCTTCGGTGAACCTGACCAGATCACCCGCCACATGAACCCCGCTTATCGCCAACCGTTCCACTATTTCAGGGCAATGAAAACGGACACCGACTGAATCGAGCAGCTCTATTGACAATCGGTGGATTCGATCCAGGATGGTTTCCATTGACGCATCTCCAGCGACTTATTCCGTCTGCGGCAAGACTGACAAGGGGGTATTTCGGGTGACATTTTTCGACAAGGGGTTAAATCGTGTTCATGCCATCCTCTCTGGTCGATGATCTCAACAATGGAGAATTCCGGAGCGCACCATCGCACTGATACTCACCGGACATGCCATGAAGTTAACTGAAAAGACAAGCAGAAAATGATGCACTACCTGCGTGTCGCAGATTGTGCACCATGTCCCTGAAAATCCCAGAGCCATGCAGCCTATCATTGGTGCCTCGAAGCAGCGTCTCAGATGGAAGTCGAGGTCGGTTGTATTGTGTTTGGTGGAGACAAGAATCCATCCTCATTGTTTTCGATGCGCTTGCCATTATGGTCTCCGCCTTGTAAATCGATCCGGTATCAATGACGGGCAGCTGGTTACCTCCTGCCTGGGCTATATCCATGGCCTGACCTGGGATAAAGTTTTTCGTACAGGCCAGGGAAACAAGAAACCCTTGGGCGTGTATACTGCATCAGATGAAGGCATTTCTACCAGCCGGGACGTTTCCACTGGAAACACAACCACCGGTATCAAGGCCGATGGTCAGATCGAGGCCAAAGCCGGTTTGCGTGAACCCTACCGGATAAAAGCAACGTGGATCTTTCACCCGGATGCAGTCAAGCAGATTCGCAAACGCAAAGACGGTGACGGTCAATACCCTTGGAGTCCCGGCATTGCCGAGGGTAAAACCATCCTTGGCTTGCCTTATGTGGCCAGTCAGTGCGCGCCTAACATGTTTTCCACTGGGATTTATGTGGCGATTATAGGCGATTTTCAGTATTATTGGATTGACGTTGCCTTGTTCATGCAGATCCATGTGTTCAATGAGTGGTATGCCGTAACCAATCAGATCGGCCGCATCGGCCGGGGAGAAATAGACGGAATGCCGGTACTTGAGAAAGCGCGTAGCCGCTTGACCTTGGCTTAACCACATTGTTTCAGAGGTGCTGGTTTTTACTTGTCAGTTCCACGCCTACTGGAGCAATCAACCGAACCATGGCCGCGGGTGTCCGGCCTCTCGCGCTGGGCGAATAACGTACGCTTTCAAAAATCTCCGACCTCGACGCCTCTTTGCGGCCGGGGCCTATACTATTGAACTGCGCTTTCTCTATCGAATGGACAACTGCAAGAGCCCATATCTGATATCGTCGACCGTCCTTTAAAATAGGCAGCGTCCAGCAGAAAATGTTTTGGCAGACTAATTCAACGTACCACTTGGATTTTTTATGGCAAACAATGGCATACAACGTAAATTGAAAGCCATCTTCAGCACTGACGTTCACGGTGACAGCAAATTGATGGGTTGAAAATCGACAGCAGCGCTTAATCAACGATCTGCTCAAGGCTGGAGTGCCAAAATAAATTCAATATATTGTTATCTTCTTTCAAGTATCTTTAATGAAGCAGCCCTTTCAAAATCACAGGTTTCTCCAACTGATCACCGGATTGGGCAATGACCGCTTTACAAAAACGATCTCAATTTATCTGTAGGGTGTATAGTCGAAGCCCGTATAGTCGGATGTTATTACACTCGTAATGAATCCAGAACCACACTATAACTTGTTATGTGTAAAAGAATCAGGAGGTTTCCATATGAGTGCATATCTTGTTGTTGACACCAAGATCAACAATCCAGAGGTATATGAAGAGTATAAAAAGCTTGCGAAACCCATCGCTGAAAAATACGGAGGTGTATATCGAGTTAGGGGTGGGGCGATGGATGTTAGGCAAACTGAGCTTTGGACGCCCACCAGGATTGTAATTATCGAATTTCCTGATGTTAAAAGCGCGCAGGCGTTTGTAGACTCAGAGGAATATGCTCCAGTAAAACCTATGCGTTTAAATAATGCCGAATGCACTTTATTTATCGTGGATGGGGGGTAAGGGCATATAATTCACACATTTCAAGGCGCTCCAAGTACCCGCTAAACGCTGCGGCTGAGCGCAGAGGTACGCTCCGGCGATAACTCCAACAACTTTGCAGATATCAACCTCGCCAATTTCCAACGATGATTGATAATAGTCACCACCGGGCAAACCTTGTAGCAATTACGACTCAGGTGGTACCATGGAGATGACCAAAGCGTATCGGTAAAATTACATAATATCTCAGTTACAAAGATGCTCTCAATATATCACCAGATCGGCAGATACCCTTCAGGTAACTTTCTCCCTGTAACTAACGAAACACTGAAATTTTTGAATTTCATTGATTTTTGATAAAAAAATTTTATCCGATGAAAAACTGGTATCGATTTATGAGTATATCCTAAAAACAAAAAGTGCGAAATTTCCCGTCTCATTTTCCACTTTTCACACTTAATACACCATTATGTGGAAAATTTTCCATGTATTGGCACTGTTGGGCATCACAACAAAGGAGATTTCAAAACATGCAACCAATTGTATTCGAAGCGCAAAAACCTCTTAGGGCACAGTATACGCAAGAACCAGAGCTGGCCATGGTTATAGACCATGCTAAGACATCCGGCGACATTGCTTCAGATCCTTTTCATTCAATGGTCGAACCTATGGATGGCTGCGGCGTTTCGGTGCCGGTTGGCGTTCATGCAGCGGTTGGCGGGAAACACGATGCTCCAACGCCTGGAGATCTGCTTTGCGCTGCGTTAGCGGCCTGCCAAGACTCGGCTATTCGGATGGTCGCAAACTTGATGAACATCGAACTCCTTGATTTGGTGGTCCGTGTAACGGCTACCGCAGATGTTCGTGGCACTTTGATGATGGATCGGAATGTGCCTGTTGGATTTCAGGCCATGAAATGCGAGGTAAAGATGAAGGTGAAGGAAGGAACTCCGCCGAGACAGTTAGAGCGCCTCCAGGTTGCCGCGAAAGAATGTTGCGTTGTTCAGCAAACTCTCAAGTCACCACCACCTGTTAAGACTACCTTTTTGTAGTGGATCTTCGATTTTGAAAGAATATATTGCCGTTTATGCATAACATGTCACTGGTGCCGACGCAAAGGGCGCGCCGCACAGTTCGGCGTTACCGATGCCTCCAACTGATCAGCAGTTTAGGCTATGACCGCGTAACAAAGATGATCTCAATCTATCTGTACTTCAATGATAGTTGGTTTTATAGCAAGATATCAAAACCCCCTCTCAATTACTTGACAAACAGTGTAATGCTCCTACGTTAACAAAGACATCACATAGTGGTCTATTGGCACCGATATCAATGATGTAGCGATTCAAGTGCAGACCCAATTTCTCAATAAGTGGCTCTCAATCGCCTAACAAACGCAAGCAGTTGGACAAACCCCTCTCTACGCTTACGGTTTGACGCTTATGCGGAGCGTTTAGCGGAGAATCCATAATCGCGGCCTATCGTCAGCCCGCATAAAAACAACAGGCGACAACAAAATGGCTAAATACCGAGATAATCTACCCCAGCTTGGAAATGATATATTTGCTTGCTATACCGGCATAGATACCGACCTTATTTACAATCGTGGAATCGATTTACCTGGTTTTGCCTCCTATCCACTGCTCTCAACTTTAGAAGGTAAAAATATACTTCGTGAGTACTACTCCAATCTGGTGGAATTGGCCCGGGAACAAAGTGTTAGTGTCATCCTTGACTCAGTGACCTGGGTAGCGAATCGAGATAGGGGCGCAGAACTTAGCTACTCACCCGATGATCTTAAAAGATTTAACATCGATGCGATTGGATTGATCACAAGTGTTCGAGAAGAAAAAGGTGACCTACCAACGGTTCTTTGTGGTCAGGTCGGACCTCGCGGCGATGGCTATGCACCTTCCGATCTAATGAGCACAGAGGAAGCAGAGAGTTACCACGCAGAGCAAATAGCAGTTTATTCCAATACCGAGGCCGACCTGGTAAGCGCATCTACGATTTGCTATGCCGAGGAAGCAGCAGGTGTCGTGCGTGCGGCACAGCGATATGACATGCCGGTCGCAATTTCATTTACCGTTGAAACAGATGGACGTTTACCAACGGGCATGCCACTTAAAGAAGCCATCGAAAAAGTTGATGCTGAATCGGATTGTCGAGCTTTATACTTTTTAGTCAACTGTGCACACCCGGACCATTTCACTGGTATCTTTAACGATGAACCATGGATGCATCGATTAAGGGGCGTAGTTGCCAACGCCTCCCGTTGCAGTCATGCCGAACTAGAGGTAGCCGAGGAACTCGACGAAGGCAACCAGGACGAGCTTGGTAAACTTGTCGGTGGCCTTCGCAAGCTGTATCCACATTTTAATATTGTTGGAGGTTGCTGCGGGACCGATATGCGACATATGAAGCGTATTCTCGAAGAAGCAAAGTCAGCTTACTAATTAAGTATGTTGGTTTTTAGATTAATGGCATTCATCAAAACCCACAGTGTGCCTTTTCCGCATAAATAGCACATGCAGGCGCACCTGGATTTCGCCAGGCCGTTGATTCGGAGCGCTACATATACCTCCAACTGATCACCAGTTTGGGCAATGACCGCGCAACACAGATGATCTCAATGTATCACCACACTGCCCCCCCAATCCTGTGTATGACTCCACTATAAATATAGTTAGTAATGCTCATATAGATGGAGATAGATTTTACTTTTTTTAGTTGCGTCTTGACAATGTGTAAATGATGCTAAAGCTACTACAATGTAGTAGCTTTAGCAATAAAGTAATTTCACAGGAGAACCAGGGGAGGGGCTATGGAGGCGACCTTGTGGATCATTGGAGCCGTGTCAGTTATTACGGTAAGCGGAGCTGTCATAGCCATAAAAGATAGACGTCGCCAGAAAGGGGATAGTATAGAGTGCCTTTTTGGGGAGGAACAAAAACCAAATTTTGATATTTTGGGAAATAGGGAGTTACGAACGGTTCCGGTAGCGAATATAATAGGGAGCATTGGTAGGTGTTTTGATTTTGACAGCAGCTTTAGTTTAAAAAAAAATTTACCTCTTGAAAGATTTTCAGAAATTAAAAGGATAATGAAAAAGTCACAACCATTGCCCCCTGTTACATTGTATCGAGTCAATAATAAATATTACGTCATGGATGGTCATCATCGGGTTTCAGCAGCAAAGTTTTTATGTCATGACGAAATTATTGCGAATGTCATAAATATTGAAATGAAACGATGAATAAAAATATGTGGCGGTGGACTAAAAAGATTTCACCCCCAGGGGGGACTGAAATAAAACTGGGTACAGCTCCAACGCATCAACGGTGTAGGGGGCTTCCGAAAAGTGGTGATACCACGCTGTCAATCGATGTTCTGACTCCCTTTTCAACTCTGTCAATTCAAGTATAGGTCAGGACAAACCACACTGCGACAACTCGAGTTTGCGCTT
>NZ_JASJGN010000270.1:0-2787 GCF_033791525.1 Desulfosarcina sp.
GTGTAGAGCATGTACCGGGGAGACATAAAGCTGAGCAACCGGTCCAGCTGGTCCGGCGCCATTCCTGCAGGCATGGCGCCAACCACCGCCTGCCGCTTTTTCTCGACGGTTCTCACTGCGCGACCGGTGGCCAGTTCGCCGTGCTCGAGAACATTGAGGACCTTGAAAAAAAGATTTTTGAGCAGCGAAGCGGTCCAGTCATTCCAGGCCTTGGGTCCGGTGGCCATGGAGTCGGCGACGGTGAGCAGATAGATCATTTTCAACACATCGGCCTTTTTGATGACCCGTGCCATGGCGACGGCTGTCTCTTCGTCGTTGACGTCCCTTCGTGTGGCCGTCAGAACGAGCAGCAGATGATGCTCGACGAGAAAGGCAACGGTTTTGGCATCCACGGGACTGGCGCCTTTCTCCAGGAGGATTTTTTCAGCCAGGACGGCGCCGCGTTCGGAGTGGCCGCTTTTGGGTTCCCCTTTGCCGATGTCATGAAGCAGGGCGGCCCACAACAGAGCCTTCTTTTTTTTTAATTCCTTATACAAGTGGTGGGCGAGGGGGTCTGCCTCGGCCCCCGCATCAGTATCGAAACCCCGCAAAATTTTTATGGTGTAAAGCAGGTGTCTGGCTACCGGGTAAAGGTGATACTGGTCGAACTGGATCCGGTTGGCCACCGATTTGAAATCCGGAATGAATCGGGCCAGAAAACCCGTGTACAACATCTGGTTGAGCACCTCGAAGGCCCGGTTGGAGCGGATCAGGATGCGCTCGAACTGTTGAACCACTTTTGGATCACGCCTGAATGGTTCGTCTACCAGATGCGCGAAATCTTTCACCAGCCGTTTGGCTTCGCTGTTCAGCGGCGCCCGATGTATGGCGCTCTCCGCAAAGATATCTATCAACAGACCCGGGTTGTTGAGGATTTTTTCCGGAGAGATGAAATTCAGCATTCCCCGGTTGAATTTAAGCCCTTTGACATGGGTGGTCTTCAGCCCTTTGTTTTTTCTTTTGAGACGTTTTTTCTGTTCCATCTCGTACAGGAACATCTCGTGCTGCTGCTTCACATATTCCATATGACCGTGAAGTTCGCCCAACAGGTGTTCCACTGGCAGGTGTCCGTTGACAGCCTTTACTCCCATCACCTCCGCCAGCTTGCGTTGCTGCTCCAGATGAATCTGATCACTTTTTCGGTTCATCATCAGGTGAAACCGGTTTCTCACGTTCCAGATGAAGGCAAGGGCTTCGGACAGGCGCGTGAAATCATCATGGGAAAAATAGCCATAGTACTCTAAATCCCGGCGCTGTTTGATGCCGGATTTGATCTTGGCGATCCACAGCATGGTGTGGTAGTCACGCAACCCCCCTTGGCCCTCCTTGAAGTTGGGTTCCAGCAGGTAGGACGAGTCGCCGAAACGTCGGTGCCGTTCCCGGTTGGTTTCCACCAGCCATGAGATGATTGTGTCGGGTTTGAGATTGATGAATTTGGTGCGGATCTGGTCCATTAATGTCATGAACAACGGAGACATGCCGCAGATGAAACGGGCATCCAGGATGGAGGTCAGCACCTCGAAATCCTTACGCGCCATGGTGACGCACTCTTTGATGGAACGCGTGGCATGCCCCACATCCAGCCCCATGTCCCACAACGGATAGACGATCTCGCGCACCAGATCCTCTGCCAGCCGGGGAACCTTTTTTTCGAACAGGAACAGCAGGTCCACATCAGAGTAAACGCATTGCTCCGCCCGACCGTACCCTCCCAGGGCAACGATCGCATAGGGGTTTTTGGCGATGTCCATTTTCGGCCCCACGCTGCTTTTTTCGTAGCGTTGACGAAAATAGTCGTCGATGAGCCGGGCATTGTCATCGAGAAAATAAGGCGCGTCTCCTGCCAACAGTTTTTCGATGAGCTGTGTCCGCCCGTTCTTCAGGGCCAGGGAGACATCGGTGTAACGGTGGTGAGGGTCCGTATCGGTCACATCCATATCCTTTGTGTTTTTATAGCAGGGATCAAACAGAGCAACCCGCGTGCCAGTCGGCGTAATTTGTTAATTGTATAATGATAAAGATAGGTTGCGATTATATATGCGATCGCGTGAATTTACAACTACATTCCAAAAATGTAATTATATATTTTCTAAAATTACAAAATTGGGATTTAAGGCATGGGAACTGAAATTGCCGTAAACTTGGCATTTCCAACTGAATAATGCACCTTGAAGCAGCGGGACCAGCCGCTTCAAGGTGCATTCAGGGTAGGAACAGAGATTAACGGTCTTTTAAAAAAGTGACCTAACCGTTTCGATTAAGATTGGGTTGCCGGGCTTGTGGACGCGGCGTAGCTGGGCAATCCTGATGGGGGCGGTCCGGAAAGGGATGAGATTCCACCGTGTGTGGAAACACCGAAGTCCGGGTAGGCGATGCCACCGTGTTCGGCGTAGTCCAGTCCCTCCAACTCTTCTTCCGGTGAAACCCGCAGGCCGATCGTCTTGTCGATCAGTTTGAACATCACGAGGGCTGCGGGGAAGGTCCAGAGAAAACAGGCGGCGATACCCAACAACTGCACACCGATGATGCCGGCGGATGTCCCGCCGATGTTAAAGATGCCGGCGGCCAGGGTGCCCCAGGCACCGCAGACGCCGTGAACGGAGACGGCACCCACCGGATCGTCGATTCTGATCTTGTCGAAAAACATGACCGAGAAGACGACGATGACACCGGCGGCGGCCCCGATAATGATCGCGCTGGAGGGCGATACATTGGCACAGCCTGCGGTGATGCCCACGAGACCGGCCA
>NZ_JASJGN010000271.1:0-4812 GCF_033791525.1 Desulfosarcina sp.
GATATTTATCCGCCTCAGGCGGATCGGGTTTTTTACGAATCCGTCAAGATTCAGTTCCCACCTGTCGGACCCTATCATCCGTTATGCACATACGGCTGCCTCGGCTTCTCCACCATTGCTGTGATCAGCCTACCGGAATGCAATCAGAATTGGCGGGACACGCCCGCTTCAAAGGTGAATGAGCGCCAGCGGACCTCATTGAGACGGGTGTCTCCGGACGTGCCGTCTGCATAGTAGGTGCGGTCCAGCCCGGCGTCCGTGGTCATTTCCTTGACGTTCATTCCCGCATGGATGCCCCAGCGGTTTTTCATCTCGAACAGGATCGCTGCTCCCGCCTTATAACCGCGCCCCTCAGCGTCGTGGGAAAAGCTGACGGGGTGGGCGTAATCCGAGCGCAGATTCCAGTTGGCTTCGGCATCATAATCCACCCAGTGGTATTCCCCGGTAAATATGACCCCAACTTTGCTAAAAGGGGCCTCTGTGCCGGGAATCGAAAAAAAGAGATCCACACCCAGCCAGGGGCCCATCCAGCGGGTCTGAAAGCGGCTGTCCAGACCTGCGATGGGGCCTATGGGCGTCGTCATGGGCGGA
The DNA here is from genome assembly GCF_033791525.1 of Desulfosarcina sp. GTDB lineage: Bacteria > Desulfobacterota > Desulfobacteria > Desulfobacterales > Desulfosarcinaceae > Desulfosarcina. The sequence continues at coordinate 592 of NZ_JASJGN010000271.1, forward strand.
GCCGAAAAGGCCTGATAGCCGTCCACGATATTCAGGTCCTGTTCGGAGATGGCATAACCAAGCATGGGGCAGACCACCACGGTGGATTCAAAAAAGGAAAAACGGGGGCCGACACCGACAGACCCATCCCAAACGTCGTTTCCGTCCACGCCGTTCACTGAACGTGAGAATTCCTGGGTCCGGTTGTCACCATTGTAGTCCGAATCCTGGTTGCTGCCGGAGGCCACCGTTCCATAGTCCAAGTAGCCCCTGATATAGACACGATCCTTGATCACGGTGCGATTGGCCAATTTGAGCTGGTAGATGCTGAGATCCGGCCAGGTGAGCTCGGATCGGACGTTGGGATTGCTTCCCTGCAGGTTCCCGGCGATGTTCCAGTTCAACTTGTCAGTGCGGTAGCCGGCGGAGAGGTCGAAGGTGACGGCAGCCCAACTGAGAAAGGCAGTACTGTTTTTGGCTTGTTGGACCATCCCTTGATCGGCCGGCTCAAGGGGTTGTGAAAAAACATGGGAAACAGGCAGAGAAACAAGTAGGCAAAGAACCAGCGCCGTAGAGAAGGGTCGCATGAGCAGTCTCTTTCTTGGGATAGCAGCCGTTGTTTGTAATGAAACATAGATAGTGTCGATTGTTGACTTGCTCTGAACCCATCTATTTCCTAAAAAGGCTCAACTCAGGAAATATTATGTACCGATGAATTGCCAGTGGCTGACGACTGTTCCGGATAACGCTGCCTTCATCTCATGAAATTGTTTATAATTCAAGCCTTCAACGCGGCGATAGCCGCCTTGACTTGCCCCGATCGGTGATTTAAAGTTGATCGGTTTCGGCGTTCGGCTTAACCCACCCCGGCGCGTCGGACGACTGATTTATGTGTGTCATCTCTTTAGAATGACGCGGTGCTTTGTTTTGGATGCGCCTGGTGCAGACAGGCTGGACGGCAATCATCAACCTCGACAGAAGGCCCAAAGGTCCCATGACCGATACCGAAAAATCGGATAACACGGTTGCCCGCGTCGGTGAGCAGTTGTTTCAATTTGCCATCGATCGTGGCGACATGAACGCGATCCTGGATGCCCTGCCGCTTGAGGTGCCCGACAAACGGGTGGCGCTGGAATACGAAATCCAGCTGCTGAGAATTATCTCGGTAGGGTGGGCGATCGCTTTCTTTTTGGCCGACAGTGGCCTGAAGACGCCCCTTGCCCACCATTTTTGGGACAAAATCAGAGACTTTTCCACAACCCTCTCCGCCTCCGCCTCCCTGACCATGGGATCGGACATCGACTATTTTGATATCCTCAAAAAGCGCCTTGATATATATGTTGGCGCGCTGGATGCTGCCGGGCAGATCCCTGAACCGGCCATGGCCATTGGCCCTGCTTTTGCCGGGGTTTGTGGCGACCCGGACGATGCCTGTGCCATACTTGCCGGCAGCAAGATGTTTTCCCTCACCATCAATGCCGTCCGGGAATACCTGGACGGGACAACTACCCAACAGGATTGACGTGACCATCGACTTTAAATCCAAATGGCTGCCAGCCATTATCAGCGGACTGTTGCTAACGGCGGCATTTCCCAAAATAGGGATTTCGGCACTTGCCTGGTTTGCTCTGGTACCCCTGCATATCGCGTTGCGTGAACGGACGCCCCAAGAAGCGTTCAGGGTCGGGATGATCGCCGGCCTGGCCCACTACCTGACCCTTTTGTACTGGGTGGTGTTCACCATGCGCACCTACGGCTACCTGCCATGGTGGCAGTGCGTCTCCCTGCTGGTGCTGCTTTCCGCATACCTGGCCCTTTATACCGGATTTTTTGCACTGGCGATGGTCCGCATTTGCAAAAAACCTTTACACTTGATTCTGTTCGCACCGGTTCTCTGGGTGGCGCTGGAGTATATCCGTAGTTTTCTACTGACCGGGTTCACCTGGGGAACTGTTGGATATTCCCAGTTTAATCGGTTGCATATCATTCAGATCTCCGATATGTTCGGGGTGTATGGGGTCTCTTTCCTGGTGGTGCTTTTTAACGCTGCCGTCTATGTGCTGCTGCTGTCCCTTGCGCAGAAAAAATGGCGGGATCACCCGGTGGAAAGGTGGCAGGCCATCCTGGCCGTCGTACTGCCACTCACCCTGATCAGCCTCGGACTGGTATACGGGAAAATGCGGATCAGGGCCATGGATGAGGCCATTGCCGGGGCTTCATCACCCCGCGTGGCGGTGGTCCAGGGAAATATCGACCAGGCCAGGAAATGGGATCCGGCATTTCAGATCGGCACCACGAAGAAATACCTGGATTTAACGCTGTCCGCCGTTGCCGACAAACCGGATCTGGTGGTGTGGCCAGAAACGGCGACCCCGTTTTACTTCGAGGCCAGCCCCAAGCTTACCCGGTTGGTAACCGACACCATCCGCAAAGCGGGAATCCCTCTGCTGGTGGGAAGTCCCAGCGTCCAGGGAGCGGCGGGCAGTCATGCCTACTACAACAGCGCCTATATGGTGGCGGCGGACGGCCGGGCCACCGGGCGGTACGACAAGGTTCACCTGGTGCCCTTCGGCGAGTATGTGCCCTTAAAATACCTGCTGTCGTTCGTGGGAAAGATGGTGGCTCAGGTCGGTGACTTCTCGTCTGGAGAAAAAGGCCGAACCCTTGCATGGGGAAAAAATGAGCCGCCCATCGGTGTGCAGATCTGTTTTGAGATCATTTTCCCGGAGCTTTCCCGGTCCTTGGTGAAAAACGGTGCCGGCGTGCTGGTTAACCTGACCAACGATGCTTGGTTCGGGAAAAGCAGTGCGGCATATCAGCATTTTTCCATGGCGGTCTTCCGGGCTGTCGAGAATCGCCGCAGCCTGGTGCGTTGCGCCAATACGGGGATCAGCGGATTTGTGGACCCCGCTGGTCGGATCATGGCGCGCACCGCCTTGTTCGAAGATGCGGTGGTCGTCAAAGCGGTTCCCATATTGACTGGCAAGACGGTCTATACTCGGATCGGGGATGTGTTGCCGATTGTTTGCCTGATCGTGCTGGGTGTGCTGATGGGGTGGCCCATGATTCGAGATCGACAGGCGGTGCAAGAAGCCATACGGATAAATATACCTGATTGGATTAAACGGCTGGTCAGCCGGATAGTCGGTAAGAGGAGATAAACGATGAGTACCGAAGCTAAGCAGACACTGAAGGAACATAGACAGAAGCTTGACCAGCTCAAGGAGTATCTTTGACCTGGCTGACCAGGAAAAACGACTCCAGGAAATCGAAGCGGAAATTTCCCTGAATGGGTTTTGGGACACACCGGATGCCACCACCGCCATTTTGAAGGAACGATCGCTCCTGGGTCTGCGAATCGACGCCTTTCACGGTTTGGAAAAAGACCTGGAGGAGGCGGGAATTCTTCTGGAACTGGCCGTAGAAGAGGATGATGCAGAGACCATGCAGGAAGTGTCCGGCCAGGTCAGCCAGCTGGGTCGGCGATTGCATCAGTTTTCCCTGGATATGATGCTGGACGGAGACGACGATCAGAACAATGCCATTATTTCCATTAATGCCGGTGCCGGCGGGACCGAGGCTCAGGATTGGGCGGAGATGCTCTTCCGCATGTACCTGAGATGGGTGGAGGGCAAAGGCTTTAAATCCAGCATCGTCGATTTCCAGCCCGGTGACGAGGCGGGCATCAAAAGCGTCACCTTCACCGCCACCGGCCGATATGCCTATGGATATCTCAAGTCGGAGACCGGCGTCCACCGGCTGGTAAGAATTTCTCCCTTCAACGCCAGCGGTAAGCGCCACACATCCTTTGCATCTGTCTTCGTTTATCCGGAACTGGACAATGAGATCGAGATTGACGTGGAGGACAAGGATCTTCGCATCGATGTCTTCCGTGCCAGCGGCGCCGGAGGTCAGCACGTGAATAAGACCAGCAGCGCCGTGCGCATCACCCACCTGCCCAGCGGAATCGTGGTTCAGTGTCAGCAGGAAAAATCCCAGCACCGGAACAAGGACATGGCCATGAAGGTCCTTAAGTCCCGGCTTTACGAGGCGGAAAAACGCAAGCAGGACGAGCGGCTGCAGGAGATCCACGACGGCAAGGATGATATTGGCTTCGGCAGCCAGATCCGTTCCTACGTGCTGCATCCCTACCAGATGGTCAAGGACCACCGCATCGGCCTGGATGTGGGCAATGTGAACAGCGTGCTGGACGGGGATATCGATGTGTTCATCGAAGGGGTG
>NZ_JASJGN010000272.1:0-8321 GCF_033791525.1 Desulfosarcina sp.
ACCGCGTAAATAACCCAACATCTCAGCGATCGCCGGTTTCCAGAATAGCTTTTTGGTGGTCAGCACCGGCAAGTGTCCGCCGTTTACATCGTATTCAAAGTCTGCATTGATCACGGTCAGACAACGCTTCCCGGTTCGGGCATTTTTCACCCAAACGCCTTCATTGATGACACGCCGACAAAGCTCCAGATACGCTTTCATGCCGCCCCGATAGGTTGGACGACAAACGAGCCTCCAAACCCAATGGTTTCATAAACGGTTTCCTCCCTGATTTTTCTAAATCGTATCAGCCTTGACCCGATGGCGGTATGGCGTACGTGCCAACCACGTGCGCGACGGGTTCAGGGTTATCCCCGGAATATAATGCCACCTCGCCAAAAGCCAATGATTTCCCGACCTTTAATAATCGGCACACACCGATGATGTCCTTGTCTGACGACGGCTTTCTGAGAAAGTTGATCGTCAGGCTGGTCGTCACCGCGAGCGGAACCAACCCGATCTCGCTCAAAATGGCCACATACAGTGCAAAATCAGCCACCGTCATCAGCACCGGGCCCGACACTGTGCCACCAGGGCGCAATTCATCGAAACCGACTTTATGTCTGATGGTGGCCGATCGATCGCCAAACGCCTCGACAAGGCATTTATTTTGAGGATATTCAGCGCTCAAAAAACGATTCATTTCTTCTTTCGATACCACAATCTCTCTCCTTAAAAGCTAATCCCCGATGTGTGCAGCCTGCAGGCAGGCTGAACCATGCCGTGGTTCGCAGCCCTGCCCGGAGTTGCCGTCCCTGTTAGGTCGGATCCGGCTCCGTTTTTTTTCTTTGATAGAACTGCTGCAATCTTGTGTTCACTTCCGAGAAGTCTCCGACGCTGGAGTAGGCATTCAGCGTTTCAACCCTCAGGGCATCGTCCAGCCTGCGTCCGATGATGTCCAGGATGGTTTCTTTTGCGGAACGTACGGCCTGCTGGCTGTTCTGCAGAATCTGGTTCGCCAGTTCCTCGGCGGTGGCCATCAGCTGATCGTCGGGGACCACCCGGTTGACCAGACCCAACCGGTAGGCCTCATCGGCGCTGATCATGCGCCCGGTTAAAGCGAGGTCCAGCGCTACGGCCAGGCCGGCGATGGCCACGATCCGCACGATGCCCCCGTCGCCCTGATGCAGGCCCCGCCGCACCTCAAATGAGGCGAATTGAGCCGTCTCGGCGGCGATCCTGAAGTCGCAGGCCAGCGCGATCTCGAATCCGCCGCCGATCGCCGGGCCGTTCACCGCGGCAATGATTGGTTTGCAGATCCGGTGCTGCCCGCGCGTAATTCCACCGCCGAATCCCCGGCCAACGTTCTTGCGGATGTCCAGCATGTTTGCATGCTCCCACTTGGGTAGCCAGGTATTGAGGTCGGCCCCGGCGCAAAAGGCCCTCCCCATTCCGCTTACAATTGCGATATCAAGGGCATCGTCAGCATTAAAATCGGTCCATGCCTGCCACAGAGCCTCGTCGAGTTCGTCGTCCACGGCATTGAGGGTTTCGGGGCGGTTTAAGGTGATGTAGGCGATCCGGTCACGTTTCTCGTACAGAACCTTACTCATGGGTGATAGCTCCTCTGATTGGCTGACTGCGAACGGTTGAGCTTAGACGTGTATAATTTTTGTGCCTCGCTTCTCAAACGACTTTTTGGATGATCAACCGATGCCTTTATTTTTCTTATAGAAATATTCAGAAATTTTTTGTTCTTTAATTGATGCGTACATAGATATTAACATAAAAAATATTCCGAATAACCAGTTCCAGTATCCAATAAGGAGATCGCTTAGAATTTTTTCTTGAACGATGCCATAACCCACCCAGAAAAAAGCGGATAAAAAAGCAATGAACTGGAAAATGATCAATTTCTTAAAAGAGATTTTAAATTGTAGAACGAATACTAAAATTGTGAAAATATTACCAAGGTTGGCAAATATTATAAAAGAATAATTCAGAAAGTCATTGAATTTGAATAGAGATCCAAAAAGCATTAATGCGCTTTTATATCCACTGACTGGTTCACCAAATACGGCTAGGGCTGGTAGGAAGAATGAGAAAATGAAAATTGCAAAACCAAGGAAATATAATTTTCGTTTGACGCGCATTTGATTGCTTCTATTAACGGCCTCTTCAGCGGAGACGGAATGCTGCCTGCTGAAAGGCAATATTTTCTCATTCGGCCATCGGATTTAAACAGCGAACCTGGACATGCCCAAGTGCAGGGTCAGGTTAGACCTCACCGCATTATCGCCGGTTAATATTCTGTTTGCCGATGTACAATTCAAATCTCATTGCAACGTGATTTACCGCTGATAAATCAGAAATTTATTATTCCCAATAATTTCAAGCCGTCTCGAAAAAGCAAAAGAGCCAAAATGCATAATGCCAGACCTAATAGTCGCATTGTGTATATATACCAAGTGCCGTTCAGAAAAGATTTTGATCTGCCAACCAATACGGCCAATAACATTTTTGACCCGACCAGCAAGACATAAAAACTGCCTATGAAAGCAATGGAGGCCTTAACGTTCAGATTTATTGCCCTGCTCATGATCGGTCCGCCTACACTAAACCAGAAAAGGTAGGGGTGGGGACTCAAAGCATTTGCCAAAATCCCTTTTGCCAGGGAATTTGGCTTTGTGTCCGAAAATTCGGATTCGGGACTTTCAGGGTTCATGCTTTCATAGCCCATAAATAAAATAACACATCCCCCGATTAGTGAAATGATTCCGAGTATATGTTGAAAATCGGAGAGTTTTGAAAGAACAGCCAGAGTCACAATGATTATTGGCAAATCGGTGAAAATCGGCGACAGAGCGACTTTGATGCCGGATCTGATATCATGTTGAAGCGTTTCGGAAATTACAAGAGCCAGCAGCGGCCCGGGTGCAAAACCTGCGGATAAACCCAATACGATTCCGATGGTAAAAAATTCTGTCATTTCCGATTTGCCGTCTCAGTCGAAGTGGGTACAATACGCTTACTCTTCGCAAATGTTGTTATGAAGTATCTTTCGAAATCAACAATGCTAATGAGGCAGAATAAGAACTGCCCAGGATAATAATAGGTTTGTTATTGTTCATTATGAAAGCATAGCTCACAGCAGCTTCTATATCTTTCTTGGCATCCAAATATCCTGTACCCAATCCTTTTTGTTTTGCCAGAGCCGATGTTTCAATTATTACGCCGAAAACCTTCATTCCTGAGCGTTGGTCAATCGCCAAACACGAAAAACCCAATGTGTTAAATTTAGGTGCTGTTTCTCTATAATCTCCCCTGTTGCAGTGGGATTTATGGCAAAGTAAAATTAATCCTTTTGGCTGATCAACAGGATAGACATCTGCGGTAATACGTAATCCATCTTTAGATGGAAAATGTATGGTTTTAAAAGTTTTGCGTGCTGTTTTTTTCTTCATCATTCTGCTTTGGGTAATGCCATTAATATGTCAGAACCAACATTATGAATGAGCGGTCGCAGCGAAGCGGCGATCCGTTGCACTTGTTGATTTACAGCGCTGAGGGTTTAATACCCCGTCGCTTGCGACGATAAAATAGATTCCATCCTTCTGTGATACCTCGCTGCTTGCGGCGGGGTAGTTCATTATACCGCAGTTAGTCTTGATATTCATCCACTAATTTGTTTTCTGTCACTTCGTGAAAAGTGAGCACTACCCAATCTCGGGAACCAGCTTGAGGCTGATGCCATATATTACGACCTAACGAGGCCCAACGCTGCTCTAACCGAGCATCCATTGAACTTGTAAGTGCCTGAATCCTGGGGGAGACACTGTCCTTCACCAGGATCTCTCCGTCACCCTCAAGGGATAAGACCCTCTGCAGACTGTTAGGATGACGTTCGGTCTTGAAACTTGTGTTTGCGCGTAGTGCGAAAACTCTTGCTGATCCAATTCCCTCCGGAAGTCCTGCTCCAAATTTACTGAGCGGAACCGGCACTGCCCCAGCTAAGAGCGATTCATCCTGAGCGAGAAGCTTTTTTGATTTCTGAATCTCTATATCCAGATTGGTCTCTCGAACCATGGAATCCAGCTTTTCAAGAATGACTCGATTTTCTGACATCGGATCTATCCCCGTGGTCGCAGTCGAGCTGAGACACGCTTTTCTTGCGCGTCATTCTCCAGCGATATGTAATATTTTAACTGGGGTCATCCATCTCAACATACATCACATAACCAGTATCCCAAATGATGTTGCATTTCTGACAAATAAATTATCTTGATTTGTATTTGTCTCCAGGCACCAATTTATGCAACAATTTTCCACAAGAAGGACATCTACATAGCTTCATTCGGAAAACCAGCCAAGAAATTAATAACGCAGTATAGTCAAAAAAGAGAAAGCGAATTTGTGACTCAATTCAACTGGGCCTTTTTGCTGAAAATAGATTCCAACAACAAAGGAAACTATAGCTAAAATTAATAATAGTCTCTCCAACGTAACTGGTCAATTTGAAATGTGTGGGATGTTCTTTTATGTTTTCCATTATTTACCATATAACAATTACATCAGCGGCGCAGCTCTTCTGCGTCCGGTCGCACGGTCTTGTTAGCCGTATAGTACAAAATGTCCATATCTGGCTTCTCAGTGGCATAGTAGTGCACCCAGATGTAAACGTGACTAAAGGCTGCAACTATGAGTGCAGCTATCGAGTTGAGACCAACGGCAATTGCCCAAAATAAAAGGAAGGCATAAAGGTACATTCCGTTACTTGTGAAACGGAAAATACCTTTTTTCACGAGGGGCATCTCACGGTATCGAAGATCGAAATGATCAGCTCCTGCCGCTCGTGCCATTCCGAAATATTTCTTAACGCTATACATGGCGTAGATGCCAGACAAAGCGAGTAATGTTGTTAAGATGGCTAAATGAAAAATTGGGAGATTGAGACTGCCACGATCAATCCATGCCAATGTTAGCAGGGTGATGAAGCGACCAGAAAAAAGCAGAAAGAAGAATAAGAGGTATCTGTGGAAGCCAATGGATTTGCTTATCGCTCCGGAATGGAGTTCAAGTCGCCATGTTAACCACACAAAAATTTGATGCATAACGGGAAATGCTACTGCACTCCAGAAAGCGATTGGAAAAGGTTCACCTATATATTTCCATGCCATATAAACTAGGACGAGCAAGAGCGCCATGCAGCAGAAATGTAATGATTGACCTACCCAGAGTCTGGAATCCGTATTATTCTTGTTCATATCGAGCACGATGGTTTGGAATGAGGCATCTTGTAAATAAACTCCTGATGTCAACGTCAGCGTTCACGCGCGCGGTTTACCGTGTCGCAGTGTAACGCTATGTTGGCAATTTTTTTTTAGCCGTCGATATCTGGGTTCATTGAGTAGGTTCCCATGTGCGACGCACTCGCCAGAATGTGTCCTTTCATTGCCTCCAACGCGTCTTGACCGGTGAACTCGTCTTGGAGCCCCAGCGTTTCGATATCAAGTGCAAAGACCTCGAAGTAGTAGTGATGCACGATGCTGTCATTCCACGGCGGGCAGGGACCATCGTAGCCACCGTAGGTGCCCTCCATCTCGGGGTCTCCCGCGAACCATCCCGTGTAGTCGTTCTTGCCGGTCACGCCATGTTGGGTTAGACCTACAGCCTTGCCTCGTGGGGTGATGCCCCGACTGGCTGCACCCTCGTCCAGACCAGGCACATCGACAGGGATATCTACAAGAGCCCAATGAAAGAAATTCACGCGAGGCAGATCAGCGGGAACTACCTTGCCTTGCTGGTTCACGTCCTCTCCCGACGAAGGAACGTCTGGGTCGTGACAGATGATCGCAAAGGATCGCGTACCCGCGGGTGCATTAGACCAACGAATGGCAGGGCTCACGTTGTCACTTGGAGCAAATGGACTGTCGGTTCCCGGCCGACCAAAAGCGAATATGGCCGGAATAGCAGTACCGTGGGCCCATGAGTCAATGTAGATGGTAAATTGTTTTTTCAATGTCTGTTCTCCTTTCTGTCAAATATTAAACATTATACTACAGTCTCAGGCGCAATATCCTTATTAAGCCAACACAAGCATCACCCGCAATACCCATAGTGACGAAGGAACGGCGGGTATTGTCGGGTGAATGCACTTGTTGTGTGCCGGGCACGGCACGTATTCTAAAGGGTACGATGAGCATACCCTTTGTTTCAACGCTCATCAAGTCCCAAACCCAGCCAGATGGAGGCGAGTTGGAGTGCAACGGAAACGCGAGCCGCAGGCGAGAGTGAGCGCAGCGAGCGGCAACGGTATAGCGGTATGGCAACCGGGTATCTGGCGACGGTGCCTGGAAAGGAGGCCGCCCTGCCACGGCAGGGTACCGCGAGTGCACGGGGCGATGAACAAGAACCGAGTCAGGCGGGTTTGGTGGGACGAGCCTGAGAGAAAATTCAGAAATTCAGGTCAAATTCAGGGTCGGACCAAGCCATCTATCTGTAATCGTGTAAATATTATTTAATTTGACCCTGTATTTTACAGCTTAGCCGGCCTGTTTTGATACCAAAATCACAATTCTAAGGAGTCTTCCAGCTTCCAGGGTATTGCGTTTGTATCAGGAATGGCCGCGTTGTTCACTGTTCGGTCTGAGTCGAAAATCCCGTATGCCGCAATGGATTCCTTCAACTGATATCCGGTTGCCGACGTTTTTAAAGCGCGCCTGCCGACGGCACGGATACCCAGTGACTGTTTCACGTGCCTGATGAACGCCTCACTTCCCACCGCAAGGCTTCTGCCGAAGTGCTCTTGACGCTTTGGTTTGACTTTTAACTGGCTTTCTATCCATCCCCGATGCGTCCGGATAACTGTTTCCTTCGAATCCGCATTGAACAAGCCCCTCAGTTTATCGTGATCGATCAATCGGTATCGCTTTTTGGGTTTCTGAATCTCATGGTAACCGCTCCATTTCCATTCGGATGGGTGTTTCACCACACCGGCCCTGACCATATTGAGATCCACGTACACCAGGCAACGCCAAAGGTGCTCACCAGATTCAATAGCAGTGGCATGATAACGGTCCTCCCAGAAGGCACCCTTGCGGCCTTTACGCCGATTATACTCCTGACCGGACCTGCCTGCAATCAGTTGCATGGTCCTGGGAATGGAGTCATTGCCATTGTCGGCGGAAACAATCAGGTGAATATGGTTGGAAGTGACGATGAAATTCAGAATGGACAACTGGTAACGCTTTTTCGCTTCAAACAATAACTCAATCCAGCGAGTACGGTCTTTGGAAAACTTAAAAAGAAACTCATGCTTGTGGCACCGGTGGGTCAGATGCCAGATATGACCAGGAATGAAATGTCGGTTTGCGCGTGCCATTGATCAGTATTCTGCTTAGTGCTTAAAATGCAGGTTTTGACCCTAAAACTGAACGGCTAAGACCATTTTGGGTCTAGATTTTAATGCTTTCTTACATCATATCAATAGGTTGACTTGGTCCGACCCCGAATCCTCACCCCGAATCCTACCGAATCCCTGGGCCCCGAATCCCTGTCCGGTGGTGTGGGAAGGGGTGGCCGCGAGGCTACTCCCTATCCCGATCGGTTAATTATCACCCCATGAATAGATCTCCCGCACAGGCACAAAAGGAAATCCCGTCTCTGCTGCTCTCCGCACTTTTTCATTCATTACATCAATAAAAGAGAGCTTCAATCTCAGCATTTCAGACAAATCGAAACCGTCCATGCATATGAGGCGTTTCCCTTTACCGAAAGCTTGAAGCCCGACAGGAGAAAATCCAGAATTGCTTACGAATAGCCCTCGTGACCAAGATGCCTTCTGACCCAATTTACCTTCAAATGTATGTAAATCTGCCACGCCAGTTTGGGCGTTCTGCCACTTGGCTTCCAGCAGATAGGTCTCATTGTGCATCACAAAACTTCCATCTATTTGTTCTCCTGTTAGACGGAAAGAAGCTCGCCCAGCAAGCCCATAGGCGTTAAACAGTTCATTAAGAAACGCTTCGAAATCATATCCGCGCTTTTGTGGGGGCAAGGAGGATACCTGAATCAATCGAGAAATGAATTTACTCGAAACATCGTCACTGAGACTGGTTGAATTTTTCTCTTGCTTGACATCAGGAGTGTTTATCCCCCCAAGTCTTTTTAATATACTAACCAATAATTCACGCGCAGACTGTGAAATCGACTCTTCAGAGTAAATCTCCCATCCCTCAAGAAGACCATTGAAAAGGAGGCGGAGTTGATCATCCGTTGCCTTGTTCCAGAATGCCCTCATTCGATTTGCTTTGGAGCCTGAGCCATAATCGAAACGTGATTCA
>NZ_JASJGN010000273.1:0-6923 GCF_033791525.1 Desulfosarcina sp.
GCTTGGTTTTTCAAGGTGTGGGGATAGGTGCTCATGGGTTCCGATTGTAAGCCGGGAAAGATATCGGAGGTCAGTTGTCGGTTGCCAGTTTCCGGTTATCGCAGGTTGAAGGCTGATCAGGATCGTAGATCGGTTCCAGCCGCGATTTTAAAAGATCGAACCGCAGAATGTCCAATTTCCAATATCGGATGTCGAAGGATGGTCTCGCTACGCGATAGCTGTGATTAAAAAAGGGCCGCATACCTTCCTTCTTCATTCTGCGGTTCCGTGTTCGACATTGGATATTCGCTTTTCCATTTCGTAGGTCAAGTTGCGCCGCAGGCGTTACTTGATAATCCGTAGGGTTCCATTATAGCGAAGTTTCATAAGGAGCCGAAAGCCTATTATAGGCTGGAAGCCGCTCCCCAATTCCATCATACGGCATCTTCTCTTTTGTCTTAAAAAAAAGTCTACAATCCCACCAAGTCTGCCACCTCTGCCAGCGACCGGATGTGATAATCGGCCGTCAGATCCGGGTTGCGATAGGCGACAAAGGCAATCCCGGCGGCCCTGGCCGCCATTTCGTCCACCGGGGAGTCGCCCACATAGATCACCTCAGCGGCTGACACCGAAAAGTGCTCGACCACCTTGATCAGCGCTTCGGGGTGGGGTTTGGGAAACTGGACGTCCAGTGCACAGACCACCAGGTCGAAGAGGTGGTCGATGTGGTTGTCCGCCAGTACGCGGGCCATGGTGTCGGTGCGGTTGGTGGCCACCGCCGTTTTAAAGCCAGGGCGAAGCGTCTCCAGCAACGGCACCAACCCCGGTTCCATCTGCATGAACTTCAAAAAGGGCTGGTACCCCAGCTGTCTGCGGTAATCCTCGGCAGCCTTGCGGGTGGTTTCGTCGCGGATCAGGTATGCCAGGGATTCACCTACGGTGTGCATGTGGACGTAGGCCAGCTGCTCCGGGACCATGGCCGGCAGGTGGCAATAGTCCAGCACGTGGTTGTAGTAAGCCCGGTTGGCCTCCCGGGAATCGAACATGACGCCGTCACAGTCGAAGGCAACGACCTTTGTTCGCTGAGCGCGATTATCCGTCACTGGCACTTTTTTTCGGTGGGGTGGGCGCGGGTTGAGGCGCCACCGAAAGTATCTGGCCGTAAACCGGAACGGTGATCGTGGGTTTGATGCTGCTGTCCGTGGTCAGGATCACCGTGTCCGCATATCGCCCGGCGGCGGTTTTTTTGTTTTCAATGGTCAGGATATAACCATCACCATCGGCCTTGCTGAATTCCTGGACATCAAAAACGATATCGTTTCCGTTTCTGGCTTTTACCCCGAGAATTTTGAATGGATAGGCTTTTTCGCGGGTAATGGTGATCGCCTTTTTAATGTCGGTTCCCGCCTGGCCGACCAGACGGGCATAGGCTGGATCCATGCGTGCAAAGTGGATTACCGTACCGGTAATGTTCAATGTGACCCGTGCGTTGTCCGGGTCGTTGGTGAAGACCTCGATGTTCTTTTTCAGGGTCCTGCCGCCGTAGCCGCTGGTGTTGACCTTGATGCTGATGATTCCCTCGCCGCCGGCGGGGATCTGCCTCGGGTAGGAGGCGACCGAACACCCTCAGCCGGTTTTGACCTGGGTTATGGCAAGGGGGCCGTTTCCGGTATTTTTTATCGCAAAGTCATGGGTGATCTGGCTTCCGTCAACCACCGGGTCGAATTCATATTTCAGTTCGGGCAACATCACGCCGGGCTTTTCGATGGCCGCGACGGCGGATGATGCCTGACCGGTTGAAGCCTTGTCCTCCGACGCACATGTAAAGGTCGCGGCGGCCAACAGCATCACGATGGTTGCCGTGAATGCAAGAATACGAAATCTCATGGGTTGTTCTCCTTGTTGGAAAATATGCGGATCAACATCGGTTTTTTTTCTAATGATCAAACCATTATATTTAAGCTTCGGCACTGATCCTGTCAAGTTACATCAGAAAAAACGGGTCCACATCAACGGTGACCTTGATCTGCCGGCCGGCGGGTGCGGCACGATGATCCAGGATCAGCTCATATGCAAATCGGTGAAGCATTGCCGTGTGCGGACTTTTGATCAGGATCTGCCAGCGGTGGTGCTTGGCAATGCGGGACAGCGGCGCTTCAAGGGGGCCCATCACTTGAATCCGTCCGTAATACGGTCCGTCCGCAGCCAGTAGTTTACGACAGTTCTCCCCCAATGCCCTGGCATGGGCGGCCGCCTGCTTCGAATCTTTACTGGATATGCGCACGGCAATCATGCGGGAAAAGGGCGGATAACCCAGGGCTTTTCGAAAGCCGATCTCCTGATTGTAAAATGCTTTGAAATCCTGGTCTTTCGCCGCAAGGATGCTGAAATGGTTCGGGTTGTAGGTCTGGAGAATCACCCGGCCGGGTTGATCGCCGCGACCCGCCCGGCCCGCCACCTGGGCCAGCAGTTGAAAGGTCCGCTCCCCGGCGCGAAAGTCAGGAAAATTCAGGGTCAGGTCGGCACAGACCACCCCTACCAGGGTGATGTCCGGAAAATCGTGCCCCTTGGCCACCATCTGGGTGCCGACCAGGATGTCGATCCGGCGGTGCTTCAGATCCTTCAGAAGGTTTACGACCGACCCTTTGCGGGTCATGGTATCCCGGTCCATGCGTGCCACCCGTGCCTCGGGGAACAATTGGGTCATCGCCTCCTGAATTTTTTCAGTTCCCACACCCAGCAGCCTGATTTTCTCGGATCCGCAGGAGGGGCAGGTGGACACGGCGGCTTTGGAAAACCCGCAGTAGTGGCAGCGAAAGGCATTGGCCCGTTTGTGAAGGGTCAGGGAAATATCACAGTTTTTGCATCGAAGGGGCTGGCCGCATTGCCCGCAGATGGGAAACGCGGCGAACCCCCGCCGGTTGAGAAAGATGAGGGCCTGTTTCCCGTCGTCCAGGGTCTTTTGGATTTCCTGCTGAAGCGGCGCTGTGATGTAACGGCGGATACCCCGGTCGTCACGACTGTGGGCAAGATCCACGGTTTGGATGGCCGGCAGCGGCTGGCGGTTGACCCGTCGTGTGAGACTGGCGGTTTCATATTTGCCCACGCTGACATTATACCAGGACTGCACCGACGGTGTCGCCGATCCCAGGATGGCCAGGGCGTTGTGGTGACGGGCCCGAACCACGGCCAGGTCCCTGGCGTTGTAGCTCAGGCCGCCTTCCTGCTTGTAGGAGGCGTCGTGCTCCTCGTCGACGATGATCAGACCGACATCGCCAAAGGGGGCGAAGATGCATGACCGTGCGCCAATGGCAATGGTCGCGTCCGCTTTGGCAATGCGAAGCCACTGGTCGTAGCGTTCGCCCTGGGACAGGCCGCTGTGCAGGACCGCCACCGTTTCTCCGAAGCGGGCGCGGAACCGGCGTTCGGTCTGAGAGATAAGGGCGATTTCCGGTACCAGCACCAGCACGCCAAGCCCCTTATCCAGGGCGGCCTGTGTCAGCCGAAGATAGACTTCGGTTTTTCCGCTGCCGGTGATGCCGGCCAGCAGGACCGTTTTGAATCCCTGTCCCAGCAGCGGTGCCATGACGCTTACCGCTTCGGCCTGCTCTTCGGTGAGCCGGGGCGGGATGTCCGGTTCGATGGGGTCGCCGAACGGGTCCCGGTAAACCGTCTTTTCGTAAACGGCGACCTGCCCGGCTTTCTGCATGGCCCGGACCAGTGCCGCAGCGGTGGGAACCCGTGTTTTCAGTTCCGGAACGCTTAGATCGCCCTCGGTCTCCAAGGCGTTCCGGATGATTTTGCGCTGCACAGAGAGGCGGTCGGAAGCGGGAGTGGCCTCCTTTACCGTCACCCATCGGACGGTTTTCGGCCGGATCTGACGGGCCTTGATCTGTCGATCCACCTGGATCCACCCTCGCTGGCGCATTTGATGGATTAATGCCCATGAGACGGGTTGGTCGATCACTTTTTGCAATTGCTTGATGCCGGCCGGTCCTTTTGCCAGTGCCGACAGGACGATTTTTTCCAGGGGAGAAGGGTGTGGCGATGCCGCGGCCGCCACACCTGCTTCGCCGATGGTCAGGATGGCGATGTCGGTAAGATTCAGTCCGGCCGGAAGGGCGGTGTGAATCACCTGCCCCAACGGGTGCATGTAGTAGGCGGCGATCCATTTGAAAAACGGGATCATGGTTTCCGGAAAAAGGGGCGTGTCGTCGAGCA
Organism: Desulfosarcina sp.; assembly: GCF_033791525.1. Classification (GTDB taxonomy): domain Bacteria; phylum Desulfobacterota; class Desulfobacteria; order Desulfobacterales; family Desulfosarcinaceae; genus Desulfosarcina. The sequence continues at coordinate 4,201 of NZ_JASJGN010000273.1, forward strand.
CATCCAGGATATGTTTGATCTCCATCGGATCAATCTTGTCGGTTGGCTCCCCTGCCGGGCCGACCAGGTATCCGGTGACCCTGCGTCTGCCAAAGGGCACCAGGACCCGTTTTCCCGGACAGGCAAGCGGGGCCAGATGCGCAGGAACGCTGTAGCTGAAGGCGTCATGGACCGGCAGGGCCACGGCCACCGAAACGATATGCCGGTGATGAATAATCAGATTTTCCTTGACAGGGATCACGGCTTCTTTTAAGTAATGATTTCAAATTGTTGCAAATATTTGCCCCAATGGCAAGCTGCAGATTCAACGCATTATAGACCCGGAAGGATACGCTTTCAACCATATCATGCGTTGCAAGTCTTCCCAATACCTGCTAATATCTTTAAATTCGACGGTTTATCCGCCTACCGCAATTGAGCGGAGACACTCATGAAAAACAAAGGAGGAAACGGTATGAACGGGATCCTGAAACGTGTGATCGTCCTGCTGACCGCCATGGCATTGGTTGCGGTTCCCTGCATGACCTGCTTTGCCGAAGGGCTAGAACAGGATGATGATATTATTGCCGGGAAAATGGCCGGTGATGCCCTGGTTGTCAGGCCTTTGGGGCTTTGCGCAACGATTATCGGTGGAGTGATTTTTGTCGTCTCCCTGCCGTTTTCCGCCTTGGGCGGCAACACTAAATCCGCCTATGACTATCTGCTGGCCGACCCTTTCAAGTTCACCTTCAACAGACCGCTGGGTGAATTCTAACCATTCGTTTAATCTAAAAAATTAAAAAATGCCCGGTGATCGATCGCCGGGCATGAACAAGGAGGACGTGTGCCCGTACATCTTGTCGAACACCCGTTGATTAGACACAAAATCGGCCTCATGCGTGGGCATGATGTGTCAACGAAAAATTTCAGGGAGCTGGCCAATGAACTGGCCACGCTGCTTACCTATGAGGCCACCAAGGACCTGGAGACCGAGACCATGACCATCCAGGGATGGGCGGGCGACGTGGTGGTTGAAAATATCAAGGGCAAAAAGATCACCGTGGTCCCGATCCTTCGTGCGGGGTTGGGGATGATGGACGGAGTGCTCAACCTGATCCCGTCGGCCAGGGTGAGTGTGGTGGGGCTGTACCGCAACGAGGAGACCCTGGAACCGGTGCGCTACTATGTCAAGATGACCAGCGACATGGAAGAGCGAATCGCCCTGATCCTGGATCCCATGCTGGCCACGGGGGGTACCCTGGTGGCCACCATCGACCTGCTGAAAGAATCTGGTTGCAAGCAGATCCGTGGGCTGTTTCTGGTTGCTGCGCCCGAGGGGCTCCAACGGCTGGAAAAGGCCCATCCCGATGTGGAAATTTACGTAGCGGCCATCGATGAAAAACTTAACGACATCGGTTACATCATTCCGGGCCTGGGTGATGCGGGCGACAAGATCTTCGGAACTAAGTAAGGGTTTTCGCAAACGGTTTAAATGAAGCGTTCGGCTACCAACCGGGCGCTTTTCTATTTCTGAAACGATCTAAAGCGCCGGATGCATGCGATTGCACCCAGGTATCACATGATGATAAAAAACCTATTTAAATACTGGACACTTCAAGTCTTCAATCCCGGAGCGGTGATCAAGGATAAATATGCTTCATTTCAGTCGCTGCTTGAAAAGGACAAACACGCCCATGAACTGATGGCTGAACTGGAGGAGATCTACTACGATCAGATGCCGGTGGATTTTAACGTCATTGAAGACAAATATGGGCAATTTTCCACCGCCGTAGGCGATATGATTGCCGATCTGTTTAAGATTTGTCCGGGCAAATACGCGGCCCTGAGCTCCTTTCACAAAAAATTCGATGATTACGTGCGGTTTATGCTCGTTTCTGAAAGGGAATCCGCGGAACCGCCCTATGCGGTGGCTTTGGACCATCGGCAGGCGTTGGAAGAATCGCTCGTCGGCGGCAAGGCGGCCAATCTGGCCAGGGCATCGCAAACCTTGCAGCTTCCTGTACCGGCGGGATTTGTTATCACCACCCGCGCGTTCCACCGATTCATTGCGTTCAACAAACTGGACGGCCTGATTGCAGATAACCTGTCCCGGCTGGATATTCATTCCGGGGCGTCCTTAGCCGACGTTTCGGATGCGATTTGCAGGGCGATTCGCGCGGCTACCGTTCCCGGAGATGTGGTCGATGCGATTACCGGTGAATTGGCAGGTTTGCAGGCTCAATGGGACCACACTAGGCGCCTGGCCATTCGAAGCAGCGCGAAAGGCGAAGACTCCAAAACCTCCTTTGCCGGCCAATACCAAACCATATTAAATGTCGGCGAAACAGATATTTTTAATGCCTACAAGCAGGTACTGGCCAGCAAATATTCCCCTTCGGCACTGGTTTACCGGATTAACTACGGTCTGACGGACCGAGAGGCTCCCATGGCAGTTTTGGTGGTGGAAATGATCGCCGCTAAGGCCAGCGGGGTCATGGTCACCCGCGAACCCAACGAAGAAGCAACCGACAACCGACTTTCCATTCATGCGGTGTGGGGATTGGGCCAACTGCTGGTGGACGGCCAGTCTGTTCCGGCGGTTTATCAGGCCGCCAAAACAGATCCACCGGCGATTGTGTCCAAACGCCCTCACCAGCAGGTTGAACAGCGGGTCTTCGATTCAGATCAGGGCCTGGTTACGCACATCTTGGATGATGCGCAAATTGCACAGGCGCCGATCCCGG
>NZ_JASJGN010000274.1:0-27134 GCF_033791525.1 Desulfosarcina sp.
CAGCTACGCTTTTCCTAAACAAATCGCGACACCTGTGACGGAGCTAATTGGCTTATCAGACCAGCAGCCGACAAAGGGAATCATGACGATTGAGCAAATGGCTGGTTTTGTCGAGACGCATGAATCCGATAGGTTGCTCAATCAATGCGTGCATCAATTTAATGAGCATCAACGTAACAGCAAAAAAAATTAATCGGCATTTAGTCGGGTTGGTTTTGTTTAGTATATTGTTAGTTTTACTTGGATGGAAACACCATACCATATCGTTGATCCAGGTTGGGCTAATGGTGGGAGGGATTGGGCTGGTAGCGGTAGTTCTGATGCCCATTCTTACTCGCAAGAATAGTTTCCCCGGCAACCCCGAGAAAGTAATCAGTACATACGATTTCACTTACACCGGTATATGGGTTATTGTCTGGAAGTGCTTGTTAATTTTTATCGGCCTCCTGGCATTTATAGAGGGTTTTTTTTGCCTCTTTAGCATCTTACTGAACATTTTTGCTATTTAGAAGCCTAACCAGCTATCCATTATATCCTCGGAGTGGTGCCATCGATTTCTCTAACAACTCTGAATGGTGTAAAAATTCTCAAAATCGTTTCAGCTATACCGAGGAAAGCGGGTGTAACCCTTTGACATTGGGGAGGTGATGTGGGTCACACCCACCCCGGCAGCAGCAGGAGGAGGTGTCCTGCAAAGCGGGTTGGGCAGATTATAGGTTTTCGGCATCAATGATTCTATGTTAATTAAAATCTCACGAAACCAATACTCGTATCAAATCTCAGAGAGTAAATCACCATCGCGTATCATGGAAGCAAGGGTTTTAATGTCGCCATCCAACTGGCGGTCCGATTCGACGAATGAGACTTTATTGCGTATAGCCTTGTGAACAAGACCGGTTCCCTGACCGAGCCGTTCATGGCCATCAGGCCTTAAATCGATCGCCTGGATAGCCGTAAGCAATTCGATGGCGACAATATTGATAGTATTGTCGATTATTTCTAAAGTATGGCGCGCCGCATTTGCTCCCATGCTGACATGATCCTCTTGATTTGCACTTGATGGAATGGAGTCTACACTGTCTGGATGTGCCAACGTTTTGTTGTCAGAAACCAACGCGGCAGCGGTGTACTGAGGCATCATCAATCCCGTGTTCAGCCCAGGAGACTTCACAAGCATAGCGGGTAGGCCGTTGTTCAACTCGGGCGTTACCATCCGGAAGGTACGCCTTTCTGAAATGTTCCCGATCTCAGCTACGGCAATACCCAGGAAATCAAGCCACATGGCAATTCCTTCACCATGAAAATTGCCTCCAGAGACTGCAATAAAGGGCTCTTTACCGGAGTCATTCTTAAAAATTAGCGGGTTGTCGGTGGCACCATTTAAAAGTGGTTCGATATTGCCGCGCACAAATTCCAGGGTATGTCTAATAGGGCCCAACACTTGAGGTGTGCATCTCAACGTGTATGCATCTTGAACCCGCTCTGGTTCAGAATCCACCAATTGGCTTCCCCGAACGAGTTTTCGTATGTTGGCTGCGGTTTGAACCTGACCGGGGAGGCGATTTACTTTTTGAAGTTGGGGGTGAAAGGCTGCTGAAAGGCCCGTTAACGCCTCAAGGCTCAATGCGGCAGCTATTTCGGCATTAGCGAGTAACCTCATGGCACGCTGAATAGCAATTGCTCCTGCAGAAATCATAAATGTAGTCCCATTGCATAGGGCCAGCCCTTCTTTAGCCTCAGGTTTTACCCGTGTTATCAAAGCCTTATGCATGGCCTCAGCACCACTCATGAGTTCTCCGCGATAATACGCCTGGCCGCTGTATCCTCCGTCTCCATCTTCGACATCGCGGGTCAGGACGACTGCCATGTGAGCCAAAGGCGCCAGGTCACCACTGGCCCCCAGAGAACCTTTTGAAGGAATAAAAGGTGTTACACCCGAATTGAGCATATCTAAAAGCGTCTGCACCAGCAACGGTCTGACACCGGAGTGACCACTGCACAAAGTATTGGCGCGCACCAACATCATGGCACGCACGATTTCAACCGGTAATCCTGGTCCGACGCCCACCAAACAGGCAAGGATTACGTTACGCGACAGCTTGGCTGCTTCCTCAGGAGCGATTCTTACATTTGAAAGCGGGCCGAAGCCGGTGTTAATCCCGTATATGGTTTTATCGTTGTTAGCTACGGTTTCCTTGATCCAATCCTGCGATACATGCAAACCCTTTTTAACCGCTTCGGAAAGTGGCGCCACCCGTGCGTTATAACAGGCCACATCGATAAGTTGATCAATGGTCAGCGAATGACCATCTAGTGCAATAATGCTCATGATTTTCTCCTGCCGTTGTCAAAAAGGACCCGGCCGGTTTTAATTACCGACACTACCGGATTATGATCCAAACGGTATATCAGGTGCTCAAATTCCGGGATATCCCAGATTTGGAGGTCAGCTTTTTTACCTTTTTCCAGACTTCCGATGTCCGCATCGCGTCCGATGGCTTTAGCTGCACCCATCGTCGCTGCAAGAAGAGCTTCTTCCAGAGACATCCCATGGTTTCGGCAGGCCAGCAGCATGACAAATCGCATCGATTCGGTCCAGTTACCCGGGTTTAAGTTGGTTCCCAGGGCAAGGGTCATACCGGCCTCTATCATTTTACGAGGTACAACGGGTCGGTGATGGGCAACGGCAAAATCCAGTGCCGGAAGCACCACCCCGACGACTCCCGCCTTGGCCATGGCTATCATTTCCAGGGGAGATGTGTAGTTCAGATGGTCGGCAGAAATCGCCCCCAGTTCAGCTGCCAGAGCGGACCCACCGATTCCCGAATACGCATCCGTATGAATTTTGGCCCTCAGCTCATGGCGGATCCCAGCCTCAAGTATCCGGCGTGATTCCTCTGCAGTATAATAACCGTCATCGCAATAAATGTCACAAAATTCTGCCAGCCCCGATTCTGCCACCTCGGGAATCATCTCGTGAATCAGGGTTTCGATGTATCGATTCCGCTCGGACTGCCGGTTACGGTCGATCTCCGGTGGAAAGTCATGGGCACCCAGAAAAGTGCTGACGATATCGATGGACTGGGCAGCGGATAGCCGTTGGTTGACCCGCAGCATTTTCAGTTCGTCCGTGCGGTTGATCCCATAACCGCTTTTGCTCTCTACGGTGGTTGTGCCATGGCGCAGCATACGGGTCAACCGATCCATTGCGCCGTGGAATAAGTCGTCCTCGGAAGCCTCCCGGGTCATCGCGATGGAAGCCGGGATGCCGGTATCAATACCCATGGCCTCGATCTCGACCGTTGATCGGGTCATTTTCAGAGCGAATTCCTTGGCCCTGGATTTTCCAAAAATCAAGTGAGTGTGGCAATCCACAAACCCCGGTGCCACGATTTTCCTCGAGGCATCGATCACTTTTGCCCCGGTCATATCCACCTCGGCCTCCACCCGATTGGCCGGACCGACAGCCAGAACCCAACCGTCCTTAGCGGCCAGCACGGCGTCAGGTATGCGTCCCAGCCGGTCGGTACCATTGGCCACGCAGGTGATGATCTCCGCTGCACCTGTTATGTAAAGATCAGCGCTCAGTTTAGCATTCATATCCGTCACCTACTCCCCTGACCAACCAATAAGCGCATTCTCCAATACCTGATCCATGGAAAAGTCGTGGGCCTGCAGGTAATAGCGCATGGTCTGGGCCATCGCCCCCATGGGCACCGGGCCGACCAATTCGCTTTTGACCACGTTGACTCCGTAGCGGGCGGCCTCACGTCTAACCGCCTCCATCACCATGGGGATAGGCGTCTTTTCGTAGTGGACCAGGTTCATGGATACCTGTACCTGGCCCTCGGCCTGAAGGGCCAGGCCGATGCCGCGCACATGGCGGAAACCGCCGTTGATGTGGCGCACACTCTTGGCGATGCTCATGGCCATGTCAAGATCGGTGGAAGCCAGGTTGATGTTCAAGGCCACCAAGGGAAAGCGCGAACACACCTGGATGGAGCCAGTCTTGGGAACAAACTGGCAAGGACCCTCGTCCGGAGCGTAAAATGGGTCCTGGAGCTTCTCTTCCAGCGTCTCGTACTGCCCCTTGCGAACCTTGGGCAGGCTGACCCGATCCTGACTGGTGGCCGCATCTTCATAAAAATAGACAGGCACCTCAAGTTCCTGGCCGATCCACTTGCCGAAATCCCGGGCAATGGCCACGGATGCTTCTTCGGTAATACCGCGAACCGGAATGAAGGGCACCACGTCCACCGCGCCCTGGCGGGGGTGAGAACCCTTGTGCTGGGTCATGTCGATCAATTCCACTGCTGTTTTCACCAGGTTCTTACTGGCGTCCACCACAGCCTGCGGTGCGCCGATGTAGGAGATGACCGAGCGGTTGTGGTCGGCATCCGACGAGTAATCCAGCAGCATGACGCCGGGAGCGTTTCTGACATTGTCGACGACCTTTTCAACTACCGACAGGTCGGTGCCTTCGCTGATATTGGGTACGCACATCAAGGCTTGCATAGCATTTTCCCTTTTTTGAATTTTTTATGGATTGACTGAAACCGACCCGCGGCAAGCTACGGGGAAGGATTTGCCTGACGAAGAGGCATTGCGTCAGATTAGGATTAATTATCCATTTTCAGTTCACTCGCCGCCGCTGTTCAAAATTGCTTCCAGCTTGGATTCCAGATTTCTGACCAAAAGATCATCTTTTAGGTAGGGAAGATTGACTCTCACATTGGCGGCACACCCCTTCAGGCCAGCTCCTGCCAAATGCCTGGCACATTCCAGATCGGATGCCGTGGTAGTGTTGTAGCTTTTCTCCAGCCTGGCACACATTATCAACACCTCGCTGCACAAAGTGGCATTTTGCAAAGGCACTTCGGCGCAACGCGTCATGCCATCCTTAATGGCCCGACTGCGAGCCATCTTCTCCTCATCGGTGCCCTTGGGCATGCCGAAGGCTGCACTGACCACCGCGAAAGCCTCCGAGTCCTTGCTGCCGCCATCAAAAAGTTTGCGGCAGAGTGTCTCCGCCTGGGTAGCGATGGCTTCATAGTGTTCGGTCGGTGCCAGATCTTTTTTACCCATGGAGAGACGGGCCACCATACCTGCAAGCCCGGCAGCCATGGCTCCGGCGATACTCGAGGCGCTGCCGCCGCCGGTGCTGTTGTCGGTGGCATCCATCACTTTTAAAAAAGCATTGATTTTTTTATCCAAGTCCCATGCCTCCTCGTTTTTTCATCCAATCAAACATGTCAAATTTTTTCCGATAGGCGCGAATTTGTATTTTTAGATTCGGCAAAAACCCATCGGATTAATCCACACGCGTCAACCCCAAATAGGCATCGATCATATTGCCGGTATTTCTCGCATCTTCGGCAGAGCCTGCCCACGCCACTCGGCCGCTTTCAAGGACGATAATGTCGTCGGCCACTTCCAGTGCTCGCTGAGTGGACTGCTCGACGACGATGATTGCGATCCCCTGGGCTTTGAGCATATCCGGAGCCGCATAACAGGTATCGATGACCTTCGGCATCAGTCCCAAGCTGAGTTCGTCAACAAGGAGTAGTTCAGGTTGACTCATCAAGGCTCGGCCGATGGCCACCATCTGCTGCTCCCCATCGGGGAGCGCATCCGATTAGTCTTCCTTGGTATGTGGACCGCGGCGCAGCTGATGCCCGCCTTCGGGACCAAAGGTGGCATTCGGGCTCCACCAAAGTGGGATTTTAATACTCTCTTTGGTCAGCTTGCCACGGCCTTCGGCCACTTCGCGAGCGGTCTCGTAACCGGCCTGTGCATGCCGAACCACCCCGATACCCGAATCGGTTGTCATACAAGCTTCCAGACGGAAATCGGCCATTTCTGTGCCGTCAGCTATCATGGTGACGCCGGTATGGACCGCTTCGCCCATGGAGTAGTTGGCCTGAATGGCGATCAGGTCGCACATGGCCGCGCAGTTGAGCAGCCCGTTTAGCATTGGCCAATCGGAGATCAAATCGCCGCCATCCTTCATTTTCTCGGACTCGAATGTAGGATTGACGATGGAGCCGGAATCCAGATTGTCTCGTGAAAACGCCACCGGGCCTTTGACTTCGCCTTTTTTAATCAGATCGTTGACGGCCAGGGCAAATGCTTTGCGTTCACCGAAACCAAGGTAGCATACGCGTGCCGGCAGAGCTTCGATGGGCAGATGTTTCCGGGCAAGGTTGATCCACTTGACGGTCAGTTTATCCTCCAGGAACATCTCCAGGACGAGGTCGTCCAAGCGGGCCAGATCGGAAGCTTCTCCAGAGATACAGGTCCAGCGGAACGGGCCGCGGCCTTCGCAGAACAGCGGCCGGATGTACTCGACCACGAACCCGGGGATAAACATGGCTTCGCTTTCAGGCATGCCTGCATCACGGCATTCTTTTCGGATCGACGTGCCGTATTCGAAGACATGAACATTTTCCTTCTTATGAAAGGCGTTCATGGCTTTGAGTTGTTTGATCATGGATTCCCGCGCTTTTTGAAAATAAAGATCACGGTCCTTGACGCGAAGTTCATCAGCCTCTTTTGCGGAATGGTCTTCGGGGATGTACGACAGCGGATCGTGGCACGGGCACATTTCGGTCACGATGTCCGGCTCGAAGCCTTTTTCGTAGGCTTCCCAGAACAATGTGGCAGCATTGCCGACGACACCGATGGCAAGGGCTTTTTTCTCTGCGGAGGCTTTTTTAGCCATCTCAATGGCCTCATCCAGGTTCTTGGCCTTGACATCGGTAAAACCAATCTTGATTCGTTTATCGATTATTTCTTCCTGAACATCGATGTCGATGCAGACACCACCGTGCATGCTCATGGCACGGGGTTGATTGGCGCCCATGCCGCCATGCCCAGCAGTCAACAATATGCGTCCGGCCAGGGAGCCTCCAAAATGCCGATCGGCGATGGCGCCAAGGGTTTCAAATGTACCTTGAATCACTCCCTGGGTGCCGATGTATTGCCACGGCGCGGCGGTGTACTGGGCGTAAATGGTCAGGTTCTTGTCCTGCAGGTCGTAGAAGGTCGGCCAATCCGCCTTCATGATGTTGGTGGTAGCCATCACCACGCTCGGCGCATACTTGTGGGTTTTGAAAATCGCTACCGGCATGCCGGATTGAACCACCAGCGTTTCATCATCTTCCAAATCCTTCAACGATTCGACGATCGCATGATAAGATTCCCAATTGCGGGCGCACTTGCCGATACCACCATAGACCACCAGGTATTCAGGTGCCTCGGCATTTTCCATATTGTTTTCAAGCATCCGCAAAATGGTTTCTTGTTTCCAGCCCTTGCAGCGCAAGGTGTCACCGCGTTGTGCTTTGACTTTGTACAAAATTTCGGGCTTCATGAATTCCTCCTTGTTGATCGAGAGATAGAAAAAAGCTTGATTAATGCTTAAAATGTAGCTACATGTGTAAACAAGTTCGGACAACCATGTCAACAAAAAATTGCGTCCATACTAAAATTTTCTGAAATCCCTTGACCGTGATAACGACCAGCGTGTAGTAAATTGATCGATGAAATTTAGAATGTTTAGTGATTTTGAGATTATAGGCAGGACACCATCGACATGATTACAAATGTAAACAGTGAAAATGGCTACCAGAACGAGGGAATGGGTGTCGCCGACACGTCGATGTCGCCGCTTTTCCAACAGGTGAAAACCCACATTGTCCAGCGTATCGAAAGTGGCGAATGGGCATCAGAATCCCGAATTCCATCCGAAAAACAGCTTGTCGAACAATTCAGCATATCACGCAGCACCGCCCATCGCGCTCTACGTGAACTTACCGTCGAAGGGTACTTAGTTCGGGTTCAAGGCGTCGGAACGTTTGTCGCTCCCCGTAAACCCCATTTTACCTTGCTAGAAATACGCAGTATCGCCGATGAAATCACGCGATGCGGGGGAACGCACAGTTGCGATCTCCACCTCCTGGTCGAAGAGAAGGCTTCGTTGCACCTGGCACTTGAGATGGAACTACGAGAAGGCACCCCGATTTTTCATTCTATTATGGTGCACCGAAATAACGGCCAACCGGTCCAACTGGCAGACCGGTATGTAAATCCGGTAATGGCCCCCAATTACCTCAAACAGGATTTTACTCGAATAACACCGAGTGAGTACCTGTTTCAAATGGGACCATTGACGGAAGCAGAACATACCATCAAGGCCGTGGCCCCAGATGAGAAAACGAGAAATCTGTTAGAGATGCCCCAAGATGAGCCATGTTTAGTAATCCACCGCAGAACCTGGTCAAATCGTATCGTTGCAACAAAAGCACTTTTGATTCATCCGGGTTCGAGATTCCGACCGAGCGGACGATTCATACCATCTTCCAGCATGAACCCGATTGTCAGCTAACTAAAAAAATTCAAACATACTGATCATCTTCGCTGGCTCTATGGAGTATGTTCTGCGAAATGACCAATCATCGTGTTGGAACTGCGATTCGGTTTCCTTTGGTACACGTTACAAACCTGCTTCCTGGAACGGTGCAGATAGCTGCTATCTGTACAAAACGTCCTGCTGAAAAATGAGGGACCACAATATCTGGGGGTTGGCCTCTTCTGAAAATTTGTTGGGTTTGAAATTGATATCACAGGCGAAAAGTGATGGAAAATATTTCTGATACAGCTCCAACTTATCAAAATTTTGAAAGCTGCCTGAATATTTGTGATATACTTCTAAGCTCTGATGTGATTTTTTATTCTATCAATTGAATTGCGGGCCAAATAAGATTAAAATATAGTTAATCTGTGACCAAAATTGTGCCTATTTTTAATGATATCTATTAATTTAAAAGGATTTTCAGTGACATCCGAGCTGAAATAGTGGTCAAAGAAAAAGCATATAATTTTATCATTTTACATCATTTCAAATAACACATAACAATTTGTACTAATTGTATTTTATTGGGTTCAGACTCCCGCCGCCTCCACCATTTGTACTTTATTTTTTATCAATGATCATTGGGAATTGGAAAGATAGCCCATTCCCTGTTTTGCGTTATGGGGTCACTTTTTCACGGCTGCCATCGGCACGTTGAGTTCCCCATCCGGCAACGCTACCCCTCCCCTACGGTACTCGGGCTGTAAACATTGGCCATTTTTGTGGTTTATTTTTCTGGACAAAGGTGTTGTCTAATTGTAAGGTGTTGTCCAAATGGACAACAGTTGAAAAATAGGCAACTCCATGCAGAAAAAAGAACTTTTGGCAAAATTTGAAGCATATCTACCCCACCTCTTGCCTCTGGATGAGCTTGAACTCAATTTCAGGCAATATGACCTTCCCAAATACTTCGACCTAATCATTGAGGCCTCTTATCATGATCTGCATTTCAATATGCTCATTGAACTTGTAGCGCAGATCAGTTTGTCCGATTTAAAAAACAGAATTAGTCATCTCAAGGAATCTTCTATCAGTTGGAGCGGAGCTGTGCCAGTCCTTGTAGCTCCCTACTTGAGCCCTCAACGGCAGGAAATTTGTCGAAAAAAAGCGGTCAGCTTTATAGATCTGTCTGGAAATGTATATCTAAAATTCAAAAGCCTTTTCATTGAACGATTTGGCTTCCCAAATAAATTCCCGGTGAAACGACAAGGCCGAAGCCCATTTTCGGACAAGGCCTCGCTCGTTCTGCGTGCGTTGCTGTCAGGGGGAAGGCGATTGTGGGGCATCAGGGAATTGGCCCAGGAGATCGCACTGGACCCTGGATATGTGTCGCGAATGGCCAAGGAGATCGAAAAACGGGGCTACGTCAAACGGATTGATTCTAAGTTGGGCCTTCGATCCCCAGACGGCATCCTGGAAGATTGGGTTAGATCGTACAACCTTAAAAAAAACCAGTTGTCGGGCTATTTTTGTATGGCCGAGAGTGTGGATGATATCCTTCAACGCCTCCGAGGCCTCGAACTCCCGAACGATGTCCAATATGCCCTGAGCGTCCAGGCGGGGGCCAACCTGGTGGCCCCATATTCAAACTTCAAGGAAGTGCACGTTTATGTCAAAGGAGCGAAGGAGGTCGAGTTGTTGGAAAAAAGAATGAATCTCAAACCGGTAGAACAGGGGGGCAATCTGGTCATCATGCGACCCTACTACCGCAATTCGGTCCTTTACAGCAGCCGGCTCGTCGACGGTCTGCGCATCGTCTCTGACATTCAACTATATTTGGATCTTCACGGCTATGCGCTCCGAGGCTTGGAGCAGGCCGAGCACTTACTGGAAAAGCGGATCAGACCCGTTTTGGAGGAAGTCGAAGACGATGAATGACCGTTTGGCAAGGGGACTGTTCAAGACGCTGGGGGTTTTGCGAGAATACCTACCGGAAATAGTCGTGGGCGGAGGCTGGGCGCCGTTCCTTTACTCCCGGTATCTTTTCCGGGACTGCAAACGTGAGCCGATTTTTACCAAAGACATCGATCTGATGGTCAGGCCAAAGGTTCCGGTGATCGGACATAAAACCATCGACAGGGCACTTTTGGAAGCTGGCCTTGAGACCGTGTTCAAGAGCACCGACAACCCTCCCCTGATTCATTATGAAGGACTAATAGATGGGGTGGATGTTGAAATCGAGTTCCTGACTGAACTGACGGGTTCCGAAACTGACTTGGTCAAGAAGGTGCAGCCGGATCTCCACGCGGAGGCTCTGCGCTACATTTCCCTGGTCGTCGAAAACGTGACTGTACTGACCATAGATGATATTCCCGAGGCCGAAGATACGAATCCAATGTTCGTCAGGGTACCAACACCTGCGGCCTACATTTTTCACAAAGGATTGATTTATCAACGCAGGCGCGATCCGCGGAAAATGTACAAGGATCTTTATTACATCTTCGACATCCTGACCGGCTGTGGGGATTTAAAGATCTCAATTATAAAGGATTTGGATAGGCTATCGAAAAAATACCCGGGCTGGTTTCGGCGATTCGTAAAAAACCTCGACACCGATTTTACCGGCCCAGCATCGGATGCCGTCCTGGGGGTGGCGGGGCAGCGCCCGCCGGACGCCTTCGATGGACTTGACGATGATCAGTTCAGGAATTTTGCTTTTGGCACCTTCCTGGAAACCAAAGAAGCTCTGCTTCCCTTAGTCCGTAGAAGCTAAAGTCATATTCGAGACCGTCATAAAAGTTAAAAAATCAATGTAACGAAGACCTGCGATTACGCCTGACAATCTGATATCAGAAAAAATGGGTAACACTCCGGTAAGTAGAAACCTATTTATCAAAAGGAGTGTTAGCCATGGGGACCAGTCGAGAAAAGAGACAAAAGAAAAAAGGAACGTCTGGGCGGAGAACGACTCCGTTTCCATTCGAATTCCGGCTCAAAGTTGTAAAGCTTTAACTGGAAGACGGCTACCCCGCGACATTGATTGCCCAGCAGTTTGGCATCTGCAAGTCCACCATTGGCCGTTGGAGCAGAAGCTACCGGGCATATGGTGAGCAGGGGCTTTTAGCCAAGGAAAGAATACCTTCTGGGGTGAAGCTGCCGACCGCCGTCACTCAAAACATCATTGACTGAAAAGGGAAAATCCGGGCTATGGGGTTCGTCGTATCACCAATGTCCTGAAACGGTTTTTCCTGATCCGCACCAGTTCCTCGACCGTTCAGCGAACGTTGGTCGATCAGGGACTGAATACCCCGATAAAAAAAACCCAGAAAAAATCCTGCCAGACCTCGTTTCTTCGAACGAGCCAGACCTAACCAGATGTGGCAGAGCGACATCCTGACGTTTCGTCTGGCCGGGAAGAATGCCTACCTGATCGGTTATATTGATGACTACAGCCGCTACATAACCGATCTGGGATTTTACCGAAGCCAGACCGCCGAGAATGTCATCGAGACCTACCGTTGTGCTGTGGGCGAATACGGCGTGCCCAAGGAGATGCTCACCGACAACAGAAGACAGTATACCAACTGGCAGGGTATTAAAGGCATGCTTTGATGAACTCGTAAAAAGTCGAAATTTCGGTTTTGTTGATAGGGGTCGGGAAGAGCATTCACTCTCCCCGCCCTCCGAACCGTGCGTGCGGTTCTCCCGCACACGGCTCTCCAGTCGGTGGTTTCAGCATCGTGATCGGCATACCAGAGCGTGGGCTTCAGTCATGGTGAAAAGTCCAAGCTCAGCAAAGAAGGCATTTTACCTCCTTTGACGCCGTTTTCCAGCGCCGCCAACATGCGCTCTGTCCAGATCGAGGCTTCCACCCAACTTCCGGTTTCTGTGCCTTGTTTAGCCGTTGCCGGCACTGGCGACACGTAGCTTATGCATTGCCTGTTAATGGACTTCACACATCCACCTTCCTGCCTCCCTTCCCTCGGCGCGGGTTTGCTCTCCACGCTTTCCACGGCCATCGCCGCATCAGTACTATGAAGGCTCTGACTCCTGCCCGCGTCACCTCGCGGGCAGGTCTCCCTGCTTATCCCGCCATACCGTCCCGGCGTTCCGTCTCCAACCACGTGATGCGCTCCGATATCGCTTTATCCGCCAACTTTCAGCGTACCGAACGAATTTCGGACTTCGCCATGAACGAGAAGGCTCGTCGCTACATCCCGCCGAATCGAGTTCGTCATCCTACGGACCGCTGGTTCACTTCCGGTTGCTCTCCACCCCGCCTCACGGCGACGCAGTTTCCTTCTGTTACGGGGTCTTGGCTTGCCCCGACACGGACTTGCACCGTGCTGTTATGGCGTCTTCACAGGCGCACTCGTCCCCGCGAAGGCGGGGATCCAGTATTAACAGGTACTTATAGATTCCCGCCTTCGCGGGAATGACATGACCGGTGACTTTTTACGAATCCGTCATGCTTTGAATAGAATATAAATGAGTGGTTGAGGCGGGAGTCAGGTCAGTGCAAAATCAGCTGTGGGAAGCCGTCTAAGTCTAAAAAAACGTCAAAATCTTCCAACAGCTTGTCTTTTTTCATAAAACTGCTATATGTCAGTTAAAAAATGAGGCTATACGCCTTTTGAAAACTGGACAGGTGCAACATGCCTGCGGCGGTTTTTACTTTGAAAAGGGAAGACTATGGAACTGAAAAAAGAGGGTGCAGGCGCAAGACAGCATCGAGCTTCAAGGGAATATGAATTTGATGCAATGATTTTTGATCTTGATGGGGTCATTACGTCAACCGCAAAGTTGCACTTTGACGGTTGGAAAGTAACATTTGATCAAATGATGGCTTCTCTTAAGGAAAGCCGCCTGCTTCCACATGATGCCCCGGAAGAATTTAACGAAAAGCATTATCTGGATTATGTGGACGGGAAACCTCGCTATGATGGTGTGCGTTCCTTTATCGATACTCTTGGAAATGGCGAAAACTGGCTTGGTGCTAAAGTGGCCGATCAAGTCCGAGAGCACTCTGCCGGGAGCCTTCGTTATTCTACCTTCATCCAGTTCATTACCTCGACAATTCAGGAGAACGCCTATCCGCTGTCCCCTCCCGTAACACCGGAAAACCTGGACGCGGTGATAGACCAGTGGACTCATGATCCAGGAAAACTCGGGAAGTTACTGGATCAATGTGCCGTCAATCCAAAGCACCTTGACCTGTTGCTTGAAAAGCTTGCGAAAAGACCGGTTGTCTTGGGTGATATCATTGTCCGCATGATTGGGGACATTAAAGATAAGTGGATCAACAACAAGCTGAATGATGATTCGGTTGATATCGTTAAATTTCAGCATACCCTCGATATGATTCAGAAGGCCAAGGAAAAGGGGATAAAGATTGGGATTGCCTCGTCCAGTAAGAACGCCAAAAAAATCCTAAAGAAGGCGCGGCTGATGGATTTATTCGACGAGCATCTCATTATTGATGGCATTGTCCGAGAAGAGATGGGACTAAACGGAAAACCAGCGCCTGATATCTTCGTGGAAGCGGCGAAGAGGATGGGCGTACCGGTTCATCGCGCCATCGTTTTTGAAGATGCCAGCTCGGGCATTAAAGCCGGCAAGAACGGCAATTTCGGACTGGTCCTCGGTCTTGCCCGATCCGGTAACCACAAAGAGCTCAAGGAAAATGGTGCAGACATGGTGCTGGCGGATATCGGAGAAATGGAGGATCCGCTTCAGGAGATGAATCGCTGGTATCTGGAAATACTTCCGAAGGCATGCCAACGGCTCACCTATATGGGGACACCGATGGAAAAAGATCCGGAGGCAGATCCGGAGGTGTTGAAAGCCAGATTCAGGGCCGAGCAGGCGCTGCAGACCGTGGGAAATGGCTATTTTTGCACTCGCGGTGCCGATTATGAAGAGCGACAGGGGAAGGATTCGTGGGGATATGCCGGAACATATTTTTCCACGATTCGCAATACCCGCAAATCGGTAATTGAGGGCCAACCCGTTTTCAATGAAGATCTGGTAAACTGTATCAACTGGCTTCCGGTAACCTTTAGAATTGACGATGGTGACTGGTTTAACCCCCATGAATTAGACCTATTGCGCTATGAAAAAGATCTCAATTTTAATGATGGCGTGTTTACCCGGCGTGTGGCTTTTCGCGATCAGGATGGAAAGGAAACAGAGGTCGCTGCCCGGCATTGCGCTAGTATGGCCGACAAACACCTGGCAGCTGTTGAATATCGGGTGACACCGCTCAATTATTCAGGCGCGATTGTCGTTAAAGCAGGCCTTCATGCCGATCACATTAATGATGGTGTGGGTCGCTATGCCAAGCTCGATCAGCACCATCTGGAGCGAATAGCTGAAGGCGGAGAAACCGACGGCTCCTTTTTTTTAAGCGTGCAAACCCATCCATCACCGGTGCCGGGAAAAGCGCCGGAGCCGGCAGAAATTACCGCTGCGGCCCGCGTTGTTGTAGAACTAAACGGTGAGCGACAACAGCCGCGGTTTGAGATCGAAACGGCCGACAGGCGCATCGATGCATCTTTTCGCCAGAAAGTAACACAAGGACAAACCCTTGCAGTGCATAAACTGGTTGGCCTTCATACCCATAGGAAGAGCATGGCAAAGCCCGGCGCCCTGGACGAAGCCAATCGATCCATCGCGGGTCTTGCTTCTTTTTCCAGCGTCCTTGAGCCCTCCACTTTGAAGTGGGCAGAGATTTGGAAAAAAGCCGGCATACGCGTGGCAGGCGACCGGCTTGGGCAGCAGGCGTTGAACTTGGCAACCTACCATCTGTTTATTATGGGCTCGGAACATAACGACGGTGGCATTGGCCCTCGGGGCCTTACCGGTGAAACATACCGGGGCCATGAATTCTGGGATGATATTCTTTATTACCCCGGCATTTCCCTTCAATATCCCCGGATCACCCGATCTCTGTTGGGGCATCGTTACCATGGTCTTGATGCGGCCAGAGAGGCTGCTCGGAAGCATCACTATCAGGGTGCCATGTTTCCCTGGCAAGCAGGTATGGATGGTGATGAACAGACGCAGACCACACGCTTTAATCCGGTTTCAGGCAAATGGGACCCCGACAATAGCTGCCGCCAGCGTCATGTATCCCTGGCCATTGCTTATAATGTGCTTGATTTTATAGAAACGACCGGAGATGTTCAGTTCCTTGGAATGGGTGTAGAAATGGTTCTGGATATCTGTCGTTTTTTCGCCAGTATGTGTGAACGCGATCCCCAAACCGGCAAGTATTCAATTGACGGTGTAATGGGGCCAAACGAGTTCCACGAAGGCAAGAAGAAAAACGGGGTAAGGGATAATGCCTATACCAATATTCTGCTGGCCTGGACCCTGGAAAAGGCGGAAGAGCTGGTGACGGCGGTGAAGGCCGCAGACCCTCATGCGCTTCAAGCAGCCTATCGCAACATGGGGGTTACCGAAAAGGAGATGGCGAGTACTTATGATCATTGGCAGAAAATTCGCCGGCAGCTTTCACTCCATATCAATGCAGAAGGCGTTATTGCCAATCACGCGGATTGGTTCGATCTTAAAGGCCCGGATGATGTCAAAGGCCTCAAGGTTGAGCAGGATGGCAAGATGCAAGATCTGTTTTCGATCGTTTTCGACCCGGGAAGATCAGATCGTCGCATCAGAGCCGTGGGAATGGATCCAGATGATTATCAGGTCCAAAAACAGGCGGACACCTTGATGGCTTACTATAATTTAGGACCTGATGAAGTAAGGCGTGTGGCAGGAATGATGGGGTATGAATTGCCGCAAGATCATTTGCTGAAAAATATCAACCATCATTTGCCCCGGACGTCCCACGGTTCCACCCTGAGCTTCATTACCCACGCGATGGTGCTGGCCTATGCTGGAAGAACAGCAGATAGCTGGGAGTTTTACCGTCAGGCGCTGATCAGTGATTTGGCCGATATTCAGGGTGGCACAACCGCGGAGGGGATTCATCTTGGCGTCATGGGCGGCTGCCTGAAAGGCGTCGTGACCAACTTTGCCGGTATGAACTGGCAGGGCGGCAAACTGTCAATTAACCCCGGTTTGCCGGAAACCTGGGAATCCCTTAAATTCAGCGTCCTGATCAGGGGAGATCGCTACTACATTGAATCCATTGGGGACGATCTAAAACTAAGGGTCTCACAAGAAGTTGGCCCGCAACCAAAAAAAGAAGATGTGGTGATTGTGGTGGCGGATCAAGAACATGCGGTTGCCCGCGATACGGATATGGTGTTCAAGGGACACGGTCAGCAATAAACCCCATAGTTGCATAAAAACATGCCAAAATTATTATCTCAAAGATGTGTATTGGAAGTCACCATAAGCGACTTCCAGAGAGAAACAATAGTTTGGGCATTTTTTCTACCCATTCGGGAAAGCCGGAGGATTCCAGATCCGGCGTTGCCAAGGGATCGCAGTAGAATGATTACGGTTTAACCCTTGGCGCCTTGTCTCTGAAGTCCTCCGGCTTTTGCAGCGCTGGGGTAAACCCAGCGTGAATCAAGGAATGTCCAACCGATGGTGGCGCCTATTCAGATATGGGCGCCGTATCTGTTATCGGTCATGCGTGTATTTGGAAACCTTCCAGTCTTCGGATATTTTGTAGGTGACGTATGGCCAGAGGGATCTCACCGCCCGGCACTCTCTTTCGAGGACCTTCATGCGGTGTTCATTTACTTCTTCTTTTCCTCTCTCCCTTTGAGCAGCCAAATTGAATCTTTTTTCACTCATTGCAATAACACGGGTGATCTTATTTTCGCTGGTACTGATCTGACCAATTAAGGCCGCGTAGAGGCCATCAAAAATCAGCACTTTTTTGCCTTCCATCTCCAGAGTGATTTGCTTGACCGGCCGGGAACCATCTTCGTTGATAATGATAACGGGAACCGTAACGGACTTGTCATGTTCAAAACAAGACATTACTTCTTCAATCCTGGTTCTGTTCATCTCATTCAAGCCCACGTTATTATCGTAATCTTCCGCCCGCCTTTGCTCACGCTCGGCAGGCGTAGTCACATAGGCATTGTCAAAAGACCACTCGATAGTTGGAATCCCCTGATCATTCAAGGACTCTCCCACAAGGTAAGCGACCTCGCTCTTGCCCGTGCCCGATTCTCCTCCAGCAGCAAAGATGACCTTTCCGTTTACCTTGAGCACTCGGAGGATAATCTGCACAAGGTCGTTGGCAGCGCTCTCGTGTCCTGCGGTAATCCTCAGTTTATCCAAAGAGATCGGGGCGGTTACCCATCTGATCGATTCTTCTTGTTGGATGTTTTCACTGTGGTTTTTTGTATCATTGCTCATGACAACGCTCCTTCATGGATTTGCCAATGCCCTAAATCGTACAATTCGTCGATGCCTCTGTCATTTACACCCAAACTGAGCGTTTCAAATTTTTTAGGATGATAGATGTTGTTAATTTAATTGAATAATCCCGTAAACAATCCTGAAAAATATGAAACCCGTTGGGATTGCCGATCTCACCACATCTACGGCGTCAGATGCCTTCCCGCATAGGCGACTATAGCGGAAAGGTATCTTCCTTGTATCTGTAGTGAGCTCGACAATCGCTCAGTTTGGGTTACAGTAAGGTTTCGGAATTCCATATATTTTCCATAGATGTCATAAATACTTGATAAGTTATATTATTGTCAATCAATGCCCTTTGTTTTGCCAATCTTTGGGCCTGCTGATGGGATTTTGCCTACTTGACTGGTTTGAACGGGTGGCTCAAACTCGTCAATCCAAGAGTGCCAAAATAAAATGGCTCACATGTACCTCTCAATGAAACCTGCAATAAATCAAACCTGTAAAAACGACAGGTACCAATACCTTATCTCAACCTTGGCCCAATTGCAGATAATATCCCATCAATTTCATGGCTGCCACAACTTGTGATTACCTAATCAATCCCCCACAAATGGACAAGGGGCCAGTAATAGCCCCTTGTCCGTGAAACGTATAGAACAACTGTTAGGTTGCCGTTATCAGTTTAGAACAGCATGGTCCATGCCAACAATCCTGATCGAGGCAAAGACCTCAGTATTCTTAGATATTGTGGGTTTTCAGCAAAGCACACCTGATCTGATCAGGTACTCTTTTGTCTACACTCGATCTATACCAATGTGTAATCGATTTCGTCTACGAGTGAACGTCGATATTAGCCAAGCTGACATCTGGATCATTTGGGATGACTCCCGGACATCATGTAGAACATTCGCCCTGGGACCCGTATTGGAACCGGGATTAACTCATTTTACCATGCATCCTATTTTAGAGAGGCAATCGTAAATAAAATAATTGGGTTTGCTATTTTAGCCAAAGCGCTTGACCCCTGTTTCTTTTTTAGTTATTTTAGTAAAATACATGTAACCATTCAGCGTAAACTATCAGCAATACTAATCTTGCGGAAGAAAATCCGGCAGCTTTCCATCAAACAAACAACTTAGTGCATGACTTGACGACACCCCGTGCTTACGACAAGTCGACAAGTAGCCTCGAACACGGCAGAAGATCTGGGCACCCTCGATTGAGCGAAAGCATCCCGATATCTTTTGTTGAACTTTGGTCATACGGATGTCATTTTCACCCAAATTATTCGTGAACGGAACATAATCAACATCCATAAACCGGAGCACATCATTTTCAAAATCCCTTAGCCGTTCCAACAGATTTCTGGATTTCGATTTTTTGATCCGACCTCTTTTGCCTTTTTTCTTGTCCCTTATGGGTTCCGGGCATTCGATTTCGGCTTGTTTAAGCAGGTCTCGGTATTTTTTGCGGTATTTTTTTATCCTTTATCATCCAAGGCGCCACCGGCATCAATGACCTTACGGTTAATCGTTTCCAGCAACCCTTTCATCTGTTTGGCCTACGCTTGACCGTCTTGTTCCCAGGCTCTTTCCAACTCCCTTAAGTGATGGGCGTTGCAAAGGGCGTGAGTGCAATCGTATGTAAAATAAGGCTTCCAGTGATCATGACACAGTATCCCCGAGAACATCGGCAAGACCCCCATATCATTCATGGCGTCTGTACCCCTTTTTTCATGGGGATGATAACAGGTCCATTGATCGTTGGATAAGCAATGCAGCCAATATCGTTTGCCTCCAAGATTGATACCGGTTTCATCGGCATGCGCTACCTTTGCGGCAGCCAACTCAGTTCGTGTTCGATTTTCAAAGTCAGCCAACAAACCGTAGGCCTCTTTGTTGAAATTGAAAATCGACCCCTCGCCGATCGGTATCTGGAGCTGATCGGCAAAATACTCCTGGACCCGGTTATAAGGGATCAGCTGATATTGCGACAGATAGACCGAGTGGGCTTTGATCTGCACACCATATTGGGCCGCCTGGGTCACCCCTTTGGGAAATGGGGCCACAAACCGGTGACCTTTTTCATCCTCCAGAATTTGCGCCCGATATTCGGTCAGCAACCTTGAGATATCGATATCGAACACCTGGCGAGATTCAAACCCCACCTGCCGGTATTGGCCCGCAGGTAGTTTGCGGCGATCGACCTTGATTTCCTTAACCCTGTCCGGGTTATCGATCTTTTTAAGGGTTGTGCCCACATGACCATTTTGACCGCCGGCCTTGTTCCTGCTCTTTTTTCGGGCCTGCTTTTTTCTATTCGGATCGGTCGATGGCGGCTTGCTGCTGTTTGTGCTATTTAGATTCAACCGGTTGGCGAGCAGGGTGATGACCAGAATCAAACTCTCGAACATCGATTTCGTGGTCGCCGACAATTGCTCATCATCCCGAATCAGGGTTTGGGCCTTTTCAATCGTACTTTGGATGTCGATGTTTTCGATTTTCATTCGGTTCAATTCCTGTGTTTATTGCTGAAGGTACTATAACACAGGTTTTGAAACCGGAATTTTTGGTCCTCTAATCGACATTAGCGCGTCGAAAAATATTGGGCTCAAACGGGTTGCTTGTTCGGGTCAAAAGTCCTCCTGTCAAGCTATCAATTCGTCTGGTTGTTGGAATATGAAAAATCGTCGGAAACATATTAAAATCAGGGTTTTTCACAAAAACCCTGTCAAGTCTTTTTTACTTCTTTTTTAACTTTTTGCTGTGTAGTTACCAATAATTTTCGCATGTTTTTATGCAACATTGGGGTTCACTTGATTTCGACTGATGCACGATAAAATTTTGAAGGAGTGAATGATGAAAACCCGTATTACCGAACTTTTTGGCATCCAACACCCGATCATTCAAGGCGGCATGCACTATGTTGGATTCGCAGAATTGGCTTCAGCCGTGTCTAATGCTGGAGGTCTCGGGATCATAACCGGCTTGACGCAGAGGACGCCGTCGGATCTCGCCAGGGAAATTGAGCGCTGTCGCAAAATGACGGATAAGCCTTTCGGAGTGAACCTGACCTTCCTGCCCACCGTCACTTCACCCGATTACCCGGGCTACATCGACGCCATCATCGAAGGCGGCGTTGAAATCGTTGAAACGGCTGGCCGTAATCCCCAGCAATACCTGCCGAAGCTAAAAGACGCAGGGGTGAAGATAATCCATAAATGTACCTCGGTGCGTCATGCCCTGAAAGCGGAGAAAATTGGTTGCGATGCCGCTTCGGTTGACGGATTCGAGTGTGGTGGCCATCCGGGTGAAGATGACATTCCGAATATGATCTTGTTGCCGCGGGCGGCAGATGCGTTAGCCATTCCGTTCGTCGCCTCGGGTGGCATGGCGGATGCGCGCAGCCTCGTTGCTTCCCTGTCCATGGGAGCGGATGGCATCAATATGGGCACGCGTTTCATTGCAACTCAGGAAGCGCCAGTACATATAAAAGTGAAACAAGCGATCGTGGCGGCCACGGAGTTGGATACGCGCCTGATTATGCGTCCTCTGAGGAACACCGAGCGTGTCCTTAACAACGACGCTGTCGAGCGCCTATTGGAAAAAGAGGCATCACTGGGCCAAAATATTACGTTTGAAGACATTATTGAGGAGGTGGCCGGCGTTTATCCCAAGGTCATGATGGATGGCGAGATTCATGCCGGCGCGTGGTCCTGTGGAATGGTTGCCGGTTTGATTGATGACATCCCGACCTGCAAGGCGCTTCTCGAAAGCATCATGTCCGATGCCGAGTCGCTCATCCGGGGTCGTCTTGAAGGTATGTTGACTGAGAAGAGCCCCATATGAATGCTTTATCAAATTCTAAAGCAAGGAAACATCAAACTTATTTTGTGGCCATGGGTGAGAAAGAAAACAATTTCTGTCAGGTATGATCAAGGACTATGCAAAAGCCGTCCTAAAGGGGTATTCGCCCACCGGCAGCAGGGTCGCAGGGCATGGGGACTGGCATTTCAAACAGTTTAATGATTGACTTGTCAATCTGACATGAGGTAATCGATCAGGTACCCAGTCCAATGAGTGATTCATGAAACGCATCGCCCGACACGTCCCATATTTTCAGTCCTTTATCAAGCTGATAGCAATCGACTAAGTCGGTTTTATTCCCGATAGGGGGGCATTAAAATGACTACGTTTATTTATCAGACCCTGACAAAATTCGGGTACTCCCACCCGCTTCACCCGACCCTCACACATGTGCCCATCGGAATGGTTATGGGGGCATTTATCTTTGTTTTGGCCGCCCTGGTTTTTCGAAAGAAAAACCTGGCTCAAACCGCAAGACATTGTTGTATTCTGGCTTTGATCGCCGCTTTACCGACAGCTGCTTTAGGTATTATGGATTGGCAGCATTTCTATGGCGGCTCGCTTCTGTTCCCTATCCAAATGAAACTGGTTCTGGCGGGCATCCTGATTATTCTGCTTATTATAGCGGTCACATTCGGATTTTTCAGTCAGCGGGTTTCTAAGGTCGTCATCTTGTTGTACACGCTTGCCTTGTGCAGCACTATCGGTTTGGGCTATTTTGGCGGTGAGTTGGTCTATAGCAGCAGCGCATCGGCTACCGCCGTGTCGGAGAGCCCGACGGCCGGGGGGGAGGGCTTGCTCGTCTTCAATCAAAACTGCTCTGCCTGCCATCTCAGTGACAGCACGGCTAAAAAAGTGGGTCCGGGGTTAAAGGGATTGTTCAAAAGTGATAAATTCCCGGTGAGCGATTGGGCGGTTTCGGAAGAGAACTTGCGCAAGCGCTTAAACGAACCAATCGACAAAATGCCGCCTTTCGGACACTTGCCGCCGGAGCAGGTGGAAGACCTGATTACCTATCTTAAAACACTGTAAAGGTAAAAAAATGGTTTCAAAGTCAACCCGATGGAAAAGGATGATTCTGGTTGTTGCCGGCGTTGGAATGTCATGGGCCTTATTTTTCTCGCCAACATGGGCCCAAACCTATGTGTCCGGCAGGGTCATTACCGCTGACGGCAGGGTGGTTGCCAGCGGGGCGTTGGCACTGGAAAAAGGAGAGCTGCACAACAATGCATTTTTAGTGGGCGGCGCCATTGGATCGGACGGCACCTTTAAAATCCCACTTCCCTCCGGCGGGCCTTGGGGGCTGCATGTTTACAGCGAAAACTATATTTATTTCCCGCTGCAGATACAAATTGCCGCTGGGACTGATAATGATATCCCGATCATTTTACCGGTTGATGGAACGCCCGCCGATAACCCCAGGATATCCAACATCACGTTCAATAAAATTACCAATCAGGTATTTCAAATTTCCATGCAGGTGGATGATACCGACGCCAACCTGGGCCCCCAAATGCTGGCGGTCGATACCAAACGTTTTAAATCGTATCGTCTGGTGCCGAAAGATGGGGATATAAAGGATAAAAAGGCCGATTTTCCAAACGGTGAATACCTTTCCCCATTCATCCCGGTGGCATTGGATGGTGAGGATCTGAGTGGCTGGCTCGTCGTGGTCGCCGATCACCAGTGCAGCAATGGTACTATCTATGACGGGGCGGGCCAGTCCGTGTTCAAGCCGGCCGTGGCGCACACAGAGACCCTGAATTGCGACATCCCCGGGATCTGGAAATCCAATTTCGATAAAATTTACCGGTTCTCTCAAACGCAGCCGGGAGTGCTATCCGGCGAGCAGATTGCAGGTAATCTGCTCATCGACAAAATGGAGCAAAACGCCGATGCGGTGTCCATTGCTTATCGCTTTGAAGGCAAGACCGGCAGCGCTGAGCTCAAATTGCACTGTCAGGAGAATAAAATTCTGCTCGAGGGGCCTTTCCGATTAGCGGACCGGTCCGGCGACTGGGTTTTCAGCAAACTAAAAAACGCCAAAGCCGCGCTGTCGGGCGAAAAGCTTTTTACGGACAATTGCTCCGTGTGTCATTATGCCGACCGCAAGGACAGAAAGGTAGGACCCAGCTTGCTGGGTCTGTTTAAAAATCCGTTACTGCCGGAATCCGGCCAGGCGGCAAGCGAAGACAATGTTCGGCAGCGGATTATCAATGGTGGGGATAAAATGCCGCCGTTCAAACATCTAAAAGAAGAAGAGCTAAGGGCAATTGTTAATTTCTTAAAAACACATTGACGCTTCTCCTGTTGCCTGGGCTTTCGCCTCGAGGCAGGAGCGGATCAGCCCTAATTTCGATCGCCGGCGAGTTGAATATGATCGCATCGCGCCTTTGCCGCATCCGAAGAATGTTGATTCCGGGCGCATTCTTTCTTTTAGCCCTATTCGCCGTTTCCATTCATTGCATGGAGATTGACATCCGGCTCTCACCCCCCGGCCTGCGGCTCATTAGCGACCCGTCAGTTACGATCCCTGCAGGATTCGATTACACGAACCGGCCGATCACGCTGCCGGCCTATCGCGATACCACAGGCAATCCGCAAAATGGTTGGTCGGCCAAATTCGTCCATATCCGACGATTTGCCAGCGACCAGAGCGCCTGGATTTTTTATCGACAATCGGATTTGAAGCGATCGGTGATAGCAGACAATCAAGGCGGCCAGGGTGCTTTTCGATTCTGGCCTGTCGGAACAACCATTGTCATTGAGATATACAAGGGAAGTGCCTTTAAAAGAGAATCCGACAAATTGATTGAAATCGCCGCTATGTCAAAGATAAACGCCGACAAAGATTCTTTCCTTCAAGCATGCTATCCGGTGAATTGGGCCTATTCCAGGTTTAATCCGGATGGGAATCCCTTGATTACAGCCGCCCGGGTACGCGAATGCCATTCATGCCACAGCATTGCCTTTCACTATACGGGGGATCTGATTTTCACCCAATTTCCATAAAAGTATATGCGTGTGCATTTAAAAGAAAACAACCCATCCGCATTATTTCAAATGTTGCCGTGGCTCCACTGCGCGGGGGCCCTTGTCGTCGTTGTATGCAACGCACTTTTTTCGGCAATCCACAGCCCTCTGGGCCAGGAAATTTCAGCAGGCGAGAGCCCGGGCTTTTCCTGGATTCGGGACAATATTATCATCTGCATGGGCATTGGCCTGGCCTATCTTTTTGGGGTGGGATGGATCCAAATCCGACATGTGCGACAATCTTCAGATACCGCAAGCAGATGGTTGCGGCTTTGGATTTGCCTTGAAGCACTCGGCATCGGCGTCATCGGGATGTCGATTCTTTTCGCGAAGACGGCCTATCTGTTCCCGGCCTCGACCGTGCTGATCATATCCGTGCTCGTACAGGGGATAATTGCATTCCGCTATGCCGGCAATTACGGCATCGATCCGCACCTGCTCAATTTCCGACAGGATTCCGCAAATACCGGGATTTTTCTGTTTCTGCTGTTTATGATTGGGGCCTTTGTCTCATTGATTGAGCCGTCCTGGCACCGATTGGCTGACCTGATCGTGCTGGACTCAAAGTGGGACGCGTTCCTGCGATATGTGTTTCCTTCTCTATTATCGGGGACGATCAATGTTTGGGTGGGTATCGGCATGCTCATCGTTGTTGCCGGCTTCAGGCACCTGTGCAAGTCATCAGATGTGGCTGAGAAATTTCGTTGGGCACCCTATTTCCTGGTCTTCTTTGCTTTGATCGCCGCTTTTACGGCGTTCCTCTTTGTGACGCTTTATCATGCGATCGCCTGGCAGATCGATCAACTGTATTTAAGAACGACCATCTGGCAACTGATCGTCTTTTTCAGCGTGTCGGGCGGGTTTTTATTGACGCGTGTTTTTTTCAGACTCACTCCTCATCTCCCCCGACCGCAACACAGCAGTATGATCAGTGTCGTTTCGCTGACCATGGGCGCAACCCTTATTTTTCCGCTTACCTGGCTCTTTAGCCTGCGGTCTGCCAGCAAAACCAGCTGGGTCCTGATTTCCACGGCGGCCCTCGGCGCCTGTGTCGCCGGTGGGTATTTAATGCTATTCGGAGATATATTTAATCCCTGGTTTACGGCATTTTCCTATCTCAAAGGCGCAATCATTAAAATTGTATCCGTTGCACTCGCCGGAATCGTCGCGCTCTTGATAGAGCAGCGTCTTCATCGGCGGATCGATGCGCCTTTTCGGTTCCGCCGGCAGGGGGTAGCCTTGGCGATCGTAGCCTGTTTGGGATTTCTGCCCTTTTTGGGGCTGGCAGCCAAACCGGAGATCAAGGCCGCCGTGCTTCAATTCAACGAACTCACCCGGGTGGACACCACATTTGCCAGAGCGTTCGCCCGCGTTTTGCGGCTTGATCAATGGATTCAACTCGGTCAGCGGCCCCCCCAGAATCAACATCCACACCCGTGGCCCCAGCCATGGAAACTGAAAAAGACCCAGCCTTCACGTTTGCCTGAAGACTTCAATCTGCTGATTATTGTCGCGGATGCCCTGCGTGGGGATGCGTTTCATTCCGCCGGCTACCATCGCAACCTGACACCGTTTCTGGATCGCTGGGCCCGGGAGGAGGCGATATCGTTTCGGCGGGCATACAGTCAGGGCGGCGGGTCTTTCGCCGCTTTTCCGCTCCTGGTTGCCGGCCGGAGCCGTTTCACGCTCTACGGTCCCGGTTTGCATCGGGAAAATTTGTACTATAAAATCGCCCAAGCCGAGGGAATTCAGCATTACATGCTGATGAAGGGGTTCGGCCCACGACACCTCTATCCACCTGATCTGCCGGTCACCGAGCTGGCCATCCCGCGTGCGGTCAGCGACCGTCAATCGGCGACTGCGGATGAGGTGTTCGACGCAGCCCGTAATGCCATCCGTGGGCTGCCGGGGGGCGAGCGGTTTCTATGTTTCTTGCAACTTATGGATGTTCATAACGATCTGTGGAAGAAAGAAGACGGGCTGGACTTCGGAGACTCGCCACGGGATCTGTACGACAATAATTTATCCTATATCGATCGGGCTTTTGCCCGGTTTG
The DNA here is from genome assembly GCF_033791525.1 of Desulfosarcina sp. Classification (GTDB taxonomy): domain Bacteria; phylum Desulfobacterota; class Desulfobacteria; order Desulfobacterales; family Desulfosarcinaceae; genus Desulfosarcina. The sequence continues at coordinate 26,657 of NZ_JASJGN010000274.1, forward strand.
TGGCCTGGCTCAAACACGAAGGCATTTATGATCGCACAGTGATCTTGTTTACTGCCGACCACGGTGAGCAGTTCTGGGAACATGGCGCCAGTCTTCACGGGCATACCGTCTACGAAGAAGAAATCCGGATCCCACTGATTCTTGCCACGCACAATCTCCAGAAACGATTTGAAGCGGTACCGGTCATCGCCGCGGACATCGTGCCGACCCTTGCCGATCTGGCAGGCTATACGGTCGATCCACCCTATGATGACCCCCGCATGGGCATCTCCCTGCTTCCCCTGATCCTGGACAATAAGCAACAGCCTTACTTGAACAGGGATGTGGCTGGAAGGGCCTCATTCAAGCGCCGCTATTTTCTGTACCGCAACTGGGAATGGAAACTGGTCTATTTTGCCGAATTCGATCTCTTGCAATTGTTCAATGTGACCAATGATCCTGAGGAAAAAATCAACCTGTTGACCGAAGAACCGGCGCT
>NZ_JASJGN010000275.1:0-4867 GCF_033791525.1 Desulfosarcina sp.
TTTTTTTGACTGTTCGACCAATGTCCCCAGTGCCTGGGATTGGTTTTGCAAGTGTGCTTGCATCAGGGTCTCGGCTTTCGAATGGTTGCGCTGTCGAAACGCTTCCAGCAGATCACGGTGTTCGCGAATCGAAGATGCGAACCTTTGCGGAAGATTCAGGGATTGGAACCGATACAGCAATATCTTTTTGCGCAGACCGTTGACAATCTGATTGAGAGTGCGGTTGCCGGCAATTTCCTGCACGACCGAATGATACTGGTTGTTGGTACGGATATACGCTTCCTGATCATGCCGCTCGAAATTTTCTTCGAGTTTGGCGTGCAGCTTTTCAATGCGGGCAAAATTCTTGGATGTCATCTTTTGGCAAGCCTCATGGGCGCAGAACCCTTCCAGCAAGCTCATCACATCGAACATTTCGGCAATTTCTTCAAACTCCGGCTTGGTCACAAAAGCACCGCGGTTGGGAACCAGTCGGATCAGACCCTCGACGCTCAGGACCCGAATGGCCTCGCGCATGGGTGTTTTGCTGATACCCATGGTTTCGCATAGCTTGCCTTCGTTGACCTTGTCCCCTTCCTTGAGTTTGCCGGTCATGATCATGTCCCTGAGCATGTCAGCAATCTGAACGTGGTAGGTGGCTTTTTTGAATTTCATCATTATTTAAGATAAATTTGCAAGAAATATTGGCGGGTTATTTAAAATATAATAATTTATTAAAAATAAAATATTATATTTGCTACCTTGTTGGGTGGCCAAAGTCAATAGCTGATTTTTCCGTTCGTCGGTTAAGCAGCGGGCGCGAAGGGGCTAACGGCGCTCAACCGCCTTGCAGGAATAGATCCGTGGATATCGCGATTGAGGCGGGTCACCCGGCAGCTCAAAGTCAAGCACACCGATGGCGTTCTCAACGCGAAGGCTTGTCACAACAAACCGATGGATGAACAGGCTTGTTGTGTTGTTGCAACAGGCGGGTTATGGGGCAATTGAACGGCAGGGGACAAAAAAAGGGACGCGCCGGGGCGCGTCCCTTTTCAATCGTGTAAACCGTTGCCGGAAAACTAGTTACCGGTAGCGGCCTTGTGGGTCTTGATTTCCACCTTATCGGTGACGCCTTCGTAGTATTTACGCAGGATGGCGACAACTTCGTCGCGGCCGAAGTGATCGGGCAAGTCGCCGCCTTCGGAGAGCATCTTGCGCAGCATGGTGCCGGAGAGCAGTACGCGGTCTTCCTTGCCGTGGGGGCAGGTCCTCAGGGAAGCCATGCCGTCGCACTTGTAGCAGTAGAAGGTCCAGTCGATTTTCAGGGGCTGGCAGAGCAGGCCTTTGCCGCCTTCCGGGGTCGGGATCTTATCGAAGATGGTCTGGGCTTCGAACATGCCGTAGAAGTCGCCGACGCCGGCATGGTCGCGGCCGATGATCATCTTTGAGCAACCATAGTTCTGGCGGAATGCGGCGTGCAACAGGCCTTCACGGGGACCGGCGTAGCGCATATCCAACGGGTAGCCGCCCTGGATGACATTTTGCTCGACAAAGTAACCCTTCACCAGGGCATCGATACAGTCAACGCGAACCTCTGCAGGAATGTCGCCCGGTTTCAGGTTGCCAACGAGGGAATGAATGTAAACGCCGTCACACACTTCAACAGCGATCTTGCACAGGTATTCGTGGGAACGATGCATGGGGTTCCGGAGCTGCAGGGCGGCGACTTCACTCCATCCGCGATCATCGAAAATCTTGCGGGATTCGGCCGGACGATGGTAAACACCGGCATACTTGGTGGGGTAGTCGCCTTCGCTGAGCACCTTGACCGGGCCGGCCAGGTTGAAGGCTTTCTGGCTCATGACCATCTGGACGCCGGGATGATCCTCTTCGGCGATCTTCCAGAACTCTTCAGCCGTCGGGGTGCCTTCGCCCATGTAGACTGTTTCGCATTCCCATTTTTTATCGGCGTCGGTCAGTTCGAATTGCTCGGTGACCTTCATGGTGGCCATGATCTCTTTGCCCTCGGGATCATACAGGGCCACTTCGTCGCCGACGGCGATGGCATCGGCATCTTCCTTGGTCACATCCAGGCACACCGGCACCGGCCAGAAGGTGCCGTCTGCAGTCAGGAAATCTTGGCAAACGCCTTTCCAGTCGGCTTTGTTCATGAAACCGGTCAGGGGGCTGAAGCCGCCGATGCCGAGCATGATCAGGTCACCCTTGACGCGCGCGGAAATCTCGATCTGTTTGAGGCCGGCGGCCTTTTTCAGTTCGGCTTCCTTTTCAGCGCCTTCGAGCAGACAGACGGTGAGGCCTTTGCCACCATGCGGGGGAATAAGATTGGACATGTGTTCTTTCTCCTTTCAATAATGTGATTTTCGCAATCTGTATACACAGATGAATAGCCTGGAGGGAATTAAAATACCAAGTAGAAGTAACTATGCGGGAACAGTTTTTTTGTCAAGAATATTTCGGGAGTGAACGGCTGATCGAAGACGATTAACAAACCGAGTTCAGCGTTTTGAACATAAGAGCCGAAAATTCACAAAATTCCGATCAGCATGCGGGTGCCCACCACCAGCAGCAGGACGGCAAAGATACGTTTGAGTCGGTTCACAGGCAGGCTGTGGGCCAGCCGAACCCCTATCGGGGCTGTCAGAACACTGGTCACGACGATGCCCAGCAGGGCCGGCAGATAGATATAACCCACGGAAAAATCGGGCAGGCCCTGAACCGCCAGACCGTTGTAGATGTAGCCAATGGTGCCGGCAATGGCAATGGGAAAGCCGATGGCTGCAGAGGTGCCGATGGCGTGGTGAACGGTCATATTGCGCCAGATCATGAAAGGCACGGAAAGCGCTCCACCGCCGATGCCCACCAGGCTGGATACGATGCCGATGACGTTGCCGACGCCGAACATGGCCGCATGTCCGGGAATCTGGCGGGAGGGTTTGGGTTTCCTGTTGGTCAGCATCTGAATGGTCACGTAGTAAAGAAAAACGACGAAGAAGCCTTTGAGAAACCGGGTGGAGAGCTGGGCGGCGATGCAGCTGCCGAGGAAGGTGCCGGTAAGAATACCGATGACAATTTTTCGCACCACATCCCAGTGGACTGCATCGCGTTTTTGGTGGGCCCGGAAGCTGGCAACGGCGGTAAACATGATGCTGGCCAGCGATGTGCCCAAGGCCATGTGCATGATCAAGGCTTCTGGGATTCCCTGGCGGACAAAACAGAACACCAGCATGGGCACGATAACCACTCCACCGCCGATGCCCAGCAGGCCGGCCAGAATGCCAGCCACGGCACCATCTAGGATGTACATCAACAAAATTGCCGTCATATAGGCGCCTCGCGGATCGATTGGTGTCATACTAGTGAAATCGGTTGACGAATCGACCGGACCCGTTATCATGTTTGCCCGGGACCCACAAGGTCAATCCAGTAATCAACACGCGCGTCATTAGGGAGTGAAATATGAAAATTCACTGGCTGCAGCATGTTGCATTTGAGGGTTTGGGAAGCATTGCCGGCTGGGCGGCGGAAAACGGCTGCCCGGTGAGCGGTTCACGGATGTTCGCCGGTGATGCCCTGCCGGCCAACAACGCCTTTGACCTGCTGGTCATCATGGGCGGCCCCATGAGTGTGAACGATGAGGTTGTGCATCCCTGGCTGGTCGACGAAAAACGATACGTCGCTCAGGCTATGGCGGCCGGCAAGATGGTCCTCGGTATCTGCCTGGGTGCACAGATGATTGCCAGTGCAAACGGTGCTCGAGTTTACCCCAACGATTACCCTGAAATCGGCTGGTTTCCAGTGAAGAAAACGAAGGCCGCAAAAAAAATGCCGGTCGGCCATGCGCTGGCTGATAAGACAGAGGTCTTCCACTGGCATGGTGAAACCTTCGACCTGCCCCACGGTGCGGTGCATCTGGCCCGCAACCGGGTTTGCGAAAACCAGGCCTTTGCCATGGGGCAGCGCATCGTCGGCCTCCAATACCACCTGGAAACCACACCGGAATCGGCTAGGGCACTGATCCAGCATTGTCGGCATGAACTGGTGAAGGCGCCGCATGTTCAGACCGAATCCGAAATACAATCCCAACCCAATCGCTTTTGGGCGCTGAACCGTGAAATGGACAGGCTGCTCGACTATTTTATTTCAATCCACAGGACGCCGATAATGACCGAATAAAAGCGGAACGTCAGTGTGCGTTGATTTTGGCGGTCAGTTCGGCCGGCAGGGGAAGCGGGTTGCCGGTGGGGTAGCCCCGCTCTTGGGCCAGATCTTCCAAGTGGCCGATGCGGCGACGATTTTCCGGGTGGGATGCGAAATAGTGGCCGAAGCGGCCCGGATCCCCGTCTTCAGGGATTTTATTGAAAAAGGAGGTGGCGTCCGCCACGTGACCGTAATGGCAGAACAATGTTTCCAGAGCGAATTCGTCGGCCTGGCTTTCCTGTTTGCGTGAAAAACTCAGTTCGGTGAGAACCATTCCCTGCCCGATCATGCTGTTGACGCTGTTGTCCGCCCCCAGCAGAACGGTGGATGCCGTCATCAGCACCAGGGCCCGCCCCAGGCCCCGAAGGTGGTCCCTGTTGGCAAAATGGCCCAATTCGTGGGCCAGGACAAAGGCCAGCTCGTTCTCCGAAGTCATTTCCGCGAGCAGACCGGTAAAGACCACCATGTGCCCACCGGGCAGCGCCGCCGCATTGACGGCATCGGACTCGGTGACATGGATGGTAATGGTATAGGGCAGCGGGGCGCAGCGGTCCTGGAGGCGATCCACCAGGGCCTGGAGGGATCGGGTGGTGTCGTCGACCTCTTCCGTTTCCACGATCTTTCCGATAAACGCGCCGGCCAGTTTTTTTTCCAGGTCCATGGAGAGCCG
>NZ_JASJGN010000276.1:0-9216 GCF_033791525.1 Desulfosarcina sp.
GGAGCCATGTTCGGCAATGAAAATCTGCCCGCGGTATTCAGGCGGGAACATGTTGCCGGTGTAAAATCGCATACCCAACGCAGCCGCATGGGGCGCCAGTTCCTGCGCCGGTGGATCAAATTCGCGTTGGGGCGCCTGGTCGCCGAAAACCGGGTCGGGGACAGTGTTGCCGTGAACGTAGGGGAAGCCGAAGTGGCGGCCCGATGACGGTGCATGATTCAGTTCATCGGGCGGAAAATCATCCCCGAGCCAGTCGCGGCCGTTGTCGGTGAACCACAGTTCGCGGGTCTGCGGGTGCCAGTCGAACCCTACCGAATTTCTCACGCCCTCGGCGAACACCTCGAGGCCTGAGCCGTCGGCGTTCATGCGCATGATGGTGGCAAACCGCTGATCCTGTTCCCGGCAGACATTGCATGGGGCGCCCACGGGAACGTAAAGTTTCCCATCAGGGCCGAAACGGACGAATTTCCAGCCATGGCGGCGATCGGCGGGCAGGCTGTCGTTAACCACAATATAGGGGGCGCCGGGGTTCAGGTTGTCGACAATGTTTTCGAACCGGATCACCCGATGAACCTCTGCCACATATAAGTGGCCGTTTCTGAATGCCACGCCGTTGGGCATGCGCAGCCCCTTGGCCAGGACGATTGTCCGGTCCGCCTTGAAATCCCTATCCCGATCCACGAGTGCATAGACCCGACCGGCCTTTCGCGTGCCAACGAATAGAATCCCCTCCGGCCCCGGGGCCATGGAGCGGGCCCCGGATAGATTGTCTGCAAACAGGCTGATGCGAAAACCGCTGGGCAGCCGGATAGCTGCCGGTGTAAACGGCGCGGTGCTCCGCGCCATTTCTGGCAAGGCGACATTAAGTAAAATAAGCACAACCGTGGCCCATCGGTTCATAGTACCTTCCTAAGGCCCATTATTGGCAAAGATACGATCTATTTGTTGCGCAGCGCTTCCAGGCTGATAAGTACATCCACCTCTTTGCCCAAAGTACCCATGTCGTAAAATTTACCGCCGCCCACGTGGTAGGCCAGACGGTCGATGGTCAATTGGGCTTCGAATCCGGCCACCTCTTTTTTGTCGTCAAACGGGAAATCCTTGACCCCCATAAAGACAAATGGCACGGATATCGATTTGGTGACATCCTTAACTGTCATTTCGCCTTCGACAATATATTGATTGTCTTTGACATGCTTAACGGCACTGCTTTTAAAGGTCATGGTTGGGAATTTTTTTGAATCGAAGAAATTGGCTGAATTGAGATCGCTGTCCCGTTTGCTGTGCCTGGTATTGATGCTTTTTACAGCCACCTCGAAGTCGAAGCGGCTGCCTGCCAGGTCATCGGGTGAAAACATCACCGTGCCTTTAAAATCTTCGAAATGGCCTCGTACGGTAGAATAGATGTGATCGATACCGAAGTAGACGCCGGAGTGGGCCGGATCCAGTTCCCATTTCGGTGCTGCTGCTGTGGCTTGTGCGGAAAAAATTAGAACAAACAAAAAAACGGCCGAGAGTTTTAAAAATGGTCTCATAAAATGCCTCCTGTTCGTAAATTGTGGACCGACCCATGGTAGGTAGTGGGGGCAGTCTCTTCTGGCTGAATTGAGGGGGTCTATAAACCGAACGCTTCGGTAAATATCGAACGGGCGGGGAATGTGAGCGTTGTAAGGTCTGTTCTTATCTGCCTCATCATCTGTGGTGGGCCGCATAAAAAGACCGCCGAGCGGCGACTGCAATCACTGAGCATAGTATCCAACGAATTGCGATCCAATCTGCCGGACCGCTCCCGCCTTCCGCATTACGGGTAAATATAGGAATCATGCGCAGACCTGTCAACTTGGCCGCCAGGTCAGCCATTTCATCGGCGAACACCACGTTTTCCTTGCTGCGGTTGCGCCATATCAGGGTGACCGGGCGGGGGTCGCCATGGTCAGCCATAAAGCGCAGCATGCTGAGCATGGGTGTGATACCGATGCCGCCGGCGATCATGATCAATTCCCGATCCGGATCGGTATACAGGTGGCTGAAGCGGCCGAAGGGACCTTGAATGAAGGCACGGTCTCCAATTGAGAGGTCCCCAACGGTATGGGTCCAGTCACCGCTTGCACGAATGGTGAACTGAAGTCCATCGGGGCGACTGGGGGTGGATGAGAGGGTGAACGCATGGGGCTCTTTGGAAACGCTTGCAGAACGAAAGGAAACATACGCAAACTGGCCGGGTATATAGGCAAAAGGGGGTTGTTGGGATGGGGTCAATTCAACACAGGTGCAGTCGGCACCGGTACTTTGAATGCGCGTAACGACATAGGGTTTGTAGCGTACCCGCGGCCAGCTTGAGCGAATCCATAGCCAAAACATCAAAAAAATACCTGCAGCAATGAACACCGCCAGACGAGGCGGTCCTTGATCGGTAAATGTTTCGCTCACATAAAGAACATGAACGATTAGCAGGCTCGCAATCAGCAGGCCGGCGATGCGGTGAAACCACATCCATGTGTGAAAAGCGATGCCCATCGATTGTCGCCATTGGCTGACAACAAACTGGCTTAAAATGACGACCAGCAGCCCCACCCCGATCCACTCGGGCCAATAGCGCATCTCCAGTGGGACGATGAGTTTGCCTTCGGGAAGCAGCACGCATAGGGGGTGAACCAACGCCAGGATTACAATCGCCCAGGCATGCATGCGGTGCTGGCGGATCAAACCGGGCAGGGAGAAGATCCGGTCCAGAAATTTCAGTCGCCCGGCCAGGGGCAGCTGCAGGAGAATAAGCAGGCCGGCCGTAAGGCCCAGTATTTTCCCGGTGCGCAGGCTAACCTTTTCCATGCCGAATTTATACCACATGGACGGCGATTCGAAGGCAAAGGGGATTGTCAGCGCACCGGCCAGCGTCAGAAAGAGCAACGCAACAATGGCTACGGCCAACAGATAGCGCATTCCTGGCGGAACGATTGTTCCGATTGAAGGCGGATCGTTTCTATCAAGGGGCGTTGGCACCGGTCTGCTCCCTATGGGTTGATCGAGATAAAGCGTTGCGTTTCGCCGGGCGGAGGGGAAGGCTCTCATCGGTGCATTGATGGCCGATTGCCAGACGCCTTGAGCCTATTTGCCTTTATCTTTATCCTTCATCATCCCCCCTAAAGCGGCAAAGGGATTGTGAAAGAAATCAGACTCAGTCGTCTCGGCCGAGGACGAGCTGCCGTCATATGCCTCGGCCACTTCCAGGCGCCCGTGTTCGTTGTCGTGACAGTATATGCACAGCAGTTCCCAGTTGCTGCCGTCGGGCGGGTTGTTGTCGTGGTTGTGGTCCCGGTGATGCACGGTGAGTTCTCTGAGCTGCTTGCCGCTGAACTCCCGTGCACAGCGGCCGCATACGTGCGGATACATTTTCATAGCCTTCTCGCGGTAGGTCTTTTCCCGATCCTTCATTTGGCGGCGGGCGTCGGCCACCACCTGTGAGAGTTTGTCCGGACCGCTGCCTTGGTTGTTAGCGGACATGCGTTGCCCCCTTTTTTTCCAATATTTGTTTTCGTTAATCCAAAACCACCACCCCGGCGGGCGTTTTTATGCGCGCCGACAGTCCAGGCGAACGCTGTTTTGAAACGGGATGGAACGTAACGAGATGCTCGAGGCCCATGGATGAGACCACCCGTTGAACAGATGCAGCGTCGTTGTGGGCCCCGTCGAGGCCCAACAGCCTGCAGCCGGCATCTTGCATTTTTTCTGCGGGGTGGATGCGGCCGTCCCACTGGATTAAATGCGGGATCAGGCCGTCACCCGGCATGGATCCGTCGTCGGTGAAGGCAAACCGCCATCGCAGCCCATCCCGCTGCATGGGCCGAACGCACACCCGCTGCCCATAGATTGCTTTGGCCAGTGCATCGACGTTATCCGTTCGCACCACCCAGGTGATCAAGTGCGGCCGGATCTTCAGCCGGGCCTGACATCCCGGATCGTCAAGGTTAAACCAGCGGGGGAAATCGGGCTGCCGCCCTTCGGGGTCGATGGCGATCACTTCCAGGTATTGACCCGGACCCAGCTTCAGCACCCGGTTGTAGGTGCCCACGGCGGCGTGTTTCCCACCGCCGGTCATGGTTACCCCGATATGATCCTGTACATACGCCAGTCCTTGTTCCAGCGTGTAAGCGGCCACCACGAGGTGGTCCAGAACGGCGGCGGGCAGGCTCACTTCAAATCTCCATGGCCAGCCGGGCGCCCTGGTCGATGGCCCGTTTGGCATCCAGTTCACCAGCCTTTTTCGCGCCGCCGATGATGTGCACCTGTAAGCCCTTGCCGGTGAGTTCATCGGCCAATGTTCTCAAGGATTCCTGGCCGGCACAGACAATGATCGTATCGGCGGGAATCGTATGGCGGCTGTCGTTCTTGACGATATGCAAACCCTCATCATCGATTTTTTCATAGGTCACACCATTAATCATCTCCACCCCACGCTTTCTAAGGGCGGCCCGATGGATCCAGCCGGTGGATTTGCCCAGCCCGGCACCCATCTTGGAGGCTTTGCGCTGCAACATGGTGACGCGTCGGGGAGAAGGCTGTGTTTCCGAATGCGCCGCCAAAAGCCCGCCCGGTTGGCGATATTCCCGATCCACGCCCCACTCTTTAAAAAATCGGTCTCGGTCAAGGCTGGAGGACGGGCCTTCGTGGGTGATAAGTACGGCTGTGTCGAAGCCGATACCGCCGGCACCGATGATGGCCACCGTCTTGCCGACTGGCTTCATGCCCCGGATAGCATCGATGTAGGTGATCACCTTGGGATGGTCAGCACCGGGGATGTTCAGCCGGCGTGGCCGGACACCGGTGGACACCACTACCGCGTCGAAGAATTCATCGGCCAGGCGCTCCGCATCCACTTGAGTATTCAGTCTCACCGTGACCCCCAGCAATGCCAGTTGGCGACGAAAATATCTCAACGTTTCGGCAAACTCCTCCTTGCCGGGTATCCGGACTGAAAGGTTCAGCTGCCCGCCGATGCGATCCTGACGGTCAAAAAGGGTCACCCGATGGCCCCGTGACGCAGCGGTGACGGCAAAGGAGAGTCCGGCCGGCCCGGCACCCGCCACAGCGATGCGTTTGGGCGCTGGGGCTGGCGAAATGACGAACTCTGTCTCCCGGCAGGCTCGGGGATTGACCAGGCAGCTGGCTACCTGGCCCTGAAAAATGTGGTCCAGGCAGGCTTGGTTGCAGCCAATGCAGGTGTTGATCTCATCGGCACGGCCTTCTCCGGCTTTTTTGACAAATGCCGGGTCCGCCAGAAAGGGGCGAGCCATGGAAATCAGATCCGCATGACCGGCGGCCAGGGTCTGTTCAATGGTCTCTGGTGTGTTGATCCGGTTGCTGGTCACCAGCGGGATGGACACCGCACCCTTTAGCCGACCGGTGACCCAGGTGAAGGCCGCCCGGGGAACCATGCTGGCGATAGTCGGTATCCGGGCCTCGTGCCAGCCGATACCCGTATTGATGATAGTGGCTCCGGCGGTTTCCACCTCTCGGGCCAATTCCACCACCTGGTTCCAGGAACTGCCGCCTGCGACCAGATCGAGCATGGACAGTCGATAGATGATGATAAAGTCAGGCCCCACACGTTGTCGGACCTGGCGGACAATCTCCAGGGGAAACCGGATCCGGTTCTCATATGCCCCGCCCCAGCGGTCGGTGCGTCGGTTGGTGGCCGGGGCGATAAACTGGTTGATCAAATAGCCTTCCGATCCCATAATCTCCACCCCGTCATAACCGGCCTGCCGGGCCAGGCCGGCGCAGCTTGCAAAATCCTCGATCTGCCGGAGGATTTCATCTTCGGAAAGTTCCTTTGGTTTGAAGATGTTGATCGGTGCCTGCAGGGGAGAAGCACTCACCAGCTGTTTGTGAAAGCCGTACCGGCCGGTGTGCAGGATCTGCAGGGCGATCTTGCCGCCGCTTTCATGAACCGCCGAAGTGATAAGTCGGTGACAATCAACCTCTTCTGGCGTGCTCAGCTGTGCGGCGTGGTCCGCCACACAGCCCTCCACGTTGGGAGAAAATCCGCCGGTGACGATCAGCCCCACCTCACCCGCGGCCCGCTCGGCAAAATAAGCGGCCAGCCTTTCAAATCCGTCCGGGGCTTCCTCCAGGCCGGTGTGCATGGACCCCATAATCACCCGGTTTTTCAAGGTGGCAAAGCCAAGGTCCAAGGGTTCAAATAGATGCGGGTACAGATTTTTTTGCATTGCGGCCTCCTGCTTATAGGCTGGGCAGGACTGTCGTCCTGTCTCAAAAATCGGAATGTTGTTTCCAGTTGAGCTGCTTTCGAACGGCGATCAATTTATACCATTCCCGATCTTGCGTAACAAGCATTCTGTTTTGCGAACAGGGCCACGGCATGCGTTTATCCGCTGATGCCATCCATTGAATGTGCAGTTTACGATTGCTTTTCATCGGCAATGGGGTAATCTGAACACCTCGCAGTGAATGGACCACGCTTGTCTATCCGATTTCTCTCCATTCGGCAGCGGTTCGATTAAAAGACATGATAACGGCGCATATCAACAACATGATCGGGCGCATTCCCTTCCGCATCTTCCTGCCGGTGGTGCTGACGATGCTGCTGTTCATCCTGACCATCTTCCTGCTCATCCTGCCTGCGATGGAAGAACGCACGATGGAAGGCAAGCGAGAAGTCATCCGTGAGCTGGTGGCATCGGTCTGGAGCAGCCTGGAATGGGAGATCGCCCGCAGCGGCCTCACCAGTTCGGCTACACTCAGCCGCTGCATGTTGATGGTATAGCTGGCCAGCGCCACCAGCAGGATCCCGGCAAGGCTTTGTGGGCTGACCGCTTCGTTCAGAACAAAAATGGAAAGCAGCAGGACCAGGGCCGGCGAGGACCGCATGATGGGGTAGACCAAAGAAAGGTCACCGGTCTCGAGTGATTTGGTAAGAAGGACCCAGTAAACGAAGTGAAGCAATCCGGATGCCAGAATTAAACCCCAGACAGGGAGTGAAGCCATGGATGCAGCGAGAAAATAAATCAGAAAAAGCGGCGTAAACAGCAACAGCCCCACCACTTCATACCACCATACGAACGCCTGTTTATCCGTGGCCTTTTTGGTCAGGTAATTGCGCCCGGCATGCATGGCTGCGGATAGAATGACCAAAAGAATGGCAACGGTGCTCATGGCACGGAATGTCCATTTGAATCGGAAAGACACGGTTTTACCAAAAAGGGCGCTACGGCAGATGCATTCCCAATGCTAATTTTTGTGGATAGAAATGTCAAAGGAGGATTGACATGCAAGGTATGGGCGAAAAGAGGCCGTTGAGCACTGGCGAAGAGGCGATTTTTTCGATCCGCTGCAGCCAGTACGGTGATGTCATCCACAGTGGAAGGGAATTGGTGGTGGATGACAAGCAGACTCTGTGTGAGGATGCTACCGTTTCATGGTCAATCCGGATACCGGGAGCGATATCCCATCATAATGGTTATAGCCGTCGATCGAAGAATTGACCGACCATTCCTTTAGGTTCCACGCGAATCATGCATCCTGTCCCCCGAACAGCTGAGCCCTGAAATTGGACGGACTTTCCATATACAGTGCCAGGGCCTCCTGGAATCCAAGGTTCTCTACCAGTTGAATGCCCCGGTCCCGGTATCGGTACTGATGAAGGGACGGCACTGCCGATTGCGTTTCGCCGTAGATAGAAGCCGGTATCGTTGTATGGTGCAGGGCGCAATAGCGCTCCAGTAGTCGATTCACCAATCCGCCCACCACCGACTCTTCCACGGCCATCCACTCTTCCGCCAGACGCTGCACCGCAGACAGATTCTCCGGCAAATGGTTTTTCATGGATGCCGCAATTTCACGGTCCGTTGCCTTTCCCAGCTGATAATGCAGGGTTTCTTCCACCGGTATCGACATGAGGGTGTAAAGATTCTTGGTATTGTTTTGCCAAATAGTGAACGCTTTACGCGATAATTCAAACTGCCCCGGTGCTATCGAATGGATCTCCAGGTCCACCGCTCCCAGATGGTTGGAGAATATGGCGCCAGTGATTTTGTACTTTACGCTGCGTCCGGATTCTGCGGTAAATCGGCAGATCGCCCGGTAGTCTTTTGCCAGGCGATGAACCAAGAAAGCAGATATTCCGTTCTGCGACAGCGGCGGATAGCTCTCATTCGGGCTGGTAATGGCCGCATAGCAATTGTCCATCCCGTTCATCTCGAAGAGATAATCGGTGACATCCTGGCAATAGCGATGATAAGCGGCCGCATGGTCTTTTTGCAATTGCGGGACGAACATCAGGCGAACCTGAAGATCTTCCATTGACAGTCTCACTTGTTTCTCAAACCCGATCTTTTCCCTGAGCAGGTCCAAAATATCCTTCCGCTGGCCCAATTGAAGTCGGATGTGCTGCTCTACCTCAACATCCGGGTCGGCTACAAAGTCCCGAAATACAAGCATCGGGGCTTCCCGTTCCGTCATCTGGGGGATGTGCGAAACCAGTTCCAGGTCATCCTGAAGCGCGGCGGAAGCAATCCGGATCGGCGAAAGCATCCAGCCGGCCAGACCCATAACCCCCCGGGTCATCACCTGGCGCCGGGTCAATCCTCTGTTTTCTATCCATCCTGTGCGCCGTGGTTTCATGAATCCGCTATCGGTATTTATTATTGATCCATTAGTTAAGATCCGCTGGTGTGAGCTGATCCAACGTCTATTTTCTGCATGCCTCGTTTACCTACACATTTTTAATGCCCATTGTAGGATGAGCAGGCCGCTGGCACCCTGTCGATGTGCAATTTTGGGCCATCGGGTGCAAAATTCGAAACGGCTTTGGACCACACCGATTTATCAAAAAGTTCAACACACCGTATAAAAACGTATAGTTATTTGGTTGGCACGCCCATTGCTCAACAACTAAGCACAACACACCGTCGGTCGGTTCCAAGATGCTGGAAGTTCAGCATGGGGTGTGTTCAACAAGGGGGAGCGTTTTAGTCTCCCACGGGCAAAAGGGGGGTCAACAAACCAAAATTCGAGGGAGGGAATCGTTATGAAGACATCAAGAAAAAACATCATTGCAGGACTTGTTGCCGCTATGTTCCGGGTTGTGGCCACTGCCGGACTGGCTGTGGCGGGAGACAGCATCGTCGGCACCATCGCTGAAAAGGGTGAAGTCATCGTGCTCGACGCTGCTGACGGCACCTACGTTCTCGAAGGCAG
>NZ_JASJGN010000277.1:0-3403 GCF_033791525.1 Desulfosarcina sp.
AGATCCATGTCCCCGTGGCCGGTGAGCATGATCACTTCCGTGTCCGGGTTTTCCGCCTTGATCTGCTGCAGCAGGTCGATGCCGTCCATAACGGGCATCTTGATGTCGGTGAGAACAATGGGGGGGGCGTGCTGCCGGAAAACCGCCAGGGCCTCCTTGCCGTTTTGCGCGCTGAACACCTGGTAGCCAATGTCCATGAGGGAGATACCCAGGACCTTGCGGATACCCTCCTCATCATCGACCAGCAGGATTTTCTCTTCCATTTCTACCCTTTTCGTGAAGCCATGAGCCCAATCGCCGTGTTCAGCAGTTGCTGGGCCTCAGGCGGTTTTTCCAGGTACGCGTCCGGATCGGGAAGCGGCCGCACCATGTTGAGGTTGAGCATCTTAAGATAGTGTTGGAAGGAGCGCTGCCCCACGCCCGACAGCATAATGATGGGGATCTGCTGCAGCCGGCGGTCGGTTTTCAGGCTTTTGTACATCAACGCCCCGCCGGTACCCGGCATCATCACGTCCAGGATGATCAGGTCGGGAGTGATTTCCAGGGCTTTTGCCAGACCGGTCGACCCGTCCCGACAGGTTTCCGTACTGTAGCCGCTGGTCCTGAACAAGGCGGAAATAAACACGCGCATGTCCATGGCATCGTCGACGATGAGAATGGTTCCTCTGGACGAATTCGGTTCGGGTGGCGTCATGGACTTATCGCGTTGAAAGGGCATCGGATCGGCGGTTATTCTCAGGCTGGTGCATCCTAAGTTTTGTCCGGATGATTGACACTGGCTACCGGGCAGGAAGATCTCAGAACCACCTGCTCCACGGTGGAGCCCAACAGGGCCAGTTCCGGATCGATCTCCCGGGTATGGTGGGCCATGACGATCAGGTCGGCCTGTTTTTCACGGGCGAATTTGAGAATTTCCACGTAAGGCGTCCCCTCCCGGATGCCGATTTCGTAATTATCGAACCCTTTGAGCTGCGAGAGGTATTTGGTATCTATTTTTTTGCGTGCCGCTTCGATGTGCGCTTCGATTTCCGCCTGCCCTTTTACTTTTCCCGGTTCGGATGCGTGGATATCCACGGCATGAAAAATGTGCAGTCGCGCGTTGACTTCCTTGGCCAGCCGCGCGGCCCAGAGGAAGGAACTGGTGGCTGGTTTGGAAAAATCGGTTCCCACGACGATATTGGAAAAAAGCTTCCAGCAGGTGGTGCAGGGGCGGCTGATGATGACCACCGGGCAGCGTGCACTCTTGGCCACCTTCTGCATGGTACTGCCCACGACGCTGCGATAACGGGCGGCCCCGATGTCTTCGTCCCGGGTGTGGGCGCCCATGATGATCAGATCAACGTTTTCGGCACGGGCTTTTCTCAGGATTTCTCGGTGAGGAACTCCGATGACCGCCTCCAATGTGGAATTCTCACTGTCCTTGAGAAGATCGGCGTAGGTGTTCTTCATTTCCTCCGTCACCCAGTCTACATAGTCGGGGTCGATCTGTTCGTTTTCTCCCGTCCGGACGTCGGTGACAAAGGAGCTGAATCCACGCGAGGGGACACCGAGGACGTGAAAAACGCAGAGCTCGGCATCCCATTTCATCTCCAGGTCGAAGGCCACTTTGGCGGCGTTGTCGCAGGCGGGTGACGCCGTGGTTGCAAACAGGATTTTTTTAAACATGGGTTATCTCCTTATCTGGCATTCCCTGGGTGTCCCGTGAAATCCGAGTTCCCAGCCGATTCCCTCGACCAATTCAAATAGGGTGAACACGGTATCGAACTCGAAGACATCAACCTGGTCTCCGAAGATGACATGCCTCAGTTTTCCCAGGCGCACCTCGGTGTCAAGCAGCATATCCACCTGAAAATCTTTGATTGGGACCGATTTTTCGCCGCACCAGCCGGTGAAGCGTCGGTAGATATCAAGGCGTGGTTCGCCGGGAAATCCGACCATTTCTACGGTCTTTTCCAGAACCAGCCAGTCAATGCCGTCGACCCGGCAGCCATCGTTCGGCCCCCGGCGAAACTGATCCAGCAAGTCGGGGAAAAAGGCGTTGAGGTGAACCAGGGCATCATAGTCCGCCAGCATTCTGAAAAAGCTGCGCAGGGTGTAATCCGGCGCCAGTTCCACCTGTCGCGCCAGGCAGGACAGCACGGCGGCCTGATCCCCCCTGGGAATCGTTTCAATGGTGCCGTCAATGTTGAGGCGGACATTTTCCATGCGCCTTATTTTTGCCTAACCCGGATAAACTGGAAATAACAAATTACAAAAATCAAATTTCAAATAAACCCCAAGTTACAATATCCAAAGCTCAAACAAGATACAGACCAACAATTGTCAGCCATTATCGATAGTTGCCATTGTATTTGCAATGGTTTAACGAAAAAACTTAGAGTGTTAGCGAATCAGAATTTTCCTGCTTCAAGAAAATTAGGTTTGGAATATTGGTCATTGTGACTTATTTGTCATTTGGTGTTTTGGGCTATAGTCATTTTGTCTGGTTATTCCTCCTGGGGCTTAAAATGCTCCGGGACCTCCACCATGCCCAAAAGCAGCGGCTTGAGAAAGGACCAGCGGATGCCGACCTTGTAGACCTCCTCCAAGTCGCGGATGGCATCCCAACAGTTGTGACAGGGCGCCACCACCAGCTTGGCACCGGTGGCCAGAATCTGATCCCGCTTGACTTTCAAACCTATGTTGCGCGCCTTGCGATAGCGGCCGATGCCGTTGAGCCCGCCGCCGCCACCGCAGCAGAAGTTGTGCTCCTTGCAGGGCCGCATCTCCCGGAAATCTTCGGCAATGTAGCTCATGATCTCTCTGGCGCAGTCGCTGAGACCGGCGTTTCTCACATAGTTGCACGAATCCTGGTAGGTCACCGGTTCCTTGATTTTTTTGGCCGGGTCGATCTTCAGTTTGCCGGTGCGCAGGGCCTCGGCCACCCACTCCACATAGTGGACGCTCTCAACCGGGGTCTTGCCCGACTTGAGTCCTGCCCAGTATGGCCCTTCTATAACGGTCGCCCGGTAAGCGTGGCCACATTCGGTGACCACCATGCGCTTGGGCTTCAGGCGATCCATGGCGGCATAGACGCTTTCTACCTGGATCTTGCAGGCCCCCCAGTCCCCGGCAAACATGGCCAGGCTCGTCTCCTCCCACCCCTGGCTGGGTACGGTCCAGTTCTCACCGGCAATGTGAAAGAGAATCGCCGCTTCGGCCAGGTCCTCCGGATAGTGCTTGGGCTCCCGGGCGTTGACCGTATAAATGATATCCGCGTTCTCCTTGTCCACAGGGATCTCCAGCCCCGGCCAATCCTCTTCATACTCCTCGGCCATCCACTCGCAGGTATCCACCCAGTCCTCGGTGGTGATGTCCATCTGGGCATTGTAGATGCGGTGCATGCCCGATCCGATCTTCAGCT
>NZ_JASJGN010000278.1:0-9838 GCF_033791525.1 Desulfosarcina sp.
CCGGCGCTGGTTTCTGGCCAACCATTACGGCATCGACGAGTATATCGACTTTCAAACCAGAAGCATCCTGGGCATGTGCCGCGAGAATGCGACATGTTAACCGTTCACGGTTTACAGTTATCGGTTCACGGTTAAGAAAAACAGAAGACAGACGATCACTATGGAGTCTTCTTTCGAGAATATAGAAGTATACAAAAAAGATTGCAGGTTCTCAATACTGCTTCAACCTTTTGCATAGTTCATTGAAAAAACGGTGAACTGTGAACCGATAACCGTGAACAGATATAATTGGTTAGATTAGTTTAGTTGGTTGGATTGGTTTGATTGGTTCAGTTGGTTGGAATGGTTGGATTAGTTGATTTTCTCCTCGAACCCTTGCATCCTCGAACCCTGAACCCCGAACCCTGAACCCCGAACCCTGAACCCCGAACCCTTCAACCTAAGGAACGCCCCATGGCCCATTGGATGAATCTGGGACAGCAGCTCAAGATGAACGCCAGGAAATATCCTCAGACCGTTGCCCTGTGTGACGCCCGACGGCGGTTCACCTACCCCGAAGTAAACCGACGGGTCAACCGCCTGGCCCACCGCCTCATGCAGATGGGCCTGAAAAAAGGTGACAAACTGGCTGTGCTCATGGAAAACAGCATCGAAATCATTGAGTTCTACCTGGCCACCGCCAAAACCGGGATCGTCATCGTACCGGTGAATTTCCGTCTGGTGGGCCGTGAGGTAGCATACATCGTCGACAATGCTGACGCCAAGGCCATGGCGGTGCACCACGAATTTACGCCGTGCGTGGATGCCATCAAGCCTCAACTGAAGCAGATTCCACCGGAGAATTACATTGTGGTGGACCAGGCCAAAGCGGGCTACCAGGAATACGAATCGCTGCTGGACGAGGCACCCGACAGTGAACCGGACGCAGCGGTCGCCCCTTCGGACACATGGATACTCATCTATACCTCCGGCACCACCGGTAAACCCAAAGGGGTGCTGCGCTCCCATGAATCCCACATCGCCTTCTTCCTGATCAACGCCGTGGACTTCGGGTTCGACCAGCGGGATGTGTGCATGAATGTCATGCCCCTTTGCCACATCAACTCCACCTTCTTCACCTTCACCTTCACCTATATCGGCGCCACGGTCTACATCCACCCGGCCCGATCCTTCAGGCCCGAGGAGATTCTGGAGATCGTGGAGCGGGAGAAAATCACCTTTATTTCCCTGATTCCCACCCACTACAACCTGATCCTCAATGTCTCCGACGAGGCCAGGCAGCGGGACATCCATTCCATAAAAAAGCTGCTCTGCAGCAGTGCTCCGGTGAGAAAAACAATGAAGACCGCCATCATGGAATTCTTCCCCGGGGTTGAGCTTTACGAGGGGTATGGTTCTACCGAGGCTGGCATCGTCACCGTGCTGCGTCCCGAGGATCAGATGCGTAAACTCGGCTCAATCGGTTTAGAAAGCCTGGGTACCGAGCGGATCAAGATTCTGGATGCGGAGGGCAAGGAAGTGGCCCCGTGCGAAGTGGGTGAGCTCTATTCCAAAGGGCCCATGCTGTTCGACGCCTACTATAAGTTGCCCGAAAAAACCGCCGCCGCCTTCAAGGATGGCTGGTTTTCAGCAGGCGACATGGCCCAGATGGACGAGGACGGCTTCTACCAGATCGTGGACCGCAAGGACAATATGATCATCACCGGCGGCGAGCACGTCTATCCCAGCGAGGTGGAAGAAACCATCGGCAGCCACCCGGACGTATTCGATGTGGCGGCCATCAGCCTGCCGGACGACAAATGGGGTGAGAAGGTCGCGGCGGTAGTGGTCCCCATGCAAGGGTCGGACCTCACCGAAGCGATCATTTTCGACTGGTGCCGTGATCGAATAGCCGGTTACAAGCGGCCCAAGCAGGTGATTTTCATCCAACCGGACCAGATGCCACGCACCGCCACGGGAAAAATCCTTCACCGCATTCTGCGGGAAGAATACGCCGAGGGCGAACCGGTGTTCCCGGAAACCGACAGCTGTCCGGCCCCGGAAAAATGATTACGGAATTGGGAATTTACGGATTCAGGAATTGTTGGAGCGGCTTCGAGCCGCGATCATGATACGGTTGCCACCAAGCGTTTAAGAAATGAACTGTGTTCGTCCAGAAATGGTAGCTTGGGGTTCAGATTAAGGCCGCAGCTTTATTGAAACCGAAGGCGTAGCAGCGCTACGTCGAGGATAGCGCTAAAGCTTCACTAGGTGCTCAATAAGGCGAGAACGCTGAGCTGGACCGCAAGATGCCGTTTCTGGGTGAACACGCCAGAGACGAGGAGGTTGTTTTCATGCTGACCAAAGCGTTCATCCCTTACAAAGGTTACTACTCCACTCCCTTCTGCCGTTGGCAGGGGGCCATGGCCAACGAGAATTCCATCGTGCTGGGCGCAAAGACCGCCGCCCGCTGGATTGCCGACAAGAATTGGGAACCGGGCATCTTCGACTACCTGGTCTTCGGAAACACCATCAGCCAGTTGCACCAGTTCTACAGCGCACCTTACGCCGCCGCCCTTATGGGCTGCGGCGGCATTCCCGGCATCGCCGTCAGCCAGGCCTGCACCACCGGCACCACCTGCATCTTCCAGGCGGCCACTTTCATCGAAACAGGCATGGCGTCCAATACATTTGTTCTCACCACCGACCGCACCTCCAACGGTCCCCACACCATCTGGCCCAACCCCAATGGTCCCGGGGGTGAGGTGATCAGCGAAAACTGGCTGATGGACAACTTCAATGCCGATCCCAATGTGGGCCTACGCATGGTGGAAACGGCGGAAAATGTCGCCAAAGAAGAATGCATCACCAAAGAAGAATGCGACCGTCTGGCCGTGCGTCGCTACGAGCAGTACCAAATGTCCCTGGCCGACGACCGGGCCTTTCAAAAACGGTATATGTTCGCCGCCGAAATCCAGCTCTCGCGCAAGAAAAGCATCCTCGTGGAACAAGACGAAGGCATCATGCCCACCACCGCCGAGGGACTGGCCAAACTCAAACCCCTGATGCCCGGCGGTGTGTTGAGCTTCGGCGCCCAGACCCACCCGGCCGACGGCAACGCCTCCATGGTTGTCACCACCAAAGAGAATGCCGAACGGTTGAGTGCCGACGCATCCATCCCCATCCAGGTGATCGCCTACGGCTTCTCCAGGGAAAAGAAAGGCTACATGGCCGCCGCACCGGTGCCGGCTGCCCGAATGGCCCTTAACAAAGCAGGCCTGTCCATCGGCGACATCAAGGTCATCAAGACCCACAACCCGTTTGTGGTCAACGACATCAATTTTGCCCGAAAGATGGAGATCGACGTCGACGGTTTCAACAACTACGGCTCGTCGGTGGTTTACGGTCACCCCCAGGGATCTACAGCCACCCGGCTGATCATGGAAGGTATCGAAGAGGCGGTCATGCAAGGCGGCGGTTACCTGCTGTGGACGGGCTGTGCCGCCGGCGACAGCGGTGCCTCGCTGATTCTGAAAATCGGCTGACAAAGACCCTGCTGCCATGGGGCATTGTAAAAGCGGACCGGACTACGACTCGCCCGGTCCGCTTCTTTCTTTTTCAGCACTTCAATCGATACAAACGGCTATTCGGAACGACGTCCGTCACCCATTTGTGTGGGCTTCCTTAAAGCCGTGCCACTCGTCATGATCGATGACATCGTCACCATCCAGATCAACGGCCTTGAACACATCCGCGGTGGTATCCGGGAACCGTTGTTTGAACTCCGCCCAGGTCACCGCCTCATCGCCGTCGGCATCCAGTTCATCAAAATGGATCATGTAGGGTCCGGGATCGGGCATTGAACCCTGGTGAAATTTGTTGTGGCCACAACCGCCGGCAAGGATGGCTATCGATATCAGGACCGTCACAGAAACTTTTCTCATTAAATCTCATCCCTTCTGATTATTGATGTCTACCAATCAAAATCCCACCGTTGATACATCGAACCTATTCAGTGAGACAGGTATTATTCAAAATAAGGCATCCTGGGTTGACTGCAAATCGAAGGACGCCCTTTTTGTATTTTTTATTAAGTCACTAACCGCGGTTCGGATGGCAGACGACGGTCACCGCACCTTTGGAAGGAGGCTTGATGATTCGTCCATAGGACAAATAAGGACAAGGAAATCATGACGAGTCGCCCGTATTGCGTTGACTGGTTAGATAGGCTACAATTATTTATTATTCTTCCAGCCGATTCGGCATCTCAATAATTGTGGTTCAGCATTTATTTGATCGGGTTGTCTTCGGGGAAAGGTGCACCCTTACCATACGGGTTACCTGTTCGCCATAACCCGGGTTGTTAAGCAGCGGGAGCCCGAAATGAAAAAACGCTATCTGTTGTGCCCGCAGTGTGGAACCCACCGGTTTTTCGTAAAAGATAACAACGGCCAGAATGTCTATTTTCATGTAGATTGGGATCATGTCCCCTTCCCCACGGAAATCTCGGCCGCCGACCTGTCCGGTACCGATTTTTCTGTTGTTCACAGCACCGGTTGTTCATGGAAAGGTGGCATCGACGGGCTGGTTAAATACCTTTTGTAAGCGGCACCGTTGGACCGGGGGTGAGCGATCCGGTGCCGTTTTTTGCAAGAGTGATTGACTTGTCATCGTTTTCGGCCGATGATTAATTGAATGGAACAAACGCCAGTTTGTTTTACCTGTCAACCTGAAACTGAGTGGGGAGCAGCGCGAACGTCTATAATCATATCCAGGGAGAGGCACCATGAAGAAGCTGGTCGAGGAGATTGCAAAGGCACTCGTTGACGCGCCGGAACAGGTATCGGTCAACGAGATTCAAAGCCAGCAGAGCGTCGTCATCGAGCTGGCCGTGGCCAAACAGGATCTGGGGAAAATCATCGGCAAAAAAGGCCAGAATGTGCAAGCCATCCGAACCATCCTGAACGCCGCTTCGGGGAAAAGCAAAAAACGCATCATCCTGGAACTGCTGGAATAGATACCCGGATCGTTGGATCCCGCTATTCATGGCAGCGTCCTTCCGGTGTTCAAATTGGATTTCACATTCATTTTGAACAAGTTCCGCAGCACGAGGAATACAGCATCGTCAGATAGCCACGCGGACCGTGCGAGGATAATGCGCCCCTGCCTTTCATCGCTCTCAACAAACAGACCCACGTCATTCGATCGCTTTCAAGAAAACGATTGGAATCGCCTGACAGAAACAATCATCCGATGTGCGGCGATCAAGAGGAAGAGAGACCTCAATCAGAGCAATGACCGGTGACCGAAAGGAAAGGAATTTCCGATAGTCTCAGAAAATGTACGCATCGATCTTGACGACCACGTCCATGTCTCGGCCGTTCTGGCAGGCCCGGATCATCCATCCCAAACGAATGGAGCGGGATTAATTTTTGCCCATGGCGCCGGCAACGACATGAACAACCCCTTGATTGTTGCCCTTGCCGAAGGGCTGGCCATTGCCGGTTGCGTCACCTTGCGGTTTAATTTCCCCTACAAGGAAAAGGGCAAAAAGTCGCCCGACTCCCAACAGAAGCTGATCCATACCTGGCAGTGTGCTTACGCGTATATGCAGCACAATCAAAAATTCCCGGTCAAACGAATTATCGCCATTGGCAAATCCATGGGCGGTCGGGTGGCATCGCAGATGGTGGCCGAGGGCCTGATGGATGTGGCCGGCCTCATTTTTCTGGGCTATCCCCTGCACGCCCCGGGAAAAAAGGACCAGCTGCGCGATGCCCACCTCTACCGGATCAGGCTGCCGATGCTGTTTTTTGCGGGCACCAAAGACCCCCTGTGCAATATGGACAAGCTGAATACCGTGCTGGACAACCTGCCATGCTCCCACGATTTAGAAGCCATCGAGGGCGGCAATCATTCTTTCAATCTTCCAAAAGCATACTCACGTTCGGAAGCCGACGTGCACCGGAAAATTTTGGAAAAATGCCTATCGTGGCTCGGGCAACTCGAATAGTCCTAACGGAGGCCTTCGATTGTCTCAGCGTTTATCGACCCGAGGTTTAACCGCTAAAGAATGGAAATAGTTGTGGGTTGGCGGTTTGAGGTGGGGACTAAATGAACCGAATTCCTATGAGGTGTCAACGCAACGCCTTGAGCTGACGACCGACTTTTCAAGCTGATCCAAAAACAATTTTCTCGGGACTTCCCGGGCACCAAAACGGATGAGATGGTCAGTTCTCACCTGGCAGTCGATGAGCTTGAATTTATGCTGTTTAAGATTCTCAACGAGCGCAACGAAGGCAACTTTTGAGGCATTGCTGACCCGGCTAAACATGGATTCTCCGAAAAAAACGCGGCCGATGGAAATGCCGTAAAGACCGCCGGCAAGTTTTTCGCCCTGCCATGCTTCCACCGAGTGCGCATATCCTCTCCGATACAGTTCACTATAGGCGTCTTTCATCTCACCGGTGATCCAGGTCCCCTCGCCATAAGATCGCTTCGCGTCGGCGCATGCCTGAATCACGGCTTCAAAAGCCTTGTCGAAAGTAACACTAAAACTTTTTCTTTTGATGATCTTGAGTAGTGATTTAGAGATTCTCAGTTCATCCGGATACAATACCAAACGTGGGTCGGGCGACCACCAGAGGATGGGTTCGCCCGGGCTGTACCAGGGGAAAATGCCGCTTTTATATGCCAGCAGGAGCCGTTCAGCGCCCAGATCGCCGCCTACGGCCAGCAGGCCTTCTTTAATAGCGAGATGCGGTGGTGGAAACGAGAGTTTTTGGGAGAGCGTGAAGACGGGCATGGGAGACGGGGTTTGTTGGGTTTGTTGGGTTTGTTGGGTAAGGCCCAAAACCCAGATTACCTTATGTTTGCAATCATCAATCGGTTTTTAGGTCGAAAAAACGGCAACTCGTCATACGAGTAACTGGTATTCCACACGTTTCCAACTCAATAAACACAAAAAACTCAACAAACCCAATCAACCAAATCTATTTGCCATATTCAAACACCAGCTCATCACCCTTCATATCCAGCACCACCTTGCCCCCCTTCTCCAGCCTACCGAAGAGAATTTCATCCGCCAGCATGTCCTTGATCTCGGTCTGGATGACGCGGGCCAAGGGCCGGGCGCCGTATTGGGGGTCATGGCCTTTCTTGGCCAACCATTTTCTCACCTTTTTTGAGTACTCAATGGATACTTTCTTGACCGCCAGCTGGTCGGCAAACTCTTTCATAAATTTGTCGACGATCATGGCCATGATCTCACGGTCGAGTGCATTGAAGGTGATGATGCCGTCCAGGCGGTTTCGAAATTCCGGGCTGAAAATTTTCTCGATGGCCTTTTTGCCTTTGCCGGTGGAATCGCCTTTGGTGTCGCCGAAACCGATGGTGGCGCTGCTCATCTCACGCGAACCGGCGTTGGAAGTCATCATGACGATGACATTGCGAAAATCCGCCTTTTTGCCGTTATTATCAGTCAGGGTGGCATGGTCGAGCACCTGCAAAAGGATATTGAACAGATCTTCGTGGGCCTTTTCGATTTCGTCCAGCAGCAGGACACAGTAGGGGTGCTTGCGCACGCCGTCGGTGAGCAGACCGCCCTGGTCGAAGCCGATGTAGCCGGGGGGTGCACCGATAAGCCGGGCCACGGCATGCTTTTCCATGTACTCGCTCATGTCATAGCGCATGAACTCCACATCCAGTTGCCGGGCCACCTGCCGGGCCACTTCAGTTTTGCCAACGCCGGTGGGGCCGGTGAACAGGAATGAACCCACGGGCTTTTCCGGCTGCCCCAGCCCGGCCCGTGAACGCTTGATGGCGGTCACCAGGGCATTGATGGCGTCGTCCTGGCCAAACACGACTTGGCGCAGCTGGCCGCCCAGATTTTCCAGTTTAGCCTTGTCCGGCGTAGAAACATTGACCGCTGGAATTCGAGCAATCTTGGACACGATCTTTTCGATATCCGACGGATGAACCCACTTGCGGTTGGTTGCACCGGAAAGCCGGATGGCGGCACCGGCTTCGTCGATGACGTCGATGGCCTTGTCCGGCAGGAATCGGTCGTTGATATATTTGGCCGACAGTTCACAGGCCGCTTTGAGCGCCGCATCCGTGTATACAATCTCGTGGTGTTCCTCGTAACGGGAGCGCAATCCTTTGAGGATCTTGATGGATTCCTTGACCGGCGGTTCCATGATATCAATTTTTTCGAATCGCCTGGACAGGGCACGGTCCTTTTCGAAATGGTTCTTGTACTCCTCATAGGTCGTGGAGCCGATGCATCTCAGTTCACCGGTGGACAGGAACGGCTTCAGGATATTGCTGGCATCCATGGATCCGCTGCTGGTGGCACCGGCACCGACGATGGTGTGAATCTCGTCGATAAACAGGATTGCGTTTTTGCGTTTTTTCAGTTCGGACACCACACCCTTGAGGCGCTGTTCGAAATCGCCCCGGAACTTTGAGCCGGCCAGCATACCGCCCAGATCCAACGAATAGATGCGCACCTCTTTAAGCAGGTCCGGCACCTCGCCGCCCCAGATTTTCTGGGCCAGCCCTTCCGCCATGGCCGTCTTTCCCACCCCCGGATCACCAACGAAAATGGGGTTGTTTTTCCTGCGCCGGCAGAGCACCTGCATGGTCCGCTCCATTTCCAGTTCGCGCCCGATCAGTGGGTCCAGCCTGCCTTTGGCAGACTGGTCGATCAGGTTCACCGTGTAAGCTTCCAGGGGACTGGACTTTTTCTTAATGGTTTTCTGCTCGGACGGTGCGTCGGTTTCAGACACGTCATCGGATATGCCCGTTGGAAGCTCATGGGAGATGTTCCGCAACACATCCAGCCGGGAAATTCCCTCTTCGCTCAGGAAATAGACCGCGTGGGACTCCTTTTCCATGAAAATGGAGGCCAGAATGTCGCTGACGGCCACCTCTTTCTTCTCGGCCGAGCGAACATGGTTGACAGCCCGTTGAATCACCCGCTGAAAGCCGATGGTCTGCTGAAGCACGTACTCACTTTCTTCAGGAAGCATCTCCATGTTATCATTGAAAAACATTTCCAGATTGGCTTTAATGTTTTCCACATTTCCGCCGCATTTTTCAACGATTTCAAGTCCGGAACTGTCGTGCAAAATGGCAAAAAGCACGTGTTCGACACTGACGTATTCATGCCGCCGTTTTTTGGCCTCGCGAACGGCAAAGCCCAATGTGGCGCTGAGTTCTTTACTGATCATTTTCTATTCCTGTTCCATGCTGCAGCGCAGCGGATAGCCGCTTTCACGGGCAAGATTGTGAACTGTATCGACCTTGGTTTCGGCAATTTCATGGGAGTAGCTCCCACACACCCCGACACCCTTTTGATGGACATTCAGCATGATCTTTGCCGCCGATTCAGGTGACTTGTTAAACACATACATCAATATCTCGACGACAAACTCCATGGTGGTGAAATCATCATTGTGCAGCAGCACCCGGTATCGGGGTGGCTCCCGGGTTTCATCCCGGGTTTCTGAACCAAGCTGCTCTTCTGTCTGGTAACGGTCATGGGCCATAGGGTTTCAATAATAGGGTTTAGGAGTCACTGCCAGTTCAACGTGAACGGCTGATGGCACGCGATTTAATCCCATAAGGATATTTTGTATCAGCCGCCAGGCCGTAACTAAACGAAATTACTCGTTTCATTCAACGATAAGCAATGAACTGACGGTACGGACTACATATGATTATAATCATCGCCGATATGGATTGTAAAGTGCATTTCTTGGCTGCGGAAGGGTTGGAAGAGGCAGGGTTTCAGGTAATTTGGTTTTCAATCGGTCCATCGCGGAGCGGTTGGATCGGATTGAACCCTCCCCGCGGC
>NZ_JASJGN010000279.1:0-11811 GCF_033791525.1 Desulfosarcina sp.
CGCGGCTGCCGGCTGCGTCAACTGGGGTTTCCCGACTCTGGCGGACACGGATATTCCCGAGATTTTGCCCACCGGTATCTGTACCTACGAGCACGTGGTGGCCAATGTCACCCACGACGAAATCTGCCAGAGATCGGTTGAAGTCCGGGGCCTCAAGGTCACTGTTTCTGAAATCGACATCCCCTGTTCCTTCGGCCCGGCTTTTGAGGGCGAGCGGGTGCGCGGCGCGGATCTCCACTGCCAGATGGGCGGCGGTAAGACCCAATGTACCGAACTTTGCAAGATGGCGGAGATGAACGAGATCGAAGATGGTAAGGTAATCATTGACGGTCCGAATATTGGAGATGTTAAAGAAGGCGACACCTTCCCCATGGGCATCTACATCCAGGTGGCCGGCCGTGAATTTCAAACCGACTTCGAGCCGATCCTGGAGCGCCAGATCCACCACCTGATCAACTACATCCAGGGGGTCATGCATATTGGTCAACGCGACATCTCCTGGGTCCGTATCAGCAAGGCCGCCATCGAGAAGGGCTTTACCCTGAAAGATATCGGTGTCGTCCTGCACGCCAAGTTCCACCAGGACTTCGGCAAGATCCTGGACAAGGTCCAGGTGACCCTGATGACCAAAAAGGCCGACGTGGACAAACTCACCAAGCGCGCCCGCGCCGAGTATAAAACGCGTGATGAGCGTGTCGAAAAAATGACCGACGAGGACGTGGAAATCTATTACTCCTGCACCCTGTGCCAGTCATTCGCCCCCAGCCATGTCTGTTCGGTGAGCCCGGAAAGAACAGGTCTATGCGGCGCCTACAACTGGATGGACTGCAAGGCATCTTTTGAGATCAACCCCACCGGCCCCAACCAGCCCATTGAAAAAGGCGAGTGCATTGATCCGGTCATGGGCCAGTGGAAAGGCGTCAACGACTTCGTCTACAAGGCCTCCCGCGGGGCCGTCACCCACTATAACTTCTACTCCATGGTCACCGACCCCATGACCACCTGCGGCTGCTGTGAATGCATCGCCGCCATGCTGCCGTCCTGCAACGGCGTCATGACCGTGGGCCGCGACTATGCCGGGGAGACCCCCTGCGGCATGAAATTCACCACCCTGGCCGGTGTCATGGGTGGTGGCGCTTCCTCGCCGGGCTTCGTAGGCCACTCCAAGTTCAACATCACCCAGGGCAAGTTTATATTGGGTGACGGCGGCCTTCTGCGGATGGTCTGGATGCCTAAGATGCTGAAGGAAGAACTCAAGGAACGCATCGAAAAACGGGGCGCCGCAATGGGCGTACCGAATCTTTATGACATGATCGCAGACGAAACCGTGGGCATCACCGAAGAGGAGATCCTGCCCTTCCTCCAGGAAAAAGGCCATCCGGCCCTGACCATGGATTCAATCATCGGCTAACAGGCAAGACGACGGGGCGGACGGTACCGTTCGCCCCGTCACCACAGACCAACCGATTCCCCGGTTTTATTAGATCGGGAGAATTGCCCATACAGACAAGGAGAATCGTATGGCATTAACCGGTATTCAGATATTCAAACTCCTGCCCAAGACCAACTGCAAGGAATGCGGGGTACCCACCTGTCTTGCCTTTGCCATGAACCTGGCATCCGGCAAGGCAGAGTTGGACGCCTGCCCCTACGTCTCCGACGACGCGCGGGAAAAACTCTCCGAAGCCTCTGCACCCCCCATCCGTCCTGTAGTGTTGGGCAAGGGCGTACGCAAGGCCACCACCGGTGGCGAGACGGTGCAGTACCGCCATGAAAAAACCTTTTACAACCCCACCCTGCTGGCAGCCCAGGTAAGTTCCGACATCGCTGCGGCCGACCTGGAATCCAAGCTCAAAGGCTGGAACGCCTTGCAGTTCGAGCGTGTGGGATTGAACCTGCGGCCGGAGCTGGTAGCCCTCAAAGATGCGGACGGCAACGCCGACGCCTTTGCCGCCGTGGCCAAACAGGTGGCCGAGACATCGGAATTCAACCTGATCCTGATGACCGAGGATGCCGACGTGATGAAGGCCGGCGTGGCGGCCTGTGCCTTTAAGCGCCCGCTCATGTACGCGGCCACCGCGGCCAATGCGGATGCCTTCGGCGCCATCGCCAAGGAAAACGACCTGCCCCTGGCCATCAAGGCCGATTCCATCGAAGGCCTGATTCCCCTGTCAGAGAAGCTTACCGGCATGGGCCTCAAAGACCTGGTGCTCGATCCCGGCTCACGGGAACCCAAACAATGCCACGAAGACATGATCGCCCTCCGCCGCGCCGCCCTGAAAAACGGCAACCGTGCTGTGGGGTTTCCCACCATCGCCTTTCCCTGCGAAATGGCCTCCAATCTGGACACCGAGACCATGCTGGGTGCCATGTACGTGGCCAAATACGGCGGTATCTTGGTGATGTCCGACTTTGCCGGCGAGTCCCTGTTCCCGCTGCTGCTGGAGCGCCTCAACATTTATACCGACCCGCAGCGGCCCATGACCGTTACCGAGGGCATCTACCCCATCAACAACCCCGACGAGAATTCACGCGTGCTGGTGACCACCAACTTTGCCCTGACCTACTTCATCGTTTCCGGTGAGATCGAGGCCAGCAAGGTACCCACTTGGCTGCTGATCAAGGACTCCGAAGGGCTGTCCGTACTGACTGCCTGGGCGGCCGGCAAGTTCTCCGGCGACGACGTGGGCATGTTCGTTAAAAAATGCGGCATCACCGACAAGATCAAGAATCAGGAACTGGTCGTTCCCGGCTATGCGGCCTCCATCGTGGGCGACGTGGAAGAGGAACTGCCCGGCTGGACCATTACCGTGGGTCCACGGGAGGCCGCACATATCCCCGGCTTCCTCAGGGCGTAACCGCGGTGTGATCTAACGGTCAGGGTGGGCATTCAGTCCTCCCTGACCGTCGTTTCCTGGCCGGGACCCCGGCCATCATGTTGGCAATAGCGTCATCCATGGCCGGGCTACTGGCCGGAGCATGATGCCGAGAAAAAGAAAGGAAAGTCGTATGATACTTATCGGCGAAAGTTTGAATGTTATTTCAACAAAAATCGGCCGCGCCTTCAAAGAGCGGGATGCCAAACCGATCCAGGAAGAGGCCCTTTTCCAGAAGGAAAAGCGAATGGACTACATCGACATCAACCTGGGACCGGCCAAAAAGGACGGGCACGAACTGATGCCGTGGGTGGTCCAGGTGGTTCAGGACGTGGTGCCGGATCTGCCCCTGGCCCTGGACACCTCAAACATCGACGCCATCGAAGCGGCCCTGAAGGTGATCAAGCAGATCCCTGCCGGCACCCCGCACATCGTCAACTCCATAATGTGCCGACCGGAACGCTACGAGCGCATGGTGCCCATGACAGCCGAGTACAACGCCGATTTCGTGGCCCTGATGTGGGGCCCCGACGGGTTGCCCCGCGATGAGAACGAGCGTGCCGCCCTGTGCGTGGAACTGCTTTATTTCGCCAACGAAGCCGGCATCCCCAACGAGAAGATCTGGGTGGACGGTATCGTGACCCCGGTGAACATCCAGCAACCCCAGGCCATCAGCCTGATGGAGTTCCAGAAAATGATTCCGGATATGGCCCCGGGTGCCAGAAGCACCTGCGGCCTCTCCAACATCTCCAACGGACCGCCCGACCACCTGCGCCCCATCCTGAACCAGACCTACACGGTGATGCTGATGAAAAGCGGCATGGAATCGATCATCACCGATCCGCGCGACGAACAGCAAACCGCCATCTGCAAGGGCGAACGCCAGGATATCGTGGACCTGATCTACGGCATGCTGGACGGTACCGAACCCGATCGCGCCAGCCTTTCTAAAGAGCTTTTGGACTACGCCAAGACCGTTGACGTCATCCTCGGCAACACCCTGTACTCCGACTCCTGGCTTCAAATCTAAAAGTCAGGCGAACGAAACAAAATAAAAGCCCCTTCCACAATGGAAGGGGCTTTTTCGTTTTAATGGATCCATTTCAAGTTTGATAAACTAGTAAAAGGTCGCGTTATAGACGGTTTCTTAAAAGTTCGAGATCAAGGCTTGCGAAGATCGAGGATACCGCTATCGCGGGTGCCGCAGGCAGCGTAATGATCGTACTCCGCAGCGACGAGGGATGAAGCGTAACGCAGATATCGAATTTTTAAGGAACCATCAATGACCGGGCATGCGTGTCTTCACCGAATGGTCGGCCAGCGCCCGCGTCCGGTCCGAAAATAGCTTGGCGCAGGTGGGACAGTATTTATGGGTCTCCTTCACATGGGGATGGGGGGCGGTACGGCGCTCGATGTAGTCGATGAAACGCGTGGTGGCAAACCAGCGGCCGCAACCCTCGCAACGCTCCAGGGGGTGCTTACCAATCAGCTCATCCCGGATCATAACCGTGCGGACGTTCTCAATGTCTTCCACCCGGATCGCAGCGGTGGGGCATATATTGGCGCAGGTGCCGCATCCAATACATCGATCCGTCTCCGGAACCACGCAACTGACCCCGTCAACCTTCTTCATCTTCAGGGCGCCCGCGCCGACGATCTCTTTACACACCCGGATGCACAGACGACAGCGCACGCACCCGTCCGGCGGCGGTCCGAGATCCACCCCATGAGCCATGGCCATCTGGCGCAGCCGTGCCGACTGGGGCGCCATGCGCAGCAAATTCTTGAAGGCTTTTTTGCGGGCGGTGTCCACAATGGGGCCGGTGGTTTTGAATTCGAGCCCATCGGAGATCTTGAGGATGCATGACAGCATGGCGATCTGTCGGCCGCCGGTCCTTCCGGTGACTTCAACCGCACAAAGCTTGCACGACCCGGAGGGCTTCAGCGCCGGATGGTAACACAGGGTCGGGATGGTGATTTTGTTTTCCCGGGCCACCTGGAGAGCGGTCTGACCTTCTTCGGCCGGGTAGGTGGTTCCATCGATAATTGTCGTAATCATATTCTTACTCCTGATTGCATCGTGAAAGGTCGAGTTTAAGACGGTTTTGTAAAAAGGCCGAGATCAAGGCTTGCGAATCCCGAGGAATGAGGTGTACTGATTGTACTCCGCAGTGACGAGGGTTGAGGCGTAACGCAGATATCGGCCTTTTTACAAAACCGTCAATCCTGTACGGCGTCCTGAAGATCGGTGATGTACTCTTGAAGGTAGTGCAATTCGGCAGTCAATTCGCCCACATGGTGTTTCACCAGGTCGGAAATGGTGAGCATGCTGACAATCTGCTGGTCTTGAACCACTGGCAGGTGCCGGATGTCCGCTTTGATCATCATGGCCATGGCGCTGCTGGCCAGGTCCTCCGGCTGGGCCACGATCAAGTTGGGGGTCATGGCTTCGGAAAGCGGCATATCCCGAAACAGGCGGTGGCGCCAGGCCACGTGGCACCGCAGGACGTCCCGCTCGGTAAAAATGCCCACCGGTGTCCCACCGTCCATAACGATGAGCGCGGATGTCCGGTGTTCAGTCATCTGGACAATGGCATCCTCGGCGGTCCGCTGTGCCGGGATAGTGTGAACCACCCGGCGCTTTTGTTTCATCACATCCTGAACACGCATGCCTGTCACGCTCCTTAAATATGCAATAATTTTAATCGCTCAGCGTTGAGGCGTTAAGACAAGTAATTTGGCAAGGCTAGAGGAAGGAAGCCGTATGGGTAATACGGCGACGACCGATAACGCAGTCCAAATGACTTGTCTTAACGCCTCAACTGTCGATGGGGCGCATACAGTCCTGGGGAAGCCGGTGCGTCCCTTTGCCGTCCAGGCTCACTTCGACCAGCGCATCCGGATCGTTGATCGCCGTATCCGGATCGGTGATGATGCCGTGAAGGCCGACGAACCGGTCCATGTAGGCTTCCCAGCTCTCGTCGTTGCTGCGCTTGAAAACTTCAATTTTCTGGCCTCTTCGGAAAACCATGCTTTTCTCCTGATTCGGATCGCTGCCAAACAGATGAATGACGAATAAGCACAACGCCGTAGGGAAAT
Source organism: Desulfosarcina sp. (assembly GCF_033791525.1). Classification (GTDB taxonomy): domain Bacteria; phylum Desulfobacterota; class Desulfobacteria; order Desulfobacterales; family Desulfosarcinaceae; genus Desulfosarcina. The sequence continues at coordinate 5,976 of NZ_JASJGN010000279.1, forward strand.
TCCAAACTTCAATATCGAAATCTCAAACCCAATCGTTCAATATTTCGTATGGTTTGGAATTTGAAATTTGGTTATTGTGATTTATTTGTGATTTGTTTGTGATTTGTTTTTTGAATATTGTTATTTATTTCAATGAATGGAGCGAAGCGATCTCACCCCTCCGTGTTCAGTTTTCTATTTTAGCATCGAGCAGCATTAGCAGATCTAGACCGGCAGCGTATGAACGTTAAATCTGGCCGTCTTTGTTCGGGCGCAGTTGTCGCAGATCAGTGCATCGTCGGGGACCTGCGTTACCGATTTCGTACGCTTGCGGATATAATCCAGATACTTCATGGGCCCCATGGCCTTACCACAGGAGTGACAGTAGACCAACTTCTGTCTGTTGAGGATGGTACCGCAGAGCAGCAGCAGCCGCTCATCGCCCCGGTCCTCTATTTTCATGGCATCGTTGGGACAGTTGGCCGCACACGCCCCGCAGGCGATACAACGCTCCTCGGTAACCCTTAGATCCGTGAGACCGGGATGGTCGAAGTCCAGGTATCCCATTTCAAGGGCGCTGATGCCCATCTTGTCCCGGCAGACCTCCACGCATTTGCCGCAACGGCGGCAAATGTCGCACCGCAGGCAGCGGCGGGCCTCCTCACGAACCATGTTTTCGGTGTAACCCAACTCCACCTGCTGAAAGGTGGTACGGCGCCGATCCATGTTCAACATGTCCATGGTGGGCCGCTTGATGACCGTTTTGGTGCTGGCCGGCAGCTCGATGCAGGCTTCCCGGCGGCGACGAACGGGAACAGGCGGCATCTGGGGTTGCGGTATTCCCAGCAGGTATCGGTCAATGGCCTCGGCGGCCCGCTTACCCCCGCCGATGGCCTCGATCACCGTGGCCGGTCCGGTTACCGCATCGCCGGCGGCGAAGATTCCCTCGACAGCGGTTTCCATGGTAACCATGTTGACATCGATGGTGCCCCGTCTCGTCCAGCCCATGGTTTGCAGTTCACCCATGCAGAGTTGGTCCACTTTCTGGCCGATGGCGCTGATCACCACGTCGGCATCCATAACATACTCACTGTCCAGAATCGGAACAGGAGACATGCGACTGCTGCCTTCCCGTTTCACCAGCTTGGCACGGACACAGCTCAACCCGGTAATCGCGTTATCTTTTCCAACAATTTTGGACGGAATGGTCAGAAAAGAAAAATGAATGCCCTCCTCCTCAGCCTGTTCCACCTCTTCCTCATCGGCCGGCATCTCGTGACGGGTCCGGCGATAGGCAATGGTCACCTCCGGACAGCCTAAACGGATGCAGGTTCGTGCGGCATCGGTGGCCACGTTGCCGCCCCCGATCACCACCACCCGTTTTCCCGGCACGCGCCGCTCACCCAAAGCCACCCGGCGAAGGAGATCGATGGCCTCCAGCGTCTGGGGAAAATCAGCTTCCCCCGGAATTCCTAAGTTATAGGCCTTATGGGCCCCGATGGCAAAGAAAAAGGCAGCATAGCCCTGGGACTTCAGATCGTCCAGGGTGACATCCTCACCGAACCGGGTGTTGAACGCAAAAGTGACGCCCAGTTCTTCCAGCATGGCCACTTCCCGGTCGATCACCTCCCTAGGCAGGCGGTAGCGGGGAATGCCCACCATGATCATGCCGCCGGCGGTGGGCAGCGCCTCGATCACGTGAACCCCGTACCCTTTCAGGGCCAGGTAGTAAGCTGCACTCAGGCCGCCGGGTCCCGCCCCGATCACGCAAATTCGTTTGCCCTGATCCGGCCCTTTTTCCGGGTTGCGGTATGTGCCTTCCGACATGGCCCTTTCGGCGGCAAAGGCCTTGAGAAATTTGATGGAAACCGGGGTGTCCATGCGGCCGCGCACACACATGAACTCACAGGGCCGGGTGCACACCAGGCCGCATACCCAGGGAAAGGGGTTGTCCTGCCGGATCACTTCGATGGCCTCGGCGTCCCGCCCCTGGCCGATGAGGGTCACATAGGTGGGAACGTCGATGCCCGCCGGGCAGGCCATCTGGCAAGGTGCCGGTGTCAGCCACTCGCAGGTTTCGGTGGGGCAGTTGTGGGTCTTCACATGGCTTTCGAACACTTCACCGTGCGTCTGCATGGTCTGGTGAAGGTGTTCGCCCAACCGGTAGCCTTCAGACTCATCGGCGTCCTGGAGCAGGTCCTGGATCAGCACCAGGACGGCCGGCAGATGATCGTCACCGGCACGTCCCCAGGCCACGTCATCCAAAAGGCTGTGAATTTCTTCGGCGATACGCCGGCTTCTCGGGTGCGTCAACCCGCCCTTGCCGATAACATCATCGATAAAGTGAATGCTTTCGGTGACCGGACATTGGCTAATAGTCATGAATGACCTCTTGCCACCCATCGGTCCCCTGCTATTGCTCATGCGATGGCCGGGTTTAAACAGCAGGCGCCTGCGGCCCTGGCCATAAGAGGAGTGATCCCCCCGGGGTTAACCCGGAGGGATCGGTAGGGAGGGGTATGGGTGCTAGGAACATCGATAAAAATCAATTTGGTTACAGTTGAATCCGTCAGAATGCACAGTGCTCCAGCGAAGCGATGGCTTGGGCATGGCGATCCCGGCGGATCTGGGTCATATCTTCCACCTTACCGAATTTCAGGCAGTGGGTGGTACAGGTGGTCACGCAGGCGGGCTTCAACCCCTGGTCCACGCGATCCTTGCAATAGTCGCACTTGACCACTTTGCCGGTCTCCGGATTCCACTGGGGCGCCCCCCAGGGGCAGGCGGAAATGCAGGTCTTGCAGCCCACGCACAGGTTGTGGTCCACAAAAACAATACCGTCGCTGCTGCGCTGCTGCATGGCACCGGTGGGGCAGGCGGCCACACACCAGGGATTTTCACAATGGAAACAGGGCATAAAAATATAGGCGGCCCGCGGGAGCCCGCCGATCATCTTCGGCCCCACCTGAATGATCTGGCACAGCCGGGGGCCGATTGGGAGATTCTTGTTGGCCTTGCACTGCACTTCACAGGCATGGCATCCGATGCACTTTTTGGTATCCTGAAACAGATAGTATTGGCTCATAATCCTCGCATCCTATTTATAACCCTCGGGAACCGCTCCGACAGCAATACCCGGTTGGAAAATCGGCCTGTCAGGCGGCCTTCACATTGACAAACGTATCGTGATAGGCGGGGCTTCCGCCCACCTTGTCGTAGAGGTTCTCCTGAAGGGCAGCATCGCTGACACCCTTGTTATAGGAGCGCTCCGCCCGCTTGGCCTGGTGCCCGAACCCATGCAGCAGGAAGACACACTCCGGATGGATCAGGTCGGTGACATAGGCACGCATCTTGCCGCTGTGGCGGCTGGAGGCAATCTCCACCATGGCCCGGTCGGCAATGCCCAGTTCGGCGGCTTTCTGGTTGTTGATCCACAACAGGTTTTCCCCGCACAACTCGTTGAGGTATTCCACATTCTGTGTGGATACATGGGTGTGAAGGGCCGCCCGGCCGGTAACCAGCCGGAACTTGCCCGGCTCTGCCGAGGGCATCGGTTCGTAAGCCGGAAAAGATTCAAACCCTGCGTCCTCCAGAAGTGAAGACTTGAACTCGATCTTCTTGGACGGGGTCTTGAGCTTGAGGCCATCCATCCGATCCCAGAAAATCTGCTTTTTCCCATAAGCCACGAACCCTTTGGCATCAAAGTCTTCCATGGTGAATCCGGTGCCCTCCAACTGCCAGCGAACCAGTTCATCCATATTTTCATAGGGGAAATAGTTGCCGGTGCCGATGCGGTCGGCAATCTGCTTGAGGATCATGGCTCCGTCCCGCGTGTCGTAACGCGGGGTCACGGCCTGTCGACGCAGAAACATCTGGGGTTTGAGGCCATTGGCCTGCTGGATGCAGTCGGTGCGTTCCAGGTAAGTGGATTCAGGAAGGATGACGTCGCTGTACCAGGCGATATCGCTGTAGTTGATGTCGATGGTAACAATGAGATCCAGCTGGTCCAAGGCCTTGCGGGTCAGTTCGGTGTCGGCAATGGACATGAGCGGCTCAAAACGGAAATTGAACAGGGCCTTGATCGGATAGGGATCGGCGTTCAGGATGGCATGGGGAAGTCGATGGGGAACCCCATGGGCCGGGTCTGGCAGCGGAAAGTCGGGTGTCCCGGCCTTATCGAAACGCGGCACGTCGATTTTCGGGAAATCCTGCTCCACCAGCTTGCGGGCCGCCTTGCCGCCCGCTTCGCCGGGACCTTTTTTAAAGAAGATCCCACCCTTGGTCTCAATGGAGCCCATCAGGGCGTTGAGCATGAGGATGGATCGTCTGAGGTAGATCTCATTGGTGTGGCTGGCGCCACGATAACCATAGTGGAAAGCCACTGCCGGCCGGTCCTTGGCCAGTTCCCGGGCCAAGGCCACGATTTCCGCCGCAGGAATGCCGGTCTCCGTTTCCGCCCACTGGGGAGAATAGGGTGCGACAAAATCCTGAAGTTCGGCCAGCCCGTGCACCCATCGGTCCACAAATGCGGCATCGTAAAGCCGTTCGTCCAGAATCACATGCATCAGGGCGTAATTGAGAGCCAGGTCGGTGCCCGGGCGAATCATCCAGTAGCGGTGCGCCTTGGTGGCGGTGACCGAGACGCGGGGGTCGATGTAGGTCATTTTGGCCCCCTCTTCCATGGCGGCCATCAGGTTGTTGACCTCCTTGACCGAGATGGCCTCGAAGATATTTCGGCCATAGAGCACGATATGCCGGGTGTTGCGGTAATCGATGCCGATCTGGCCGTCGGTAAGGCCGAAGAGAGAGCGGCAGGCCGTATTGACAGACCCCTTGCACAGTGCATCATGGGTAAAATGATTGGGAGAACCGATGGCCTTTAAAAAGGTCTTGCTCACATGGGTAGCCAGTTGGGTCCGTTCACCCAGAACGACGCTGTGGCCGCCGTGCTGGTCGATGATCGCTTTCAGCTTGTCACCCACGTAGTCCAGGGCCTCGTCCCAGCTGGCCTTGCGCCAGTTTCCTGATCCCCGGTCACCCACGCGGATCATCGGGCTCTGCACCCGCTGGCGGTCGTAAAGCAGCGACGTCCCGGCGGCACCGCGGGGGCACAGGCTGCCCTCCATGCCGGCCACATGGGGATTCCCTTCGATCCACGTCACCTGCCCGTCCTTGACCTTGACCTTGATGGGACAACGGATCGAACACATAAAACAGAGACTAAAAACTTCTTTTTCCATACTTGGCCTCCAGAAAATAGCAATTTAAACTATCATTTATGGGATACGTTTTCCGATCGCGGGGCATCATCCGACCTCCGTTCAGCCCTTCATGCGGAGTTGACAGGGTTGACATTTCCCATGGATTACTAGCTTTGCCTTTTAAAGCAACATACGTACCATAATGCCGTTCTCGCTTCGGCATGACAATTGATTTAGAGTTTTCTCATCATATTGATAATATTAATAATATTTGGTTTCATCAACTGTATAATAAAAGCTGAAACGAAAAAACATCGATCAAACGCATAGTTTTTATTGCGGAGCAACAATTTAATGGCAATGTCCCTTTAGGCAGGAGGGCCGGAGACAGGGTGCCAGAAGCATCAACCGCATTTTTTTTATTGCACCGTTCGCTACAATGGCATGGAATCTCTGACTGGTGGATTCGGTATAAATCTTCCGGAACTGGGCTTATAACTTTTGGATTTCGTTAAAATTCTTGAGGTTATCGCCCAATTAACATTCCGCTGGAAGGGCTGACTGCCAATGGCACAAGCTTTGCTGTAGTGTGGATATTATTTTTTGGGGAGAGTTGCATGCTTTTTAAGGTAGGCGATGCAAGATCCCCTAAGGAG
>NZ_JASJGN010000280.1:0-4381 GCF_033791525.1 Desulfosarcina sp.
TAGACGACCGTGCTTATGAGCGCTTCAATGCTGCCATTGCCGGAAGACCTGATTTGATGGGAGAACGTAAAAGTTTAACACTGGCTGCTGGTATGGGCGGAATTCTTGAAAATACTTTTATCAATGAAAAGAACACATCCAAAACTATTGTTGCTAATGTTGAATTAAAAGGAAAAGACAGAGGAGTCATCCTTACCCAGGGTGGTAAATTTGGTGGCTGGGCATTGTATATGGACAATGGCAAACCAGCCTATGTCTATAACTACTTTGGATTAGAAAGCTATACAATTGCTTCAGACAAAGCCATCACGAAAGATAAAGCAGAAATCAAACTGCAATTTGATTATGATGGCGGCGGAAACGGGAAAGGTGGCATGGCCATGCTTTACGTTGATGGAAAGAAAGTAGCCGAAGGTCGTGTTGAAAAAACGCAACCTGCCCTTTACTCAGCTGATGAAACTGCAGATGTTGGTGAAGATGAGTCAACACAAGTAGCCGATAAGGTTTTTACAGATGTGAAAGACTCTGATTTTACAGGCTTTGTGAAAGATGTAACCATCTCTATTCCGAAGAAGAAAAAATAAAATAGTATTTATCGGAAGGGCACTTAAAAGCCCTTCCGATATTCTTAATTAATTAAACAATTTTAAATAGTGCGATTGGGGTCGCACCAAGATAAAATATTAAATATATTGACCTATACGGCATAAAATAGGCCTAATTTTGAGGCAATAACGCCTTTTTTACTATTGAAATGGGCGATATAGGGGGATTTCAGTCGCACGTGTTCATCGACATTACATTTCTGGGCATATTTGGTTCCCTATAATTGCTATTTTGAGGCCCAAAAGGGCGATATTGGTCCAATAAACACACGTTTTCGATACAAAAACATTTTAATGTCAAACTGATATCTTGGTGCGACCCCAATGCGCTCTTATTAATACCTGAATCTTGGCTCGCCCGAAGATTGAAAATGGTCAGCACCAGGTGACTTCCCTCTATTCCTCAGCTATCCTTTAATAGCCCCCCCATTTTTAACCCCTCTTGGGGGGTTTCAAGAAAAAAAAACACTGGTATCGTCCAAAATGAATTCATGGCACTTCCGGCAGATAACGCGTTCGACGCCAGGGATGGACAAATGAAAACGGAACCTCACCATATTCCGCTGCTTCGCACCAAACTGCATCGGCCTCCTGTACCCACCGATCATTTGCATCGGCCCGAACTGCTTGAACGGCTGGACAAAGGCCGCCATCAGCCGGTGATCCTGGTTTCTGCACCGGCCGGATATGGGAAAAGCCTGTTGATCAGCTGCTGGCTTGAGAAATGCGAGAGACCCGGCGCCTGGTTGTCTCTCGACCAGGGTGACAACGATCTGCAGCGTTTTCTATCCTATCTGGTTGCCGCCGTTCATACGATCTTTCCCCAGGCAGCCACTGAGACACAATTGCTGATCGATTCGGCGACCCTGCCGCCGTTGGCGGTCCTGGCGGCAACCCTGGTCAACGAACTGGAGCGGGTCGATCATGCATTTATTATCGTTCTGGATGACATTCACCGCATTCGGGAAAAAACTGTACATGAATTTCTGAACCTGATCCTGCATCATCCACCCCGACGCATGAACCTGGTTCTTGTGGGTCGGCGGGACCCGCTCATATCCATCACTACTCTGCGTGCAGGAGGATTGCTGACCGAGCTGCGCATGTGGGATTTGCGCTTTAGCATAGATGAGTCCACCAAATTTTTGCAGGCGGCCACAGCTTATGAAATCAAAGCATCGACGGCGGCCGCCCTGGCAGAAAAAGCCGAAGGCTGGGTGACCGGATTACGCCTGGCGGTCCTGGCCATGCGCGGGCAGGAGGACCCCGGTCGCGAATTGTTGAAGCTGAAAGGGACCACGCGATACGTGGTGGATTACCTGATCAAGGAGGTGTTGGACCGTCAACCGGCTGGCAATCGTGACTATCTTTTGCGCACTGCCATTCTGGATCGATTCTGCGCGCCCTTGTGCAACGCATTGTGTGAAGCCGACGGGACATCTGCCCAATGTGAGATCGATGGGCGGGCATTTCTCGATGGGTTGCAGGCCGACAATCTGTTCATCATTTCGCTGGATACGGATAATCAATGGTTCCGCTATCATCACCTGTTCCAGCAGCTGTTGCGTCGTCTGTTGGGCCATCGGGCGGCGCCCGAGGAGATTCGGCTACTACATAAACGGGCAAGTCGCTGGTTTGCGTCACAAAAGCTGATTGACGAGGCCCTTGAACACGCCATGGCGGCCGGCGAGGTGGATTTTGCCGCCGACATTGTGGAAGCGAATCGGCTGGAAGTTCTCAATGCCGACAAATGGCCTGTCCTGGCCAGATGGCTGTCCCATTTGCCGGAAGAGATCGTTTGGCAGCGACCTGAGCTATTATTGGGTGAGGCCTGGCTGGCATACTACCGGTTTCGCATCCCGGCCCTCGCCCGGATCGTGGAGCGGCTCGATGGGCTTCTCGGCGATGGCGCTGATCGGCCAGACTGGGTTGGGGAGCAGAGCATGTTCAAGTCCTTCCTGTGCTATTGGCAGGGTCAGGCCCGGGAGATGCTGACCCACGTCGGCAGAGCACAGGCGGGCCTGCCCGCCACCCACGACCTGATGCGCGCGGATTCAGAAATTTATTTCGGGCTTGCCCATCACATGGCGGGGCAAAAGGAAGTGGCCATCGAGGCGCTGACCCACCGGATCAGGCAACAGCCGGATCACAAAGGTCTGCTGATTACGCGGCAGGTGATCACCCTGGCATTTATCCATCTTTTGTCCGGCAATCTAAAAGATGCTGCCGTTTACAGCCGGCAGCTTGGCGAACTGGCGCGCACCATCAGTCCTGTATACATCAAATCCTGGAGCACGTATCTGCTGGGATGTTGCTATTTTCAGGCCGGGGAATGGCAGGCGGCCGAGCGCTGCTTCCGATGGATGGCGGAAAATCGCTACATTGCCCATACAGCGGCCGTGATGAGCAGCCTCACCGGACTGGGCTTGACCTATCATTTCATGGGACGTCCCAGGGAATCCGCCCGAGTCGCCCAACAACTGCTGGATTTTGCCGTCGAAACCAGGGACCCGGGCAACCTGGCCCTGGCGGAATCGGGCCAAGCCCGGATCGGCCTGTTGCGGGGTGATTCGGGAGGCAGATGCCCCTCCCACGAAGCCACCTCCATGGCCACCGGCTTTATTTTTTTGGAAGCGCCACAGATTACCCAGTGCCGGTTGCTCGTCGCGCAAGGTGCCCATGAATCCCTGACCCGGGCAGTTGCTATGATCGAGGATCTTCAAGCGTCAACCGAGGCCATTCATAACACCTATCACCTGATCGACTTGATTGCCCTCAAGGCCATCGCTTTTTACAGACAAGGTCGGCTCGATGATGCGGCAACGTCTCTGGAACACACCCTTCACCTGGCTGCCCCCGGCGGCTGGGTGCGGCCCTTCATTGAAATGGGCCATCCCATGGCTGATCTTTTGGTCCGGCTGAAACAGAAAAAGGTCGCCGTTGACCATATCGAGACGCTTTTGGCCGCCTTTCGCGATCCCCAAGTTGAATTCCCAACCCGGATCCAACCTCCAGAGTCCAAACTCGACCCGCCTCTCGTTGACCCGCTGACCAACCGTGAACGTGACGTGCTCGAACTTTTGGCCGAGCGTCTGCAGGACAAGGAGATTGCCGACAAACTCTGCGTTTCAATGGCTACGGTCAAAACCCATCTGCGACACATCTACGAAAAGCTAGCTGTTGGCAACCGTCGTAAAGCGGTTCTAACGGCCGAGCAGCGTGGCCTGCTGGCCAAACAGTAAGGCTGGCCCTGACACCGGGACTACCGGGGATGTAACCATCCGACCCGTGATTGTTGTATGGAAGAAAAGATTAACGTCCAACATCGAACGTTCAACGCTCAACTTCCAATAAGGAATTCTATCGATCATACTTTTATCAGTTGACGTTTAAATTTGGGTTGAGTGTTCAGGGTTGAAAAAATTAACGTCCAACATCGAACGTCCAACGTTTAACTTCCAATAAGGAATTCTATCGATTATGCTTTTATTGTTCAACGTTGGATGTTGAACGTTGAGCGTTGGATGTTAAGTTTTAAATCCCCATCACTCCATCACTCCATTTTAAAAATACGTTTCGGGGGTAAACTTTGGGTTCTGGGTTGAAAAGATTAACGTCCAACATCGAACGTCCAACGTTTAACTTCCAATAAGGAATTCTATCGATCATGCTTTTATCGTTTGACGTTTAAATTTGGGTTGGGGGTATTCTGCATGGTTGCCTTTCGTTCGACGTTGGATGTTGAACGTTGAGCGTTGGATGTTCAGTTTTAAATC
>NZ_JASJGN010000281.1:0-4000 GCF_033791525.1 Desulfosarcina sp.
GCATTGTAGTGAAGATCCATCGCCCCACCGATACCGCCGTTTTTCCACTCAAAAATGTCAATCGGCAGGGCAAGTCCTTTTCCGCCGTTGTTGGAAAAGCTCACCAGGCCGCTCATGCCATCGGTCAGTTGGCTACCGTGCGATGTGTGGCCGTATGCGATATGAAGATTAGCCCTGGCCGCATCGATGGCAGACTGAGGGATGGCCGTGATGTTCGTACAGCTGTGGTCGATAATAATCGGGCTTGCCGCCGCAGCAACAGGAACGCCCGACAGCATGAGAATCGACACAAAACCGGCCACGAGAAAGGATAACGGCACGTGCCAGCGCTGTTCTGCTATCGTCATGATCGCTATTTCCTCCTTAAGCTGCCCATAGCTGTTCCTGATTCAATAACTAAATTGCGATTGTCGAACTTGTCGCAGATACAAGGAAGAAGCCGTTCCGCTATAGTCGCCTATGCTGGAAGGCTGCTGACACCGTAGACGCGGTAAGATCGGCAATCAGCCTTTTCATGTCCAGCCATATTCTTTCGTAACAACAATTGACAAATATAGCTCTAATAGCTATATATCTTAATATGTATAAGTTGAAATACAGGAGAAGGGCAAGAAATTATATAGCACGACTCTCGCTAAAGTCCAAATCGGCTATTGTCAATAAATTACATCAACTTGCCGAGAATCCGGACAACCCGGAGCTTGATATTGCGGTTTTAAAAGGTCGGATTGGATTCAGGCTCAGGGTTGGGAAATACCGAGTCGTCTACTCTCGACACGATGATATCCTCATTATAGAAATTATAAGGATACGATCTCGTGGAGACATTTACAAAGGATAAGCCATGGAATATCAAACGATAAAAGAGAACGGTAAAGTTAAATTCATTGTTCTACCGGTTAACGTCTTTAACCGTCTGATAAAAAATAGTGGCAACGTTTCCGATCTTGAGGCTATTGAATTGGCTTCAACAGAACCGTTGTACGATCAAGAAGAGGCTGAAGATTATATTTTTTTAAATCCAGTAAAACGTGAACGCCTTGAAAAAGGCTGGACACAAACAGAGCTCGCCCACAGAATGAAGGTAAAGCAGTCGACAATTGCCAAATGGGAACGCCAAGGCGCAGTTTATCGAAATGCAACACGGAAAAAATTTGCAGAAGTTTTTGGTGCACCCGAATCAAGCTTCATTTGAAATGAAATTGATTTGTGCACTTCTCTTAATTTCCCTCTCAGAAATTAAGCCTAAACAAACCCTTCGCGTCCTCCGCTTCTCGAGCGAAGCCCCGCTGCGCGGGACAGGCTGGGCGGTGAATTCTTTTCTTTTTCAGCCGAAGGCTGCTGAAAGCTTGTCCGTGTACGTCCGTGTGTGTCTGTGGCAGAAAAATCGGTTTTCTTTAAGCTTTCCCAGAAAATTTCCTTACGCTCAATCCCCCGGATGATCACATGGTGAAGCACGCCCGGCGCGTCTAATCTGGCTAATCGTGGCATGGCTTATCCTGGCACTGGCATTCTTATTTGCAACTAATCACCATAACGGCCTTCATTTCCCTATTGACAAGCACGGGCTGCAAACTGTATTTATGTACATAAAAACGTACGCATTGGAGATGAAACATGAAAAGCAATATTACAGCAACTGATGCACGACGTCACTTCTTCGAAATCGTAAAAGGTGCTACTGAAAAGCATCAGATCTATAGAATCCAGCACCCTAAAGGATCTGTTGTCATGCTTTCCGAAGAAGAATATGACAACCTCGTTGAAACGCTTGAACTACAGGCAGTTCCTGGCCTGCTGAAGAGTTTGAACCGATCTGTAAATCAAATGAATGACGGTGAAACCTATTCGATGGATGAAGTATTCGGGGATTCTTGATGTATGAAATCAGATTTACAAAAGAAGCCTTGAAAGATGTGAACAAGCTCTCACCACGCCTGAAGTCCAAACTGAAGGATATTCTTGAACGTCAAGTAAGCCACGAACCCCATTCGGGTAAGAAATTGATCGGTCAGTTGAAAGGCTTTTATTCTATGCGTTTAAGCTTTCAAGACAGAATCGTGTATTCTATTGACGATGAAAACCGGAAAGTATACGTCCATCGAGCAAAGACACATTACGGTGAATGATTCTGTTAATTAACCGACTTGAAATCAGTTTTTCTTTTGTTTAATTTCCCTCTCAGAAATTAAATTTCAGGCAGTGAAAATTATTTATCCCGTGAAATCGCGTAGCGAGCAACATCATTTCACCTGGGACCGAAGGTGACAGCACAGCATATTTCACCGGTCTAAAACACCCTTCGCGTCCTCCGCGTCTCGAGCGTAGCGGGCGGTGAATTCTTTTCTTTTTCAGCCGAAGGCTGCTATAAACTCATCCGTGGGAGTCTATATGTGTCCGCCTGCCCCGTTAAATTCACGATAGTGACGAGCGAAGCGGAATTAACCGAGGTGGCAGAAAAATCGTTTTTCTTTGAGTTATCAGCTTTGAGCTTTTTGCTATCTTGACCGTGTGCGCCCGTGGTATGGAATTCAGGGCAACCAATACGATGGACCGAATAAAAATATGGCAGTTCAGGATCCGGTGCGCACCAATTCAAGACCCAAATTCTTTCCGGCCCTAATCATAATATTGGCCGCGATGTCGATCCTGTTTTTCATCGGCGGGCCAAGCTACCATTCACCACGCTCTTTAAAAGCCTTCTGGAATTTAGGCCACCTCCTCTACTTTGCCTTTTTACCCCTGCTGCTGTTCTCCTTCTCCCCTGGAAATCAGATCAAACCTGTTTTTCAAGTATCTATAATATTCGTAATTACGCTTGGCCTGGGGGCCTTGGTGGAGTTTTTTCAATACGGTTTTAACCGTACGCCGGATATGGGCGACATCTTCAGAAACATGATTGGTGCATGCATTGCGATCGCCTTTCTGCTGCCCATCAGAAAATCAGTTCCTAAAACGCCTATGCTAATTTTCAAGACCACCCTTATCATTTTAGTGGTGTCACAATTTTACCCGATCGTCATCGCCCTGGTCGATGAACACCAGGCACGCCGAAACTTTCCCGTCCTGTCGGACTTTCAAACCCCCTTCCAGAATCACCGCTGGACCGGCGATGCTGACATCAAGATTGAAAACATCGGCAGTCAAGGCAACCGCGCTATGCGGGTGGACCTCACAACTCAGATTTACTCAGGCGTCGCCCTAAAATACTTCCCTGCCAACTGGCTGCAATATCAATGGTTCCAGTTTCGCATTTACAACCCGTCGGCCGACGCCATAAAAATTACCTGCCGTATCCATGACAAGAAGCACACCCAGGATGTTCAGCGGTATCAGGATCGATTCAACACGACCCGGTCCTTATCCCAAGGCTGGAACACTGTCACCATCAGCCTGGAAGAGATCCGACGGGCACCGGACAACCGCCAAATGGACCTCAGCCAAATCTACGGGATCGGCTTCTTTGCCAGTCGCCTGCCCCATCCCAGAAAAATCTATATCGATGATGTAAAGCTGTATAATCTTATTTGACGTTCGATCTGCCGAAGGCGGACAAGTGCTTGCTCGCCTCAGGCGAGTTCGACGTTCATCTTCTACGCCCCTCACCGATCGCCTATAGTCTATAGCCCGCTCTTCGTCTCCCACCCAGTTTATTCCGCATATCGGGGCTTCGCTCGAGGACACAGAGACAGAAATGCAATTTTGAATGTTGAATTTTTAATTTTGAGTTTTGGTTGGATCTCTCTTTGTGAACTCTGCGGCTCTGCGAGAGACTGAAAAGCAGTTTTGACCTGGTGAAATTCGCTATGCTTCTTCCTTTCAGAAATTTCACTGGTTAAAAATGATGAATTTTAAATTAATGTTATGAAATCGATTAGATGAGAACGGACGGGAAGCGGGAGACTACGAGCGGAAGAAGACCGTTCAGTTGGTTCAATTTGTTGGATTTGCCCGGTGAAATTCGTTTTGCTGTCACCTTCGGGTCCCAGGTGAAATGATG
>NZ_JASJGN010000282.1:0-5419 GCF_033791525.1 Desulfosarcina sp.
TTTCATACCATAGAAGTTTCATTTCCAACGGATTTGTAAAAAGCCCGAGATCAAGGCTTGCGGGCCGCGAAAGCGAGCTTAAGCGAGCGAATGTAAAACCGATCAAGATCCTTACGGCGAACATTCATGTTCCATCCTGAGAATACCGCTATCGCGGGTGCCGTAGGCAGCGGACTAAAGGTTCGCCGCAGTGACGAAGGATGAAGCGTAACGCAGATATCGGGTTTTTTACGAATCTGTCAAATCGAGGTTCTTTATGTTCCTCATATATGGCGGCCCCAATCCCGTGTCAATAAAAATATAGCGAACGCTCGATTTTTTTATTGCCTTGGATAGCATTTCATGAGTATAGGTTTTCCAATTAAACAAGATGAGGAATCCATGGCATTTTCGATTTTGGTTTGCATCAAGGCGGTACCCGATCTTGCATCCGGCGGCGCGCTGACCATAGCGGGTCCCTGGATCGATGAAACGGCCATCGGTTGGTGCATGAATCATTACGATGCCCACACCCTGGAGGCGGCCCTGGTCATCAGGGATACGGCCGATGATGTCACGGTAGATGCCCTGTCGGCGGGACCGGATCGGGTCAGGGACACGATTCGGCGAGCCGTGGCCATGGGTGCGGATACGGGAATTCACCTGGCCGTAAACGCACTCGGACGGCTGGCCCCGACGACCGTCGCCCGATCGATTGCCCGCTTTGCTGGGACAAAAAAATACGATCTGATTCTGACCGGCGCCATGTCCGAAGACGAGATGCACGGCATCACCGGCCCGATGATCGCTGCAGCACGCGACCTGCCCTGCGCCGCGGCAGCAGTGGAAATCGCCCTGGACGTTCCGGGCCGATCCCTCACGGCAACCTGTGAAATGGAAGGTGGAATGGCCGAGATCGTTCGACTCCCCTGCCCGGCACTGGTGACGGTGCAGACCAGTCGGAGAGTCCCCCGTTACCCGTCCCTGTCCAACACCCTCAGGTCCCGCAGGCAGGCTATCGAGCGGGTCGTTCCGGCTGAGACAGCCACCGCCACCCCGCCGGTCGAAACGCTGAATGTGACTTTTCCGCAACAGACATCCTCCTGCCAGATCATCGAAGGAAGCATGATTGAAAAAGCGGACACCCTGTTGCAGCTATTTAATGATAACGGATGGTTGAAATAGGACAATTGAAAATGATCCCAAAAAAATGCCCCGGCACCGTTCTGATCGTGGGCGAAACCATCGATGGCTGCCTCTCTGCCGGATCCAGGGATCTGGGTAAACAGACCATGCGCCTGGCCGGACGGTTCGATGGTGAGCCGGTCGGCGTTCTGACCGGGCATGGAATCGAAGGTGTGGCACGGTCCTGGTCGAATACTGCCGGCATGCCGGTCATTGTTTTGGATCACGCGCAGTGCCGTTACCCCAACCCGTCCATTACCGCTTCGGCAGTCGAGGCTTTGGTTGAGGAATGCTCACCGCTGGCAGTCTGTTTTCCTCACAATATGCGCGCCTGCCAGGCCGCCGCGACCTTGGCCTGGCGCATCAAGGCCCCCTGCATCACCGCCGTCGACTCCCTTTTAGTAGAAAGCGACAAGGTTGTAATCAAACGAGCGGTCTTTGGCGGCAAGCTGAGTGAAACCGTGGCTACCGGCAGCCGGCCGATGGTCCTGACGATCATGCCGGGACTGTTCTCCCGCTCGGCATCCCCGGATGTCCCTAACCATTCGCCATCTGTGGAAACCCGACATTTGGCAGACACGGACCACCTATTCATCCCCCAGGGCATGAATCGACGTGCACATACGGATCAGGCGCTGGAAAGGGCGCAAGTGGTCGTGGCAGCCGGACGCGGCCTAAACGGGCCTGAATATGCAGGCCTGCTCGACACGGCGGCCGGCCTATTCAAACATGCAGCGGTCGGCGGCTCCCGGGGGGCCTGCGATCTGGGCTGGATTCCCCACTCCCTCCAGATCGGCGAAACGGGCCATACAGTGTCGCCGGCCCTTTACCTGGCCTGCGGCATTTCCGGTGCCCCCCAGCATCTGGCCGGCATGCGGGAATCCCAGACCGTCGTGGCCGTGAACACCGACCCGAAGGCGGCCATATTCAACCTGGCGCATTATGCGGTGATCGACGATTTAACCGTTTTCCTGCCGGTATTGCGGGAAAGATACGACCAGATGAGAGATAAAGGAGGTGCGGTATGAAGATTGACGAGGTAAGGCGTATTCTCACCATTGGTGCGGGTACCATGGGACATCAGGTCGGATTTCTTTGCGCCATGAACGGATATAATGTGGTCGTCTACGATGTGACCCCGGATATTTTCGAAGCGACACGCAAGCGGCTGGCACAGCTCGCGGACCGATTCGTCAAACGCGGGCGCCTGCCCGCCGGGGAAAAAGCCGCGGTCCTGGGCCGGATCACCTTCACCAACGATGCAAAGGCAGCGGCCTCCGAGGTCGACATCGTCACCGAATCGGTGCCGGAAGATCCCAAGGTGAAAGGCAAGGTTTTTGCGCAATTCAACCGCCTGTGCCCGGCCCGCACGGTGTTCACCACCATCGCCGGTGTACTTTTTTAAAGACTGTCCATGCGCTTGATATCACTGCACTTATTCAAGTCAGTTCCAAATGTTACAACACCCCTTTGACCCGGTGTTGTGTCCAAGTATTTAGCTGATCCTGAAGGTCATGTCCACCCCCTTTTTTCTCTTCCCGCTGTCATCCATTCAAACCAGGACCGTAGTGCCGCATCTGGGCAACGCCCAATAGCCATCGTTGCCACGATGGCTATTGGGATATGAGCATGTCAGCCGCCTTGAGTGATTGCCATCCCCATAGCCCCTTGTCTGTCATGCGTCCGCAAGGACAAGTGCGGGGTAATCGGTGCTGTGCAAATTATAGCGGGTGAGGTGGGTAACGGAGTCCTGGATCATCCGATCCAGGCCTGAAATCATAGCAGGGCTTTGGTCTGGTTCAATCTATCGGCCTGGCCTTTCTGACCAGCAGGTTCAGCCACTTTTCATTTTCCCTGCCAGGCCTCAGGTCACTGGTTTTCCAGCGTCTGATAACAGCGAGTTCAGGATGCAGCTTAATCAGTTCATCACAACCGTCCTCATCAAGATCCACGAAAAGCCTCCCATCACGATCATGTTCCCCCGTTCCATACTTGAAGGATGTGTACAAGACACCATCCACCTTCATGGCTCTGGATAGCCTGAAAAGGACATCATGCATTTCATCCAATGGAACATGCATTAAGGATGAGCAGGCCCAGATACCATTAAACTGGTCTTCAAACGCAAGGTCCTGAAAGGACAGGTTCAGCACCTCTTGCCCAGTCAGGTTGGTGGCCAGTTTCACCAAAGCTGATGAATAGTCGAATGCGGCAACCTGGTATCCCCTGCTGGCAAAATACAAGGCATCCCGTCCAGACCCACAGCCGGCATCCAGGATGGCTGCATACGTTGGCATGTACGTCAGAAAGGGGGCGTACAGCACCGTCATGTTGATGTTCATGGTGCCATCGTAATACTGCTTGGCATTGCCCTCATAGAAGGCGAGGGTTGTATCCTGTGTCACGCTACCGTCTTGATGCCCAATGGTAAATCGTCCTTCTGGGTTCGATTCAGGCATGTCCACCCCCAGTACTTGATCAAAAAGTGATGGCCGTCGATATGAGATGCTATATAGGTATCAGAGCCACTCTGAACCGTCAATGGACGCCTAAGGTGTTGAATTGCCGGTGCATCAGATCCCCCTCCTAACCTCATATATTCCTTGCACATTTATGATCTCTTGCTTAGAATGCCAACAGCTTGACCTCACCCAATAATCCCAGGAGACACACTTAATGGCCAACAATGGAAACGACCTTGAGAATCGCCTGTGGGCAGCTGCTGACAGCCTCTGGGCCAATATCAGAGCGCCCTTGGATGGTCAGCGCTTCGAGCCAACGATCCAGCTTCCTGAACAGCAGCTTCATAACGATGACGATGTCTCCGAGCAAAACGAGGTATCCCATATACCTGCGGCCAACGGTCAACACTGCTGCGAAAGGCTAAGGCGTTTCCCTTTAGTCGATCATGTGGCTAATATAGGCTCTGGATTTGAACAAATGGCATGTTCCCCACATTTCCCACTTATCCAGCAGTCAACGCAATAGGCTTTGTCGTCATAAAGATAATAACCGTACATTTTAGGGCCATCAGTGGCCTGACGACACAACTGCTTTTTACAAGACACACATGTGAGATCCATCAAGTCGCTCCTCTTTTACCAGCGTAACGAATAGGCAGGGGTGTAGATTTTATCTTTTAAGACAGACCGTTGGGAGCGTTGGAGAGAATTATGTTGCGTGGCGTATCTTTAAGATACAGACGTTTGAAGGTCCTATTTCGATATGTATAAACACATCTGACCGGTAAGGATATGTTTTATCAATAGATAAGTCAATGCGAATAACATGATGAATGATAGTTCGTAGTGGTCGGTACTGGGAACTGTTTGATGCAGACACTGGGACGGATCTGGCCGCTGAAGTTCGTTCCTACTTCATTCCTGACTTCAGCAACTGGAAGGACCACGACAGCTACACGAAGGCGTTTGACAGGCTGTTGCGGGACTTGAAGGCAGAGTAGCCTAAACGAAGGAAACTTACCACCCAGACACGTCCAACTTTTCCCCTCTCAAAAAAGTATCCAACGCCTCTATTACGACACCGGTGATGGTATTGCCATTTTCCTTGGCGTATCTTTCAGCACGCTCAGCCAACTTGCAAGGTAAATGAACCGTGATTTTTTTGGTGTCGTCAGAGCAATCGGCAAGGTCTGGTTGGTCATTCATGAGTTTCCTTTCGGTTAGTTCGACTGATTTTCAGGGCCTGCTGTAAATTTATACCCCAATTGCCGTGTTTGATAAAGTCATCAGGTAAACTGAAGCCTAAAACGGCCCTGCCTTTCTGTTTCCAGGCGCTGCCACACACATACCGAGACCACTCCCACCTTTTCTGCTGAGTCATTTCAAAAACATCCCCAAGCACGTACTCGCCGCCTCAATCTTTCCCACAGCATCGCCAATTGAATGAACCGGTACGCGTGGGTCTACCGTAAATATTGCAAGGCTGATTTCTGCGCTAATTGGTTGGAGGTGGAACGGGGGGGGCAAGGACAGTGGATTAGGGCTGTGGGGTGATATTAATGCTGTGCCGCCTTGGGAGTTCAGGAGGAGGAAATGAGGCGGTGGTGGCGATTTAGGACACCGTCTAATCGTCCTCCGTCACCAGGGCAAAACCGTCCTTCGTGGACTATCTTTTCATAGCACTCAGGGCAATACAGCAGATCATACCCCAGACGGAAGCAGTCCTGCTCTATGACCTCCTTATGACAGATGCCACAGGTGCCAAACATTTTAAACCTTTCATTGTTCAACAT
>NZ_JASJGN010000283.1:0-11777 GCF_033791525.1 Desulfosarcina sp.
CCGATTTGTCACCGCATCGCTGCATGTGAACTACCTGCGCCCGACCCCAATAGACGCCGAACTGGAAATCCGCGGCGTGATCAAGGAATTGAAAGAGAAAAAGGTAGTCGTATCGGCAACCGTTTCAGCCGAAGGGAAGCTGTGCGCCACGGGCGAAGTGGTGGCGGTCCGGATGCCTGAAAACATGCTCCGCTGAGGACCCCCAATCCTTTGACAACAAGGCGCACCCCGGCTATGCTTGGAAGAGGGATGGATATCTGGGTCAACCCCATGACAAGCCGGTATCGTGCCGGTCCACGGGGTCGTTTTACAAAGGAGGTGCGCCATGTCAACACCGGTCATCCTGCTGCCGGTCGACGGATCGGAACATGCCACCCGGGCGACGGCCTACGCATTGAAACTGGCGGGCCTGATGAGCGCCCGCGTGCTTCTACTTTACTGCCATCGTCCCTTTCCAGTCAAGCTGGGCGAACCCTATTTTCAACATGCCATAGACAAGATTAAGGCTGAGGCCAACGCGCTGATGGAACCGTTCCGGTCGATCCTGGCAGAAAAAGGCGTCGAATTTACCGATCTTATCGTAGAGGGACCGCCGGGAAAAAAGATCTGCGATATAGCCCGGATCGAAAGCTGTGAATTGATCATCATGGGATCTCGCGGCCGGTCCGACCTGAAGGGACTGCTGCTGGGAAGTGTCGCGCACCGGGTGCTGCAGCAGGCGCCCTGCCCGATTCTGGTGGTTCGCTGAACCCTTTTACAAATAGCAAAGGCAATCTCCTTGCACATGTTCTCACTAGAACAATTTCACCGAACCTACGACACGGTTACCACACCGGTGACGATAAACGGGCAAACGCTGAAGCTGTTCACACCCGCATCCATTGACCGGTTCATCAATCCGGACGACATGATGGATAATTTTCCCCTGTGGGCCAAAATTTGGGAAGCCTCCGGTGTCCTGGCCAGCTACCTTGCCGGCATGCCGCCGAACCCGATGAAAACCATGCTTGAAATTGGATGCGGCCTGGGGATGGTGGGAATTGCCGTTGCCAGGGCGGGTCATCGCATCACCATGACCGAACTCAACCCCGACGCCCTCAATTTTGCCCGGGCCAACGCCCTGGCCAACGACTGCCCGCAAATCGCCATCGAACGGTTGGACTGGAACGCCCCGCAGTTGGATGGCCGGTTCGACACGATTGTGGGATCCGAAACCGTCTACAAAACCGAAGACATCGATGGTCTTGAGGCCCTGTTCGACCGCTACCTGAATCCCGGTGGAACCATCATTCTGGCCGAAGGGGTGCGCCGCACCGGCGTCGACTTCTGGGAACGCCTGCGCGACCGCTACGATGTCAAGACCCGGCGACAGACCCTTCGATCCGACCAGGGGGAGAAGCACATGGTCCTCTTTCGGTTGCAGCGCCGCGCCGATCGCCAATTGGAAAGCTGACCTCACATGGCCAGAGGCGACCAGCTGAGCCGTCAGTGGAAGATCATCCAGACCCTAATTGCATCCACCCATGGCAAAACCGTTTCCGCCCTTGCCGATCGGCTGGGCTGCACTCCGCGGACCGTTTACCGGGATCTGGAGGCGCTTCAGGCCGGCGGCTTTCCCCTCACTACCGAAACCCGGGACAATCGCAGTTATTGGCACATCCTGAATGCCAGCCGGCAGCAGGTTCCCCTGGCCTTCAGCATCCCTGAGCTGATGGCCCTGTACTTCGGCAAGGACATGCTCAAGACTTATCGGGGAACCGTCTTTTACGACGCCATTGATTCCCTGTTGTCCAAGATCGAAGCCACGCTGCCGACCGCCTACATCGACTACCTGGACCGGATCCGTGACCGGGTGGATGCCGGCCCGGCCCCGAGGAAGGACTATTCCCGCTTCGGCCCCATCATCACCGAACTGAACCGGGCGATCGTCGACGAAAAAAAAATCCGCATGATCTACTTTTCCATGGGCCGGCAACAGGAAAACCAACGGACGGTTCATCCCTACCGACTGCGCCATGTTGAGGACACCCTCTATCTGATCGGCTATTGCGACCTGAGAAAAGGGGTTCGGACGTTTGCCGTGGATCGTATCAAAACGGTATCGCTGACCGATGACGGTTTTCAGATTCCCGAGGGGTTTGACGTGCCGGCCTTTTTGCGGGACAGCTTCGGCATTTACCAGGGATCGCCGGTGAGGGTGAAGATCCGCTTTTTCGAATCGGTGGCCGGTTACATTCGTGAGCGCATCTGGCACCCGAGTCAACACCTGTCGGATCAGGCCGACGGCACGCTGATTTTCACAGCCACCGTGGCCGGCATCGAAGAAATCAGCCATTGGGTCCTGCGCTGGGGCGCCGGGGCGCAGGTGCTGGAACCGGCAGCGCTTCGCCAAGCCATCGGTCGCCAGGCAGCAGCCATGGCATCCCACTACCGGGATGCGCCTGCAGATGAGCACCACAAAGACGTCTAACCATACCCATTTTCAAGGGAGATCGATCCAATGACGATCACTTCGAAACTGCCGGATGTGGGCACCTCCATATTTACGGTCATGTCCGCCTTGGCCGCCGAACACGGCGCCATCAACCTGTCCCAGGGGTTTCCCGATTTCGATACGCCCCCGGCACTGGTCGATCGCGTGCTTGCGCACATGCGGGCCGGCCGCAACCAGTATGCACCCATGCAGGGCGTGGCATCGCTCAGGGAGCGTATCGCCGAAAAAACCGCCACTCTTTACGGTAACCCGGTCGATCCGGATACGGAAATCACCGTCACATCGGGGGCCACCGAGGCGCTTTTTGCAGCCATCACCGCAGTGGTCCGCCCAGGTGATGAGGTCGTGGTTTTCGAACCGGCCTTCGATTCATATGTTCCAGTCATCCGTCTAAACGGCGGCATCCCGGTCTATCTCTCCATGAAAACGCCCGACTATCGCATCGACTGGGATGAGGTCAGCGACGCCATCGGGCAAAACACCCGGCTGATCATCATCAACTCGCCGCACAACCCCACGGGCACCGTGCTTTCTCCAGCGGACGTCGCGGCATTGAAGCGGATCGTTGCGGACCGGGACATCTTTATCGTCTCCGACGAAGTCTACGAACACATCATCTTCGACGGCCTGGCCCATGAAAGCGTGCTGAGAGACCCGCTGCTGTATGCCAAAAGCTTCGTGGTCAGCTCATTCGGTAAGACCTACCACACCACCGGCTGGAAAATCGGTTACTGCCTGGCGCCGCCGGCCATCACGCAAGAGTTTCGGCGGGTTCATCAGTTTCTCACCTTTGCCTCCAACACGCCCATCCAATGGGCCTATGCCGATATCATGGCGGATGCATCCCTGTATCTCGAGCTGTCGGCATTCTACCAGAAAAAAAGGGACCGGTTTCTATCCCTGTTAGAAAATTCCCGGTTCAAGACCCTGCCCTGCCACGGCACTTATTTTCAGATGATGGATTATTCAGCCATCTCCGACCTGGACGACGTGGCCTTTGCACACCGAATGACCACGGTTCATAAAGTGGCGGCCATCCCGCCGTCGGCATTTTACCATGATGGACAGGACAACCGGGTGATGCGGTTCTGCTTTGCCAAAAGAGATCAAACCCTGGAACAGGCCGCGGAGATATTATGCAGGATCTGAAAATTGCACTGATTGAATATGAACCACAAGGAGGCGATCGTCACCGGCGTATTTTCCGCCGCAGCCGTGGAAGGCTATCGCGATGAATTTCCGGCCTGGATGGATGCCGATG
Source organism: Desulfosarcina sp. (assembly GCF_033791525.1). Classification (GTDB taxonomy): domain Bacteria; phylum Desulfobacterota; class Desulfobacteria; order Desulfobacterales; family Desulfosarcinaceae; genus Desulfosarcina. Next base: position 3,756 of record NZ_JASJGN010000283.1, read on the forward strand.
GCAAGATGGTAGCGGGGTAATTCGGGGGTACTTATTGGAAGAGATACCGGCCCAGTCTGCCATAATGGTCGGTGGTTTCAAAATCCAAACCGACAATGTTGGACTGGATGCGCTGGACGATGCCCGCTTCACGGACCTGGGAGCGGTCCTCGTCATCCAGGGTGAACTCGATGGTCAGTTTGTCCCCCACCTCAAATTCAGGCATGCTGCTGACCGAAAACTGAATGCCCGACTGGGAGATATTCCGTATTTTGATCAACCCTTTCATTGGGTTACCATTGCTGTCCTGAAAGAAAAACATGCCCACTAGGTTGACTGACTTTCTAAAATGTCGTCGCCGCTCAAGCAGCACCCGATAGTCGTTCCCACAGCTGCATTTGCATTTGAGCCGAACCGCCGCCTGGACGTGGGAGAACTGGCTCAAGTCTCTGATGACCCCTTTATTGCAGGCTGGACAGATAAACGTGCCTTCTCCCTGATCATTGATAAAGATCCGGTGTTCTTTATTTTCAGTAGGCAGGTCGGCTGTGGGTTGGGGCATATGTTTTGATTTTGCTTCCGAAAACATGAAGCGCTCCTTATCGTTTATAGCTATTTGACATCTTATTATTTATATCGCCACGAAAAGGATAAACTTGAATAGGAATGTGTGGGGTAACTGGATTAATATTTACTTACAGGAGGGTGGGAAAGATGGGGTTTCATAATCGACATCCGGTGGCAGCTTCGCCAGGCTGGCCGCCTGGGTGGCAAGCTGGTCGCATCGTTCGTTTCCGGGATTTCCCGCATGTCCTTTGACCCAAGCCCAATGCACGTCGTGCCGGTCACAAAGTGATAGCAGGCGTTGCCATAAATCGATGTTCATGGCTTTCCCGCCGTTACTTTTACGCCAGTCGTTACGTTGCCATTTTTTTGCCCAACCCTTGGTGATGCCGTCCACCACGTAGCGGGAGTCACTGTACAGGGCAACGGCCGAGGGGGGTTCGAGTTGTTCGAGGCCGACAATGCAGGCCAACATTTCCATGCGGTTGTTGGTGGTTCGACGAAAGCCGCCGGAAAGTTCCCGGGTTCCCCCAGGCGACGAAATGACCACCCCATACCCACCGGGGCCGGGGTTGCCCAGGCTGGAACCATCCGTGTAAATGACGATTCGGTCTGCAGTCTTAACCGTCGGCATCGCGGTTGATCGGGAACTTGTTTTTTGTGAAGGCGTGACGCTTATTTTGTGGCCTGAACGCCGATCCTGGATAAAACCTTGTGCTTCCTCACGTGTCGAAAAGCCTTTGTACCGGGCGCCTTTAAAACCGACCACCTGGTTCTGGGCACCGGCGTCGCCGAACCACTGGGTGTAGATGCCCGGCTGCCTGCCGACGGCAACGGCGTAGTATTTGTTCTTGGCCATAATGATTGCTTGCACTCGCTCCGCGACAAACCGCAGATACGTGTTGAATTGAATGGATCGATTTATGGTTTAACGATACTTCCCGCCATTTTTGAAAGGATTCTATATCCAATATAGCCGTTGCTTGGCAATGATATTTTGCCTATTTTTAAACCAATGTCATTAACTTAAGAAGTTTCATATGCGGTGAATCCATCGCTATCGGGATCGCTATCGAAATCGACCAACGCTGCCATGGCATTGATTTCGATACCGATTGCGATAGCGATGTCGGCCCCGAAAGGGTGTTTTCAGACAACCGAAGACTTAAGTTGCTGACATTGATTCATAAACCACAATGGGGCGTTTTTAAGTGGGTCATCCGTTTACGGTTTTCTACTGCCAAACAGCCAGATTGCCATCAACCCATACAGACAGAGGATACCCACGCTGATCAGAAAGGCATAGAGAAGGGATCCCGACCAATCGGTTATGATCGGAAAGAAGAACGCATTGACCATGGCAATGATCAGAATATGCACGAGCAGTGGTGGTCCCGAGAAAAAAGCCATCATTGACTGCTCCTGATAAATGCGGGTGCAAGGTTCAATCAGGGGGAAATCCCGAACCGGAGCCACTTGAAGTCCTGGCGGACCTGATCTGAAATCCCACTGCCGATGCGACCCATGAAGAGATTTTCGGGTTTCAGACAGATGTTCGGTTCGTTGGTCTGCAGTTCGATAAACCCATGGGGGTTGAACAGCCGGATGAGCATATTGCGGTATTGTTGGGCGTTCATGCCCGAACCGTCCAGATCCCAGGTCCATGAGTATCCGACCATGTATGCAATCATCCGTTCAATCTTCGGGTGGGTCAGCATCAGACGGACCATGTCCCCTGCGATTTTGCAGGATCGAAGGATTCTGCTGACTTCCACGGCCTTTATTTCCATCATCATGCCCGGCCCCAGTTCCGTCCAACGCTCATCGGTTTCCGGGTGGCTGAAAACCCCGAATCCCACGATGTGCTGGTCGTCAGTCAGGGCCAGCACCACATTGGCATCCGTTTTGGCGGCATGCTTTTCAAGGGTTTCTCTCTTGGTATAAATGGATTTATACTGAGCGTGGGTGCCGAACTGGTCGTCGAAACGGTAGGATTGGATTTCATCGGGCGTACAGAAAGACCGAATCTGTATGGGGCCGGCCGGGGTGAACCGGACCATCTCCTTTTGCATGGGATCGTTCAAGAGCGTCTGTCTTCTCCAAGGTGAGTGGATGCCGTAAAAGTCACGATATCAATGACCGCCGGACATAGACCCGCATACGGTTAGAAGTCACTCCACTCTTTATGCAGTCGTTTGACCATGATTACCATATCCTGACGGTTGCCCTGGATATCCATCATATATTCCTTCAGCTCTGCAAACTTGAAGAAATCGAACTTCTTTACGGCTTCGATGGCGCCGTCTTCGACGCCGGCCACCAGGTCCGCCCGGAGCATCTCCAGGCCCTGATCCATGGCCAATTGAATCAGGTCCAGCAGCAACCAGGTCCCCAGCCGCATCTGCCGGTATTCAGGCAGCACCACGATACGGAACCGACCCACGTGACGGGTGGCACCGAAACCACGCAGATAAAGGCTTCCCTGACCCACGACAGTCTCATTGCACAAGGCCAGGATGGAGCAGATGCTGCCCTTTTCCACGGCATCGAACCACGTGTCCATGACAGCCGTGTCCATGACATCGTAATTCATGAACCAGCGGTCTGATTCGGGAATCCGGCTGTAGAAGGCGTCCAAAAGCGGCCGGTCTCCGGGTTCCAACGGGCGAATCACTGCCTCCACGCACTCCTTCAGGACACACTCTTTCGGGTATCTCACGGTCTCGACCTCCTTCGCCGGTGGTATCAGTCGGCCCCGGAAAGATAAGAACTAACCGGTCCGGAGCAGCGCTGTCAAGGTTGCCATACCCATCCCACGGCAATCCGGACGGCAATCAGCCAATCATAAGAACCGATGGGCAGAAGATGTCCGCAGGCCGGGCGATCATGGGAACCGCCTGTCTTGAAAAGGATATTGAACAGGCTGGTTTTTTTTCTTGACTAACCCTATTCGTAGCTAATATATAGCTAATATGTAACCAATTATCAAATGAATTTTATCCATTATTTGATATTTGTTTTTGAACAGATGTCGTCCAGCCTGTCCCCCAAATAATACGTCCCGGTACACCCGGAACAAAGAGATTCCTTAACCTGCGGCTTCATCGCGAGCCGCCAAGAGGGAGGTAACAATGAGTGACCTGAGTTGGCTGCCGAGAGAATCCGGTATCAAGAATCATCACCTGTGGGGTGAGGAACACTTTTCCAGCGACGCGCCCGGGGTCATGTTCGAAAAACGCCCCATTCTGGATCCGTCGGGAAATCCGGTTGACGGCCTGTTTTCGGCCTGGATCATCCTGAACAACCCGCTGCAATACAATTCCTATAACACCGAAATGGTCAAGGGCGTCATCGCCGGGTTCCATCGCGCTTCAGCGGACAGTTCAGTGGTGGCGGCGGTTTTTACTGCCATGGGCGACAAGGCCTTTTGCACCGGCGGGAATACGAAGGAGTACGCCGAATACTACGGAAAGCGGCCCAACGAATACGGACTTTACATGGATCTTTTCAACGCCATGGTGGATGGCATCCTCAGCTGCAAAAAACCCACCATCTGCCGGGTCAACGGCATGCGGGTGGCCGGCGGCCAGGAGATCGGCATGGCCTGCGACACCACCTTGTCCAGTGACCTGGCCATCTTCGGCCAGGCCGGTCCCAGGCATGGCAGTGCACCGGACGGCGGCAGCAGCGATTTCCTGCCGTGGATGCTGCCCATGGAACTGGCCATGTGGAATTGCGTCTCCTGTGAAATGTGGAGTGCTTACAAGATGAAACACCTGGGTCTGATCTCCAAATGCGTCCCCGTCATCAAGGATGCCGATGCCTGGGTCCGCAACCCCGCCATCGAAACGGATCGCTATATCGCCGACGGTGAAATCGTCTACGGTGAATACAAGACCGGGAATGCGGCCAAGCAGGCCAGGGCCTATGTCAAGTCGGCCGAAACCGATTTCGAACTGCTGGACAACGAGGTCAACCGCATTCTTTGGACTTATACCAACCTCTTCCCGGGGTGTCTGATCAAAAGTGTGGAGGGCATTCGTCTGAAGAAGAAGTACTTCTGGGACCAGGCCAAGGTCATCAACCGCCACTGGCTGGCCGCCAACATGAACAGTGAGGCCTTCCTGGGATTCAACGCCTTTAACACGAAAAAGATTACCGGCCGGGATACCATCGACTTCATCGAGTACCGGCGGCGCCAGGCCAACGGCGATGCCTTCGACGTAGAATTCATGGCCGCCGTACTTGGCCGCCCAACGACATAAAGGAGAAACGCATATGCTGCTGGAAGGTAAAAATGCCATCGTCACCGGCGGGTCCCAGGGGATCGGCACAGCCGCCAGCCTGGAACTGGCCAAAGAGGGCGCCAACGTCTGCCTCACCTATCGACGCCATGAAAACGAGGCCAGGGCCGTTGCGGACCAGATTGAAAAGATGGGGCGTAAGGCCATCTGCGTCGCCTGCGACATTGCCGTCTTCGCCGAGGCCGAGGCCGCGGTCAAGGCGGCCGTGGACGCATTCGGCCGCATCGATATCCTGGTAAACAACGCCGGCATGAACTGGGACGGCGTCTGCTGGAAGATGTCCGAAGAGCAGTGGGACCGGGTGATCGCCGTCAACTTGAAGGGGTATTTCAACTTCACCCGTCAAGTGGCGCCCCTTCTGAAGGAACAGAAGTACGGCAAAATCATCAATGTCACCTCCATCAACGGCATGCGGGGCAAGTTCGGGCAGACCAACTACTCGGCCTCCAAAGCAGGCATCATCGGGTACACCAAGGCCGTGGCCAAAGAATTGGGCGCCTTCGGCGTCAATGTCAATGCCGTGGCCCCGGGCCTGATCGAAACCGCCATGCTCAAAAATTCCGAGGCCCGGGACAAGATCATCGACCTGGCCATGGGCGAAATGGCCTTGAAGCGCATCGGCCAGCCCGAGGATCTGGCATCGGTCATCGCTTTCCTGGCTTCCGACAAGGCCCGCCACATCACCGGCGATGTGATCAAGGTAGACGGCGGGCAGTATATATAGCTGATAGCTCAAAGCTGAACGCTGAACGGTCAAAGGACTGGCGACAGAAATCAGAAGGCAATTAAAGCATTCGGCATTGCCTATCCACCTTCAGCCTATAGTCTAAACACCAACACTGAGGACTACCACTATGAATGACGTTGCCATTATCGGTGCGGGACAAAGCACCTTCGTGCGATTTTATCCGGGATCGGTCCGGGAACTGGCCTTCGAAGGCTTTTCCGATGCCCTGGGCCACGCCGGCATCTCCGCCGCGGACATCGACGCGTCGGTGGTCTGCTCGGCACCGGAATACGACCTGCAGCGCTCGCCGGCCGGGGTGTTCGCCGAATATTTGGGACTCAACCCGGCTCCCACCTTTTATGTAGAGACCCTGTGCTCATCTGGTAGCACGGGCCTGAAGCTGGCCTACAGCCTCGTCAAATCGGGGCTGCACGACATCGTGGCCGTGGTCGGGTTTCAGAAAATGTCGGAGATCTCCTCCGCCGAAACCCAGGAACGCATGGGCCGGGGTGCGGACATCCAGTGGGAGAGCCCCTTCGGCACCATGATGCCCGCCTACTACGCCATGTATGCCCGGGCCCACATGGAGGCCTACGGCACCAAACCCGAAGACCTGGCCGCCATTCGCGTCAAGGCGTCCACCTACGGCCAGCTCAACGAGCGGGCCGTCTACCGCAAGGCCGTCACTGCAGAGATGTTCACGGACACGGAAAACATGATGAGCCAATCCGTGGCATCTCCCTTGCGGGTGGGCGACTGCTGTGCCAATGCCGACGGCAGTTCCTGCATTATCGTGGCCAGCGCCGAAAAAGCCAAATCCCTTTGTGACAAGCCCGTGTGGATCCGGGGCATCGGTTCGGCTTCCGCGCCGGTCAACCTGGCCGGCCGGGACCTGTTCAACGGGTTGTCCGTGGCACGCCAGGCCGGCGCCCAGGCCTACAAAATGGCAGGCGTGGGTCCCAAAGAGATCGACGTGGCCGAAGTCCACGACTGTTTTACCATTGCCGAGATGATGGCCTACGAAGACCTGGGCTTCGCCGGACCCGGCGAAGGCCGCGACCTGATTAACGGGAAGGAGACCTATTTGGAAGGAAGTATTCCGGTGAACGTGGACGGCGGGTTGCTCTCCAAAGGCCACCCCATCGGCTCCACCGGCGGCAGCCAGATCCGCACCATCGTGTTGCAGTTACGCGGCGAAGCGGGTGAGATCCAGGTGCCCGATGCCGCTGTGGGCCTGGTCCATAACATCGGCGGTGTTGGGCTTTATGGGAATGTAACCATTCTGGCCAGATAATTCAATCCGGCCCACCTCGGTGGACGGACATGTGAGATAAGGAAAAACAGCCATGGGTAAAAAGGAAAAGGACGAACGGTTCAGAAAATTCGGAACAGTCAGTTTTACCGGCACCACCCGAGTCAACGATTTCATCGACCACCTGGAGCAGGGAAAGGTCAGCGGCACCCGCTGTGAATCCTGCGGGAAAGCGTTCTTCCCTCCCCGGGCCGACTGCTGCACCTGCCGCTCATCAAAAATGAAATGGTTCGATGTCCAGGGAACGGGAAAGCTGCTCACCTACAGTACCCTGGCCTTCGGCCCAAAAGGATTCGAAGGGGACCTGCCCTATACCATCGCCTTGTTGGATTTCGGTGACTACAAGGTATTCGGACGAATTGCCGACGGTATCAAAGAATCCGAGCTGTCCATCGGCATGGCCTTGGCAGCCAGAGCCAACCCGCTTGCCGACGGACGGATCAACTACGTCTTTCACAAAGACTGACCATTTTTCCACTCACCCTCCCCCTCTACCCATCAGGGCGGGGGTATTACCGGTAAGGAAGAAAACATGTCACATCTGAAATTCATCAATCATGAAATCGTCGGCGGTGTCGCCACCCTGACCTTTAACCGTCCCAAGCACAACGTGCTGGATATCGAGATGATGAACGAACTCAACGGCCAGTTGGAAACGCTGGCCAACGACGGGTCACTTAAGTGTGTGGTCCTGGCGGCCGACGGCCCCAGCTGGTGCGCCGGCGTTGAGGTGGCCGACCATCGGCCGGAGATGGTGGACGAGATGATCGCCACCTTCAACCGCATCTTCGAACTGGTTCACCGCATGCCTGTGCCCACCATTGCAGCGGTCCACGGCGCCTGCCTGGGGGGTGGCATGGAAGTCGCCATGGCCTGCGATATCATCGTGGCATCGCCTAAAGCCGTGTTCGGCCAGCCGGAGATCAAGCTGGGATTTTTTCCCCCCTACGCAGCCATCCGGCTGCCCCAATTGGTGGGTCCGGCCCGGGCCGTGGAGATTTGTACCACCGGCCGTAGCTACAAGGCTGAAGCGGCGCACCGCATGGGCCTGGTGGCCCACCTGTCCGGCGAAGAGAACTTCCAGGAAACGGTCGACAGCATCGTGGGTGAAATCAAGGCATGCAGCCCGCTGATCA
>NZ_JASJGN010000284.1:0-9855 GCF_033791525.1 Desulfosarcina sp.
CTACTTCGTCACCCTCATGGAAAAATACCACATCTCCCCCGGACCCGCTCACGCCATGTTTGTGGATTCCATTCACCGTTACCTGATCTGGGCCTTTGCTGGAGCTATCTTTCTGGCTATCGTGCTCAGCTATGTGATGAACCGGCGAATTCTGGGCCCGCTGACCCGCATGACCACCATCACCGGTGAAATCGCCGCCGGCGAGTTTTCGGCCCGGGTGCCCGTGGCCACTGCGGACGAAGTCGGACGACTGGCCCGGGCATTCAATCGCATGGCGAAAAACCTTGAAAAGATCGAGCACCTACGACGCTCGCTGATGATCGATGTGGCCCATGAGCTGCGCACCCCACTGACCAACATTCGGGGATACCTGGAGGCGCTCAACGACGGCGTGCTGCCGCCGGACCCGGCAACCCTCTCCCTGCTCCAGGACGAAACCCTGAGGCTGGCGGACCTGGTGGAAGATGTGCTGGCCCTGGCCCGGGCCGATGCCGCCAGCGGCCAGCTTGAACCGACGGTCGTGGACCTGAAGGAGATGGTGGCGGACACCCTGGCCCCTTTTCTGCCCAGCATCAAAAAGCGGGATTTGACCGTCGACATCGATGCCGCCGAATCAATGGCAACCGTCCACGCCGATCGGGACCGCCTGACCCGGGTGCTGCGCAACATCACCGATAATGCCATCCGCTATGCACCTGCAGGAAGTTTGGTCTCCATTGCCATCTTCAAGGCGTCGGACGCCATTCGGGTTGAATACGCCAACATAGCAGGGGAAATCCAAACCGACGACCTGCCCTACCTTTTCGAACGCTTTTATCGGGGAGAGAAATCGCGTTCCCGGCATCACGGCGGCGCTGGCATCGGCCTGTCCATCGTCAAGGAATTGGTGGCGGCCCATGGCGGAAAGGTGCATGCCGAGCTTACCGACGGCATCCTTCACATCGGTTTCAGCCTGCCCCTGTCAGTGGGCACATTGAGCGCTCAATCATCCATTTCAACCTAGCCCGGAAATTGCAGCAGTTGGGAATTAATCTGCTATCTACCTGTTCGATGGCCTTTATTGCCTACAGCATCTCCATCGAATGGTCTGCTACAGCTGGGACTCAATCGGCAGCAGCCCATAAAGCCAATACCTAATCGCCGCCATCGTTGATGACGAAGGGCGGGCAATGACGCACGGCAACGCGCATTGCGGGAGTTTCTGCCTGGGCATAAAATGGATATGAGAGAATTAAAGATAGGGCTAAAAAAAGAGCGCATTCAATGATGTGATGCGCCTCAACCCTGCATCAAACATGTCGGTCTCCTTTGGTGTTGGTGTGCAAAAAAAAACGGTCTCAGCTTAACGCTGTATGTATGTTGGCGATGTGATGCGCTCTGAGCCAGTCTTCGTTGAAGATACCCACAATCTACAAACTGCAAGCAATAGATCATAGAAAAACAAGGTTACTCCAGAATGATGAGAACACTTCCCAAAATGGTACCCAATAAAAACATGCAAGTCAGACCACCCATGAATATTGATGGAATCCCCGTATAACCTTCTTCTTCAAGTTTTCTGATGACGGTGTGGTAGGTTTTATAGCCAATCACGAAGACAATGCCTCCGGCACCGATAAAGAGCATCCCAATCAGTTGCATCATCCAACGCGGCTCCACAGCGGGCAACAATTTGACGAGTCCCAATCCAACCCCAACGGCGGACAATCCGGTTCTAAGCCAGGCCGCGAAGGTTCGCTCCTTGGCCAAACGTGTACGCTCGTGTGGCCAATTGGTGCGACCGTCTGCCGTGGGATCAACAACGATACGGTTTTTCAAATCATCTTCTTTCAATTGATTTTTCACCTTCTAGCCAGCCGTGTTCTGTCCTTTAAGTTGCATCCGTGTAACACTTGGCTGGCATCCTTACCCCATCAAGATTGCCAAAGCGTTATATTGCCATGGCGGCCTATATGATTTTGGACCACGGTTAGTTAGTGCCCATCCAGAAACGGCTATTTTGCCCGATATCTGCGTTATGCTCAAAATTTTATCCTCGGAATATCAACCATATACACCCCAAGGGCATTTCTTTCAGGTCACCTGCGGTAAAATTTTTCGCATGCCTTGATCTTGACCAAAATTCCTCATTTCTGGACGGACACTAGTTAAAAGGATCACTATCGGCTCAACCAGTAAATGATGCCAGGCAAATCGGTAATGCCAATGGTCACAAAAAACGTGTCATTCGCGTCGTTGACAATATCGCGTGCACCCAGACTGATGCGCAGCCGGTTGGCCAACAGGTTGGCATGCACATCCAATCCGAATGTGGTCTGGTCGCCAATCTCGGGATCTTTCCAGCTATGGTATACGGCCGGCGTGATCCCCCATCCGGAGAAAAAGGCCATTTTCTCCATCCTCGTCAGGTCCAATCCCACGGTGCCATAGTTCTCACGATCGACATCGGCACTGGAATTGACCAAACCGCCGCTGAATCCCAAGCCGATTCGCAATCCAGCATTGACGCGTTTAAAATTCCAGGTCGGCTGCCAGAAAAAAAGGATGTCACCATCCACCGTATCGAATGCCGTTTCGTAAGGAATGATGTTACGCCAGATCCAATCATCGGGCGCTGTCGACGGACTGAACGTAAAGCGCGGGTATTGGTAGGTAACGGTTCTCAGGGCCAGGGCACCGGCTCCCATCAGGCCCGTGTTGGCCTCTTCCTGCAGCTGCGGGTCGGGCTCGCGGGCCTGGTAAATGGCTTGGGCCTCTTTTTCAAGATGTACCATTCGGCTGGTTGCCCGGTTGGCCAGTTCGTGCGACCAGTATTCCGGATCGTCCATGATCACGCTCAACAGAGACGCACCGCCGTCCGGGGAAGTGGTGGGTTCAAAACCCTCGGTTTTAAGATGCTCAAAGAATTCGCGTTCGACAGATATCAGTTCCCCGGAACGCTCATTGCTTCTGCTGGCAGCCTCGAGTGATTTGCTCAGACCTTCAAAAATAATGCGCGTATCGCGATCTTCCGGCGGCATCGGGTCATAAGCATAGCGCAGTCCGCCGGCCTTACCAAATTCCTGTTTGGCCATCAAGGCGAACAGATATCTGCTCTTGGGATCATCAGCCACACCGACATCCTGATACAATTGTTCACTCAGCTGGTCACGGCAGTTCTGTATCTCTGTTTCTTGATTCAATGCCGGGAAAATCCGTGCGCACTCTTCATTGGTTGCGACGATGACGGCATCGTAAATGCCCACATGATAATCGTATTCACGAAACTTGTAATCCAGAAAGGCACCAAAGTCGCTCAGCAGCGTTCCCGTGATCGGGCCGCCGCGACTGGTGACGTATATGTGTCGATCCGAATCGACGGACAGGGCCGATTGCCGGAAATCGTTTATTAGGTTCTCGTCCTTGGGTGCGACCTCTTCAACCAGGTCAATGAGCCCATCGGCGAGCTGCTTTCTCAAGCGTTGCGCATCGAGCCTACATTCAATGGAATTCACCTGGCCGTCTTTGGCTGAAGACGGACGGCAGGTTTCAGCGATGCCTGCATTCAAAAGGGCCTGTGCGGACAAGGGGGCGACGATGGGAGCAAGTCGGTAGCTACGGGCAAGTTCCAGCAGCCTGCCGGCATATCGCAACCGGTCGCCGCAGGGCAGCTGGCCCTCGAAGAAAGGCAACACGGCGTCACAATTCATATCCGGCTGGTTGGCGTCCACGATGTCGGCGATGTTGCGGCTCAGTTGGGAAAGGCTCAGTCGCCAGTTGTCGCTGGTCAGTTCGCGGTAAAGTTCATATTTGCGGGCGGTTCCGATTGCACCACCCAGAACCACCGCTTCTGAAGCCAAATCGAAGGTCATTTGCCGACAGGCATCGGGAGGATTGTCGCCTTCACAGGCCCGTTTGGCTTCCGAGGCAGCGCTTGCATAGCGCCGACGGTCCGGGTCGAGATAAATGTAGCGCACCGGCAAATGGGTCTCTTTGTGTCGTCTGCTGGACTCTGCAAGCAGGCGCGACAAGCCCAGAGGAAGGTTGTCGAACAGGCCCCCGTCGGCAAACTCCGCTTCCGACAGTTCGTACCCATCCGGACAAATCATTTCGTCTTCATTTGCATCACCCCATTCAGCGGAAACCCCACCGGCGGTGTCGCTCTCTGCAGAAAGTTTTTTTTGACGACAGTATTGCAGGCGCTTGCGCCCAAACCCGCCGGGAAAAGCGCTGGTGGTCAACAGGGCATCCTCGATCTGCTGGTCGGAGATCGAAAACGGGTCGCTTTCAGCCGTCCGTGGCATGAGAATCATGGCCGGATCGATCAGGGATGGATAGTCTTCGGGCTTGAACACAAATGCAGCACTACCATCCTCCTGGGTGTGCATTTCAAACGGGATGAAAAAACGCTGATTCAAAACGGTAACACCGCTGATGGTCATCGTATCCGGTCTCACACGGGTGACGGTTACCCCCATCGGCACGCGAACACCGCTGCGGAAAGACCCCGGTTGCTTCCATTTTTTACGCAGCTCGCGGGCGACCGCAACCAAATCCTTTCGCGACAGCAGGGCATCGTCTGGCAGATATTGCGGCGAATCCGGTTTGGTCGGCAGCAGCCGGTTCACATCCGGAGATAGCCAGAAGTCCCGGAATATATTGTCACCGATACGATTGGCAAAACCACCCTCGTTCTCCGGCTTTACGGACCATACCAATGCAGCCAGCAGGGTATTTATCCCTCCGGCTGACGTACCTGCAATGCTGGATATTTCAACTGGCCGCAGGTCTCCGCCCAATGCCCCGTCCTGCGTGTGGTTAACCTGGCGGAGAACCTCCACAATTCCCCAGGTCAACCCGGCTTCATAGGCACCCTTGCTGGCCCCGCCGCTGATGGCCAATGACAGCCGATTAGAATCGGAGTCCGCCAAGGCTGGATTCGTGAAAAAAATCAGTGTTAGGAGCAGCAGACAGTACAGGATCGGATTGGATAGCCGGACCTTCATGCAGGATATTCCTTTTTTAAAAAAGTCAACCAAACAGGATGTTGGTAAATTATTTCGTCTTGGGATATTAAAGCGAGTGACGCCGATTATAGGCGCAACGATAATATAGATCAACCATCAAAGGGATGTCGGTTTTCCCGGTTGTGCGTATCCAGCGAAACGGTTGAGAATAAGCGATCAGGCAACCCGGAACCATTAAAATCAAGACCCCTCACTTAGGGAGAGTGCCCACTGATCCCCTTCCAGAACCGATATAGCTGAGATACGCACAAATTTCTGCAGCCCACAATCCCCCCACAATCCCCTCTCCCTTGAAAATCTTTAACCAATCTTTACATTAACGTTACACATCCCTTAACCGGATGTCTTATTGTCTGTCCATGAACGCAATGTAACGGACAGAAACCAGGAGGTGTGTAATGAAAAACACAATTGTTGCAGCCTTGGTTCTAATCGCGGTCTTCTTCGGCTACCAGCAGGTCAGAAGCATGGACGATAAAATGGAGAACCCCATGAATGAAATGGTCGAGAATTCACGATCGGCCGTCTTTGCCGGCGGCTGCTTCTGGTGCACGGAATCGGATTATGAAAAAGTTGACGGCGTGATCGAGGCCGTGTCGGGCTATACCGGCGGGCGCATGGAAAACCCCACTTACAAGCAGGTTTCTGCCGGCGGCACCGGCCACATAGAAGCCATCAAGGTCGTCTACGATCCAGCCAAGATCTCTTACAGCCAGCTGTTGGACACACTCTGGCGCCACATCGACCCCACCGATGCCGGCGGCCAGTTCGTGGATCGGGGCGATCAATACCGCAGTGCCATTTTCTATGCCACCGATGAGGAGCGGCAGATGGCCGAAGCCTCGAAAAAAGCGCTTTCCGCCTCCGGCCACTTCGACCGGCCGATCGTAACCGACATCCTCCCCCTGGGTGCCTTTTATGAGGCCGAAGACTACCACCAGGACTACTACAAAAAAAATTCACTTCGCTATAACTGGTACCGCTCCGGTTCCGGCCGGGACCAATTCCTGGAGACGACCTGGGCCGGTGAGGAGATAAAAATGGAAAAGACGTCTTCCAAGATGATGGATGGAAATAAAAAGGAAATGACAGTCGAGGTCCCCACGGATAAACAGCTCAAACAGACGCTCACCCCGCTGCAGTATCGGGTCGCCCGTGAGAGCGGCACCGAACCGCCGTTCAACAATGAATATTGGGATAATCACGATGCGGGCATCTATGTGGATGTAGTGTCCGGCGAGGCCCTGTTCAGTTCCACGGACAAGTTCGACTCGGGGACGGGGTGGCCCAGCTTCACCCGCCCGCTGCAGTCAGACAACGTAATTGAAAAAAAAGACATGAGTTTTTTCATGGTGCGCACCGAAGTTCGCAGCAAACAGGCCGACTCCCATCTGGGACATCTGTTCGAAGACGGCCCCAAACCCACAGGATTGAGATACTGCATCAATTCGGCGTCTCTGAGATTTATTCCCGAGGACGAGCTTGAAAAAGAGGGGTATGGCAGCTACCGCAGCCTGTTCGAAAAATAGCACCGGCCATGTAGGCGCATGCACCTTATCCACCTGTTTCAACGGCACATATGGAATGCGGGTAACCGAAAGGGGGAAAAGCGTCTAACGGCAGGAAAACACACCCGGGAGGTCTGCCATGAAAAAAAACATGTTCGTTATCCTGACATCAATCATCGTCAGCGGGGTTATTTTCACTGGATCGGCTTGGGCCGATGATGCAGCGGTCGAGCAGGCCGTCTTTTATGTGCAATGATATGGCGTGGGGAAATCAGCCCTGGATGGGCTGGACGGCGTGAAGTCGGTAACCAGCGGTTTCAGCGGATTTCGCGAGATCAACACGGTGACGTACGACCCTGCCGTGATTACCCGCGACCAGATGGTGACGGCCCTGAAAAAGGCCGGCACCTATACGGGGACCAAAGAGTGATGGTTCGGGGTTCTGGGTTCAAAATGGTTTCTATCCTTCAACCTTTGAACGGGGAACGTTGAACCGGGAACCTTCTTTAGTCCTTCAACCTCTGAACGGTGAACGCTGAACCGGGAACCGCCGTGGGTTCAAGGTTTGTGGTTAAAATCGGATAAACCGAAAACAACAAATCACAGGCACCAAATCTTAAATAACAAACTACAAATCTCAAATAAATTCCAAATTACAATAGCCAAATCTCAAAAAAGGGCCAAAACCAGCAGTTAACTGTCATTTTGAGTTCTCCACTATTGACGATTGGAATGTCCTTTCTTCAAGACCCTATGGTTTGGAATTTTGAATTTGGTCATTGTGATTTATTTGTCATTTGGTATTTGGCTGTTGTTTTTTATTTATCTGTGGGGACCGGGCTTTACTTAAGCCCGCCACCCAGTTCCAGCCCTAGCTCCAGGGCCTGGCGGTTCATCTCGATAAAGCCCGACGGGATGCGCTGCTCCAATACCTTCATGATCGATTCCGGGCGCACCAGCTGGGTCAGACCCACCACCGCCCCGAGCATGCAGATGTTGAACACGATCGGCTTGCCGATCCGGTCCATCACCGTCTGGTACATGGGCAGCTGACGCTGCACCGCGTCCACCTTCAGCTGCGGCTGAACATAGCGCGTGTCCATGATCAGCAGTCCGCCCGGACGGATGATGTCGTAAAATTTGTTGTAGGCCTCCTGGGTCAGGCACACCAGCACGTTCGGCTGGATCACCTTGGGAAAATTGATCGGCACATCCGAGATGATCACGTCCGATCGCGTGGCACCCCCGCGCGCCGCCGCACCATACGCCTGGGTCTGCACCGCCGTCAGTTCTTCGTGCAGCACCGCCGCCTCGGCAAGGATGATCGCGGCCGTGATCACCCCCTGACCGCCCGATCCTGAAAATACCATCCTGCATCGTTCCATCTATACCCCTCCCATGGCCCGTTCGATGATCCGGTCATACTCGCTGCAGTACTCGGGCTTGTCGGTTTGCACGAATATGCCCCGCTCGATCAGCTCCGGATGTTCGGCCTTGGCCTTCGATCCGATCGGCGTGGTGCTCTCCTTCATGCGCTTCATCATCTCCACTGCCCCGCCCTGCTTGTTCTTGCGACCGAAGTAGGTCGGGCACTGGCTCATCACCTCCACCACCGAAAAGCCTTCGTGAAGGATCCCCGCACGGATGATGTCGGCCATCTGCTGCACGTGGTAGGTCGTCGTGCGCGCCACGAACGTCGCCCCGGCCGCCCTGGCCATCTCCACCACGTCGAACCCCTGGTCGATGTTCGAATAGGGCGCCGTTGTCGCCATGATCCCCGGACCGCTCAGCGGCGAGTACTGGCCGCCGGTCATGCCGTAGATGCGGTTGTTCATAACGATCGCCGTCATGTCGATGTTGCGGCGCGCCGCGTGGATGAAATGGTTGCCCCCGATGGACAAGGCGTCTCCGTCGCCCATGGGCACGATCACGTTCAGCTCCGGCTTGCTCAGCTTCACCCCCGTGGCAAAGGCCAGCGCCCGCCCGTGGATCGTGTGCAGGGTGTGAAAATCCATGTACCCGGAGATGCGCGACGAGCAGCCGATCCCCGATACCATCACCATCTCGTTGCGACTCATGCCCAGCCGTTCCACCGAACGGATCAGCCCGTTGAGCACGATCCCGTGGCCGCAGCCCGAGCACCACAGGTGCGGGAAAAAACGCTGGCGGATATAATCATTGACTGCCATCTAGACCCCCTTGCCCTCGATCAGGCGAAGTATGTTTCGGATATCATTGGGCGCAATGAACACCCCGTCGATGCGGTTGGCCAGAAACACCCGCTCCGGGTGGCGCACGGTCGTCTTGACCATCTGGCACACCTGGCCCATGTTCATCTCCACCACTACCGTGGTCCTGGCACGGTTGCAGTACTCTTGAATCACATCCGCCGGAAAGGGCCACAGCGTCTGCAGTTCCAGCAGGCCGATCTTCTCTCCTCGCGGGCGCAGGTGCTCCACCACGTGCAGGGCACTGCGCGCCGCCGAGCCGAAGCTGACCAGCACCGTCTCCGCATCCTCTAAGTAAAAGGTCTTGTAGTGTGCCATCTGGCCGGCGTTGTTCTCGATCTTGTCCACCAGGTGCCGCAGCAAGCCGTGCACGATCTTGGGGTTGTCCGACGGAAAACCCCACATGTCGTGAACCAGGCCGGTCACGTTGTAGCGGTGCACGTCGCCGAAGTCGCTCATGGGCAACCGCCCGTCCTCCCGGGGCAGGTAGGGGTGGTAGTCCACCCCGCCCCGCACGGCGGTGCGAAGGCGCTCCACCAGCGGGATCTCACCCTTTTCTGGAATCTCCAGCCGCTCGCGCATGTGGCCCACCACCTCATCGAACAACAGGATCACCGGCGTGCGATAGGTCTCGGCGATGTTGAAGGCCTCCACGGTCATGGCGAACACGTCCTGGTGGTTCGACGCCGTCAGCGCCACGATGCTGTGGTCACCGTGCGTGCCCCAGCGCGCCTGCATCACGTCTCCCTGGCTCACGTGGGTGGGCACACCCGTGGACGGACCCCCGCGCTGCACGTTGACGATCACGCAGGGAATCTCGGCCATCACCGCGTAGCCCAACGCCTCCTGCTTGAGGGAAAAGCCCGGCCCCGAGGTGGCCGTGAGCACCTTCTTGCCCGTCAGCGACGCGCCGATGATCGCGCACATGGAGGCAATCTCGTCCTCCATCTGGATGAACTTGCCGCCCTGCTGCGGCAGCCGCCGCGACAAATGCTCGGCAATCTCCGTCGACGGCGTGATCGGGTAACCGGCGAAAAAATCCAGACCCGCGTAAAGGGCCCCTTCCACGCAGGCCTCGTTGCCTTGAATGAATTTGATCTGTCTGGTCATGGG
>NZ_JASJGN010000285.1:0-13309 GCF_033791525.1 Desulfosarcina sp.
CATTCCCGCCTTCTATATGGCCTGGTTTATGGACCGGGTGGCCCGGGGAGTCATCGATGTGATCAATCCCTTCAACCGGCAGGTCAAGCAGGTAGCCGTATCGCCGGACCGGGTTCACACCATGGTGTTCTGGTCCAAAAATTTCGGTCCTTATCTGGCCGGCCGCTACGGAGAGCGCCTCCAGGCAATGGGCTACCACCTGTTTTTCAACTTCACCGTCAATTCACGGTCGCCGATACTGGAGCCGGGCGTGCCGGCCCTGGATGAACGGCTTGGCCAACTCCGGCAGATTTGCCACCGGTTCGGAAGCGCGTCGGTCCAGTGGCGCTTTGACCCCATCTGCCACTTCACCACGCAAGCAGGAGCCATCGAGAACAATCTCGATGATTTTGAAACCATTGCAGCAGCAGCAGGCGAATGCGGTATCGGCACCTGCACCACCAGCTTCATGGACCACTATCGAAAAATTGAGCGACGAACCCGGGACAGGCTGCGCTTTGTCGAACCGTCACCGACCGAACAGGTAAAAATTCTGCTGAACATGGAAAAGGTCCTGTCTCCATTAGGCATTGGCCTGGCTCTGTGTTGTGAAAACAAGGTGCTCGCCCGGCTTCCTGCGGAATCCACCATCAACGCAGGGGCGTGCATTTCAGGCCGACGGATCATGGCGGTTCATGGTGGCAAGGTGTCCCAACGTCACGATTCCGGCCAACGCAAAACATCGGGGTGCGGGTGTAGCGTTTCCGTGGATGTGGGATCCTACAGCCTTCACCCCTGCCACCACAACTGCCTGTTCTGTTATGCCAACCCCTCCTGCGACCGGAGGTGCCATCAATGAAAATAGGGTCCGTTAAAACAGATAATTTCACCGTGCTGGCACCGCTGGCCGGCATCACCAACCTACCCCTGCGGCTGCTGGCCAAAAAAGCCGGCTGTGGCCTGGTCTGCTCGGAAATGATCAGCGCCAACGGGTTGGTGTACGGCTCGGACAAAACGGTGCAACTGCTGGCAAGCGCTCCAGAGGAAAAGCCCCTGTCGGTGCAGCTTTTCGGTTCGAATCCACCAATCATGGCCGAAGCAGCCCGAATTGTCCAGGATTCCGGTGCCGATGTCGTGGACATCAATTTCGGCTGCTCAGTTAAAAAGATCTTGAAAAGCAACTCGGGGTCGGCCTTGATGAAGGACCCGCCGCTGGCGTGCCGAATACTCGATTCGGTTCGAAAGGCGATTTCCATTCCCCTGACCATCAAGATCCGATCCGGCTGGGAGCCGTCCGGGAAACAGGCCATTGAGATCGCCCGGCTGGCCGAGGGCTGCGGAGTGGATGCCATCGCCGTTCACCCGCGAACGGCCACCCAGGGCTTTCGGGGCGAGGCAAACTGGTCCATCATCTCCTCGGTTAAACGCGCCCTGACCATTCCGGTAATCGGCAACGGGGATGTAACCGCACCGGCGGACGCACTGCGCATGTTGGCAGAAACCGGCTGTGACGGGGTGATGGTGGGACGGGCCGCCATCGGCAACCCCATGATCTTTGCCGGGATGCTGGCGGCGGCCAACGGGCGGCCGCCAGCGTTGCCGAACGATAGTCAGCGCATCCTTATGATGACGGCTTACCTGCAGGATTCAGTGCGCTATCTGGGGGAAAAAGTGGCTTGCCGAATGATGCGCAGCCGGCTGTGCTGGTTCGTGAAAGGCATGCGAAACGCCGGACAGTTCCGCAACGCCGTCCGGTATATCGCTTCAGAAAAGGAGGCCACGGACCTGATCCGTCAATACGCAGAGTCAATTTCGGCCTGGTCAGAAAACTGAGATCTGAAGCCGGAGGCCGGAGAATCGAGAACCACAAACGATAGACCAGAGACCAACAACTCAGTCTACCGCTAAGGGACCAAAATGCTGCCGGCCGGCGGTATTTCTCCGGATTCGGGTTCGCCGAAAGATTGCCGGGGCGACACCCGGCTAATGGTGATTTCGCCGATTTTCGGTCCCGGTGCGATGTAACGCTGCCCATCCAGGCCGGTCAAAATAGCGCTGCCATCCAGCACGCTGAACCCATCCCCCACCTCAATGCCCACCTCGCTTCCAGCCGTAATGACGCAAGACCGGCCCTCGATGGAAACCACGGCAGACGTCCACTGGCTGTTTTTGATCGCATCGCCCATACCCTCGCCAAGTGCGTCGCCCATCTCTTCGGCCAATTCAACCAGATCGTCCACCTCTGCTTCCTGGCCGCTGCGGACGATGCCGGCCTGATCCTCGTCGATATCGACTTCATCGGTTAGGATTCCCAGGGCCAAACGAGCCCCCGTCGCCGCATCATAAACCGCTGCCGCAGTCTGAAGCTGAAGGCTGTAGGCGACATCCTTGAAAAACCAGAAGCCCGTCTTCCGGGTACGCAGTCGAATATCCATAAGCACGGGACTCACCACGGCGTTGATGCCCGCCTGCCGGGCGAGCCCTGACAGGGTGAACACATCGATGTCGCTGTTGGCGATCCGCGGCGGGTTCCACAAAAATGGAGGAACGTCGGCTTTTCCCGGCACCATCAGTAATGCATCGGAGGCATTCGATTCCAGGCTGGATATGAATGCGTCCATAAACGGTGACGCCACTTGTGGACTGTTGAACAAGGTGGCATTGGCAAGCACCAGAACACCCACCACCTTCCGGTATTTATCGCTGTCGGAAAAGTCGCGAATGGTTTTTTGTTTCGCGGATCGGTAAGACGACGACACGCCGCATCCGGAAAGCAAAAACGCCGCCAGCAGCGACAACACCAATCCGGTTTTTTTCGGGCCAGCAAAATCAATCATGACGTTGCCTCGTATCGGGCACAAACGGTAGCGGTCAAACCACCCCTTGATGTGAACTGCCCGGTCACTTCCATCATCTTGGGTTTAAGCACCTGCACCAGATCGTCGAGGATCCGGTTGGACACGTGCTCGTAAAACATGCCAACGTTTCGAAATTGCAGCAGATAGTATTTCAATGACTTCAGTTCGACAATACAATTGTCCGGCGTATAGCGGATATTGATGGTGCCGAAATCCGGTAGGCCGGTCATGGGACAAACCGAGGTGAATTCCGGCTGAGAAATGGTGATGACGATATCCCGTTTGCCTTTGTAATGATAATCGATGGGATCAAGCACATCGGTGGTAACGATGTCCGGCTTGTCCACGGTGTAGCGGACGGTGTGATCATAGGATTTCATGGGCTTCTCCAATCGGTTTCTGTTGGGGCTACTTATTAAAGGATGGCGGAAACCGTGTCAAACGTTCTGTGGCCTCTTGCGCTTCAAGCAGAGGCCTGGTCTGCGCGCAGGCCGCAGTTGACTTACGGCTGACTTCCTGTTAACAGTTCAATATATTTAATAATATGATCCATAAAGGCGGAAGCTGATGAGAAAAACAAGCCAAGACGAGCAGATCCTTCGGGCCACCAAGGAGATCGTGGTCAAGTTCATTGAAACGGGACGGATTTCACCCACGGGATTTCCTGAGGTCTTCAAGACCATCTACCGGGCGGTGGATGAAACCGTGAGACTGTCGGCAGATCCGGAAACAGCGGATGAAAAAGCCGGGGAGGCGTCCTGAAAGACAGCCTCCTCGGCAAATGGGTTATCGGACGCTGATCAGGAAGCGGTAACAATAATCAGGGTGAACCCAGCGCATGGGGCCAGAGGTAGTAAAAGCCGGCATCAAGGGAGAGCAGACCACCGATTGGCCCCAGGTCCACCATCGGCGTCGGGTTGGCCCGGGTACCGCTGGTGAGGGTGTTGTATAGGTTGTCGTTGGGATAGTGGGTCCGCCGGTATACCACCACCCGGGCATCGGCATCGAGCGCAGCGAGTTTCCTGGCCTCGGCGATGGCGTCCTGCAGATAGCCGATCTTGTCCACCAGACCCACGGCGACGGCGGCGTCAGCCAGAAAAACCCGGGCGTCGGCAACGGTGGCCAGGCGTTCTTCGTCCAGTCCCCGGTGCTGCTTCACCAGATCAACGAACCGCCGGCCCAATCTATCGGCCAAGTCCTGCAGCATCTTCTCCTCCACTGGTGTGACGGGGCGGAACGGCGACCCCATGTCCTTATTCTCACCGGATTTGTTGACGCGCACGTCCACGCCGATCTTTTCCATGAGCCCCGTCACCTGGGGACGCATCAGAATCACACCGATCGACCCGGTAACGGTGGTGGGATGGGCCATGATCACATCGGCCGGCAGGGAGACGTAGTAGCCCCCGGAAGTGGCCAGGTTCATCATGCAAACCACGACCTTCTTGCCGGTGCGCTGTTTGAAAGCAACAATCTCATGATAGAGGATATCGCTGGCCGTTGTGGTGCCGCCGGGGGTATCGATCTTAAACAGCACGGCCTTGACACGGTCATCCTTTTCAGCCAGCCGCAGATGGGAGACGACCTCCTGAACCACGCCGGGCATCGTCCGCATGACACTGCTTTTTGAGGAGTCGGTGATGACGCCGGAAATCGGAACCACCAGGATCTTATCATCCCCCGTTCCGTCCAGCGTTATCTCCCGCAGCGGATCGGAGGCATCGGAAAACAGGGTGATGCGCGGGGTGGCACAACCGAAGAAGAATATTGCGATCAACATCGTTGATATAATCCAGGTCGATTTTTTCATGTCATCCCTCTTTTGTTCTTTTTAATGACCGTGAACCGATTACTGTAAACCGTGAGTGCGTAACTCTATTCCTAACCCGCTATCATTTCTCTGCGTCCTCCGCGTGCTCAGCGGTAAGATTGACTCTGGCATCGATTTTATGCCGCCGTGCACTCAGTGGGCCTCGGCCCAATTCTGTCCGCAGGCCATGTTGACTTTCAAGGGAACGGCCAGATCCCACACCGTCTCCATCTCCTGCCGAACCAAGGCTTTTGCTTCGTCGAGCTCATCCGGCGGCACCTCGAAGATCATTTCATCATGCACGGAGAGCAGCATGGCGGTTTTCATCCGCTTTTTGCGAAGTGCCCGGTCAACGCCGATCATGGCCAGTTTAATCAGATCCGCAGCGGTGCCTTGGATGGGGGTGTTGATGGCAGTTCGCTCGGCAAACTGGCGCACGTTGCGGTTGGTGCTGGCGATGTCCGGAAGCTGCCGGATACGGCCCAGCAGCGTGCTGGTTTGACGGGTGTCGTGCGCCATCTCGATAGTCTTGTCGATGAAGGCCTTGACGCCCTGGTAGCGGGCAAAATAATGGTCGATATACGTCTGGGCCATCTTGTTGCTGATCTCCAGCTCCCGGGCCAGCCCGAAGGCACTCATACCGTAAATGATGCCGAAGTTGATGGCCTTGGCCTGCCGCCGCAGCTCGTCGTTGATCATCTGGGGGAAAACCTGAAAAACCTCGGTGGCCGTCCGGGTATGAATGTCCTCGTCATCTTTAAAGGCCTGGATAAGGATCGGATCCTCGGAACAGTGGGCCAGAATGCGCAACTCGATCTGGGAGTAATCAGCCGAAAGGAAATGCCAGCCCTCCCGGGGTACGAAGGCCTTTCGAATTTCCCGGCCCTCTTCCGTACGGATGGGAATATTCTGCAGGTTGGGGTCGCTGCTGCTCAGCCGACCGGTGGCCGCCACGGCCTGGTTGAAAGAGGTGTGGATGCGTCCGGTTTGCGGGTGAATCAATTCCAGCAGGGCATCGGCATAGGTGGACTTGAGTTTGGCCAGGGTCCGGTGGCGCAGCACCAGTGCCGGCAAATCATGGCTGCGGGCCAGCGTCGTAAGCACCTCCACGTCGGTAGAGTACCCGGTCTTTTTCTTGGTTTTTTTCTGGACCGGCAGGTTCAGTTTTTCAAACAGGATCCGTCCCAGTTGCTGTGATGAATTGATATTGAACGCTTCACCGGCAAGGTCGTGAATCTGCTGTTCGAGAATGTCCAGCTGCCCGGCAAAGGATTTTGACAGATCACGCAGCCGGTCCCGGTCCACACAGACGCCGGTCATCTCCATCTCCAGCAGCACCGGCAGCAGGGGCATCTCCACCTGTTTCATCAGATCAGTCAGCCCATTTTCTTTCAGCAGGGGAACGAATACATCGTGGGCGGCCAGGGTAATGTCGGCATCCTCGCAGGCATAAGGGATGGCCTTTTCCAGGATCACCTGGTCGAAGGTGACGGCAGCCTTCCCCTTTCCCGCCACCTCGGCGTAGGTGATATTTTTGTGGCCCAGGTAGTCAAGGGCGATCTGGTCCAGACCGTGGGCCCGCTTGCCGGGATCGATCAGGTAGGAAGCCACCATGGTGTCGAAATTGACACCGGCCAGGTCTACGCCGTGGCGGCGCAACACCATCCAGTCATATTTGATGTTCTGGCCGATTTTTTCGACGTCCGGGTTGGCCAGCACCGGCCGCAGTCGTTCCAGCACCATCTCCAGAGACAGCTGCTCGGGCGCGCCCAGGTAGTTGTGGCCCACCGGAATGTAACAGGCCTCACCCGGGCTCAGGCAAAAGGATAGGCCCACCAATCGCGCCTGCATGGGATCTATCGCAGTGGTTTCCGTATCTAACGCAAACCGTTTGGCGCCTTCCAGGCGGTGCACCAGGTTATCCAGGTCATCCGTGCTCATGATGGCCCGGTAGCGCCGCTCGACCGATTGGTCTCGCGAGGCATATTCCTGCTGCAGCTGCCTGAACTCGAGCTCTGCGAAGAGGTGGGTCAGCGCTTCGTCGTCGGGCACCTGGGTTTTCAAACGGTCCGGGTCGAATTGGACAGGCACACGCCGGTCAATGGTCACCAGTTCGCGGCTTAACAGGGCCTGCGCTTTGTACTGAATCAGATTTTCCTTCTGCTTTTTCTTGGTGATGGTGTCGATGCCGGTGTAGACCGCATCCATGCTGCCGAAGGTTTTGATCAGATCCACGGCCGTCTTCTGGCCGATGCCGGGAACACCGGGAATGTTGTCCGCCGTGTCACCGGACAGACCCATCACGTCAATCATCTGCCGGGGCTGAAGGTCGAAGGCCTCGCGGATGGCGGCGGGATCAAGGACCTTGTCTTTCATGGGATCCCAGATGGTGCAGCGATCGGTGACCAGTTGCAAAAAGTCCTTATCCCCGGTGACCATGACCACGTGAAATCCGTTTTCCTCCGCACGATGGGCCAGCGTGCCGATGAGGTCGTCGGCCTCGTACCCCTGCATCTCGAACACAGGGACGTTGAACGCCTCGGTGACCTTTCGGATCCAGGGCAGCTGTTCGACCAGGTCATCGGGCATGGGCGGCCGGTTGGCCTTGTATTCCGCATAGCGATCATGGCGAAATGTGGGGCCTTTGGCATCGAAAAACATGGCCACATAAGCGGGAGAACGGTCTGCCATCAGCTTGATCAGCATGCGGGTAAACCCGAAGGTGGCATTGGTGTGCAGGCCGCTGCTGTTGGAAAGCCCCCGCACCGCATGGTAGGCCCTGTAAATGTAGGCGCTGCCATCGATCAGGTACAGCGTCGGGGTTTCCTGTTCCGGGTCCAGCTCAATTTGCGTTGACACGAAG
The DNA here is from genome assembly GCF_033791525.1 of Desulfosarcina sp. GTDB lineage: Bacteria > Desulfobacterota > Desulfobacteria > Desulfobacterales > Desulfosarcinaceae > Desulfosarcina. The sequence continues at coordinate 7,511 of NZ_JASJGN010000285.1, forward strand.
GTGCTCCTGCATTAGTTAATGTCGTTTCGGCATGTTGTGCGCATAGTAGCATTAACGATCTTAAACGACAAGACTTCAGATAGTTAGCGATAAGCGATGAACAATACCGCAACCCATGTGGCCAGCCGGTCCCGGCGACGGCAGAAAGGACCGAAAGTCTGCCACTGCTGCTCGAAAGAAGTCCCCTTTTGCTGGAGCTGCCGCTGCGGCTTCCTGATCTGCCAGGAATGCATGCAGGAGAATGTGTGGGGCATGTCCTGCAACGGCATCACCTGGCAGTGTCCGGATTGCGGCGGCCAGAACGGCTTCGGGAACCAGTAGATGACGGGGTCGCAAGGAGTCCGATATCTGCGTTACGCTTCATCCCTCGTCACTGCAGCGTACAATAAGTCCGCTGCCTTCGGCACCCGCGATAGCGGTATTCTCGGGATTCACAAGCCTCGATCTCGGGCTTCTTACGACCCCGTCACAAATGCGGCTCTTTAGGAGTTCATTAATAAATGAAACCCCAACACCTGAAATCCGATTTGCTCTTCCTGCTCAGCGCCGTCATCTGGGGTTTTGCCTTCGTGGCCCAACGCATGGGCATGGATCATGTGGGACCGTTCACCTTCAACGGCATCCGCTTTTTCCTCGGCGCCATGGTGCTGGTTCCATTTATTTACAGCAACCGCAACAATCAACCCAAAGCACCCGACGGCAGCGGCCAGATCCGGAACAGACGCCTCGTTTTATATGGCGGCCTGGCCGGAATGGCCATCTTCGCCGGCGCCTCCCTGCAACAAGTCGGTCTCGTTTACACCACCGCCGGTAAAGCGGGATTCATCACCGGCCTTTATGTGGTGATCGTCCCCATCATGGGGCTGTTGTGGGGCCAACGCACCAATGCGGGCACGTGGGGCGGTGCATTGATGGCAGCCGCCGGCATGTACCTGCTCAGCGTTAACGAGGACCTCACCGTCTCCTTCGGGGATCTGTTGGAATTGATCGGGGCGATATTCTGGGCCTGCCACATCCATCTGATCGGCTGGATTTCTCCTAAAACCGATTCCCTGCAACTGGCATTCCTTCAATTCATGGTGTGCGCCGCAGCCAGTCTGATGACGGCCCTGGTCGTCGAAACCGCCAGCGTTGCCGCCATTGCCGCCGCAGCCCTGCCCATCGTCTATGGCGGTGCCCTGTCCGTGGGGGTGGCGTACACCCTCCAGGTGGTGGCCCAACGCCACGCCCACCCGGCCCATGCCGCCATTCTGCTCAGCCTCGAAGCAGTGTTCGCCGCCGTGGGCGGATGGCTGATCTTGGGAGAAGTGATGTCACGCAGGGGAATGGTGGGGTGTTCTCTGATGTTTACGGGGATGCTGATGTCCCAGCTTTACGGATTGGTAACCAAAAGAGAACAAGACAGCGGGTTTTTTAAGACCGGTTGAATCGATACGGCGATGTTCAGCTGGTGCCCCAGCGCTTCGGCAAGGAAAGACCGATTGCCCGGCATTGCTTCGGACGCCTGACGACCTTGCTGACCGTCGGGTTTTTCAGCTTCGGCATCAACCAGTTCAAGCTCGCTTTATCCACTTCGCCTGCGCCGATCAACCGAGCGCACTGCATATGGCAGCTTCAGCCGATTCAACGGAGAGGGTCCCGGTATTTAAGATCACATCATAATTTGCCGGATCGCCGATGTCACTGTGAAAATATTTTCTCACAAAAGCCCGGCGATCGGACTCGGTGCGCAGCACGTGGCGTTTGGCTTCCTTTTTAGACACACTATAGGTTTCGGCCACACGGCTCACCCGCAGTTCCAAAGGGGCGATGATCCGGATCCGGAACCGGTTTTCCGGCGGTAGGACAAAATTGGCGCCCCGACCAACGATGATGGCTTTTCCGTGCCGACCAATGGCGCCGATGACCCGCATCAGCACGCGGGAAACCTCGTCCGGCCAAAGGTGCCGCTCGCTGATGGCGGCCGACACCCAGTCTTCGATCATGGACAACCCCCTTTCATCCAGGGTCCGAATGACTCGGGTGGTGGTGTCCGCATTATCGGCCATGGCATTAATGAGTTCCTGGTGAAAAAGATCCAGACCAAGCCTATCGGCCACGGCCTTGGCCACCAATTTGCCACCACTGCCAGGTTCCCTGGAAAGGGTGATCACCGGCAAGATTTTGTCCTTCTGCTTTTCCTTTCTAAGGATCTCCCAACGACGAACCTGCTCTTCGATGAGTTGATGCATGGCTTTCATGGCGCCTCCTTATTGGTTGTGGGTTAACGCCAAGGGCAAAGGAGCCCGATGACAACCATTCATTGGCGAAAGCGAAAGAATCAATACAATCGTCACGGAATCCAGGAAAGCAGTTGAGGGATCAATCGTTCGGCAAGCGGATGGCGCGCGGAAAGATGGGAAGAATATGGCAAAGGGCAAATGTCGATCGCTGTAAGTTCATTGCGCAACACCTCTGTCACTGGGAAAAGCTTATTCAACAATGGGTTTCATGTCAAGCATGCAATCGCTGAATGTCAGTGTCGCCGGACCCTTTATTCGCAGGGCTGAATCCGTTGGACCAGTCTGTGGGTTACTTCGTCAAGGAAGCCGAAAAATAAGTGGTCGGCACCCTCGATGATATCGATGCGGGCATCGGGATTCCATTGGCCCATCAACGGACGGATCAGGACCGGTGGGGCAATTTCATCACGGCTGCCCGCAACCACCACCGAGAGCATCGGCAGCCGAATCCCATCCTCGAAATCGATGAACGCCACCGGTGGTGCGACCATGGTCATCCCCTGCACCGCCAAACCACCCTGAAGGGCCATGGCATTGACCCAGGCGCCGAAGGAGTACCCGGACAGGTGGACTTCCTGGAGACCTTCACTTTCCATAAAATCTAAAGCACTCGCCACATCGGCCTGTTCTCCGATTCCCTGATCGCAGGTGCCGGTGCTTTTTCCCGCGCCCCTGAAATTAAACCGGAGCGTGGTAAATCCGCTTTTCTGATAAGCGGCGACGATGGCTTCCACCACCGGGTTATACATGTCACCTCCGTAGAGCGGGTGGGGGTGGGTGATGACCACCCCCTTTTTGGGATGGTCGGTTTGGTATAACCCCTCCATTTCCCATTTGCCGGATTGGAAATGTATGTGGTCTTCTCTCACGGATAGCCTCTGTGAATTAAAAACGGATATTCAGGTTGCGGCTGGCCGTTTCATGACAGGCAGTTGGATCCGTCACGGTTTTGTGAATTTTCTGGCGAGATCATTGTCGATGACGTAAATACAAACCGCCCTGGCACCGTGTTCGGTATACCGGTAGCGCTTCATGATGTTGTCCATGAGAAACGTAACATCATCACGGATTTTTTTGTCATAGGTCCTGAAATCCTCTTCGGCGTAATCCTTGATCGCCCGCCGGAAGTTTTCGTTTTCCAGAAAGGGGTCCAACGCCTTTTCCTTCAAGTTAAACACATAGCGTTCTTTCAGTGATTGGAACAGGCGGGTTTCCATGGGAGGGGTGCCGTTTACCATGATCTCCTGAGTGAGCGTTCTGGAAGTGTACTCCTTTTGGGTTTCCTTTCTGAAAGTCAAGAGCTTGACCGTTTCCATTTTTTCGCCCAGCATTCGCCGTTCAAACCTGTCCAGCAGCTCGTCGGTGATGCGGACCTTCTCGCCGGTGAACTTGCAGGTTTCAACGGTGCCCGGTTCGAAATTCACGGCAAACATATAGTGAAGGATTTCCCTGTGAATCTGCTCTTCGTTGAAATAGTATAGAGACTCTTTCACCTCCTGCAAAATGGTAAAGTCGTACAGTGACCGCAGTGAGTCTAAAAAACCCTCCGGGATGGAAGCTTTCAAGTCTTTCTGCCCGTGGAAAAATTTGCACAGCATGGACATGTCGATCAATTCGCCCGATTTGGCGTAGGTGGTAAAAAAGTCGTTGAAGATTTTTATGGAATCGCGCCCTGAAATTCCCTGCCGACCTTCTTTATCGGATTCACCGATGATCCGACGCCGGCGTTTGGCGGTGAGCGCTTTGCGGTCTTCTTCGGACAACCACTCGGGTATGTGCCCGGTGTAAATTTCGATCTTGAGCAACTGAAGGTTCTTGTCACAGTAACGGGTGTATTTCTCCGGTTCTGGAATCCACTCGAGCATGCCTTCGGAGCGAAGGTTCAGCCGGGAAGAGATGATGACCCGGGCAAAATTGTGCAGCACCCGGGGCAGGAAAGTGTCATCGATGTAGGACCCGAAGATGTTGCGGTAGATCTCGACCTCCGTGTTCAAGTCTAATACATACGGGATATTGATGTATACGATACGGTCGGAAAAAGACTGGAAATCCTTGATGTTCTTTTTGTCTTCCGGATTCATCAGGGCCAGGAACAGGGAGTTGACGTTCTCCTCGATATCCTCGACCTTGTGCAGCCCTTCGCTGATAATGTTGTGAAGCTCGATCAGGCGTTCGATGTTATGGGATTTGATGTCCATCAAGGCATAGATGCCGTTGTTGGTTTTGGCGAAACGGGAATAGATATAGCGGACCTGATTACTGTCGGAAAAAAGCCGGTTGATCAACCGCTGAAGGTATTCGTTGGTTTGAATGATCTCCTTGACCGGACGATCACCGGGGGAGAACACGCTGATGCCCCTGCCCAGTCGGCGATTGAATCGGTATGGAACGGCATGGACCATTTCTAGCACCTTTGCCGGGCTCTTCAACCGGGTCAGCAGCGCTTCGTAAAGAGACCCGCAAATCGTGCAGGGAACCTCGTGAAAAATCCATTCATAGGCCTTGTCGGTAAACAGGGTGTATTTAAACTCATTGTTTTCGAACAGATCGTCGAGAAATTGCCGCCGCCGGGATTTTGGGATCAGGAGCAGCGGATTGTCATGGCAGGGACAAGGAACCTCCACAAAATAGTTATCCGTATCGGTCAGGGCCATATCTCGAACGGTATCGAACTGCTTCTTGTTCGGATTTTTCTGCATCCGGAAAAGACTCTCTATAATGGACGCAGTGTCGTTGCCCCCTTCGCTGGCCAGTTGTCTGCGATCCAGGCGCCACACTGTCTCGTAACGGGTCCCTGCCACCGTATTGGCGTACTCTTCGAAACGCTTCAACAGATTGTTCAAAAAGGTGCTCTTGCCGCAGCCGTGGGGGCCGTCAAAAATATAAATTTTGTTTTGCTGGGCACCACTTCTCAGCGCCTCAACATGATTGACCAACCGGTTGGCAAAAAGACGGTCCGCAAAAAAAGGGTGATCTGCGCCTTCGACGAACAGCCTGCTGCAGTCATAGCTCACGTATTGGATCGATTCGGGGTCGTTGGGATATTCATCGACGCCTTCGCCGACATAAGCTTTGAACAGATCGTGAAAGACCTGGAACACGTTCCGGATGGTACCGACTGGGTTGACTAGCACCACTTGAAGAAATTCCTCAAAGGGGATGGGCCTGCGATGATTTGACTCATCGGCAACCGTATCGATATGCTGCATGGCTTTATTGATGTTGTCCATATACTGCCTTATCCGACCGGTGGATGGTGGGGCGCCGATCGTATGATTTAAAGAACATTCCTGCTCAGTTTTCGGTCATGCATGGTGTATAGCACCCGCTGCCATTTGAGTTCCCGAGGTTCGGTTGCATCGGTCTGCGGCATGGGGATCCCGGGCATGGTGGGCATTCTTGGCGTCTGTGGCGTCGCTGCCACCTCCATGGTTTCCAACTGCACCGGACCGCCCCACAGGTATTCAATGCCGAGCATCGTATTGGGTATGTATTCCGCCACCAGCGGTTTGCCCTC
>NZ_JASJGN010000286.1:0-12960 GCF_033791525.1 Desulfosarcina sp.
TACATGGGCAACAAGGACGTGTTTCTGCAGCCTGGCGAATATACCTATACATTTGTTTATCGCACCGACCGGCAGATCGGGTTTTTCGACGAATACGATGAGCTGTACTGGAACGTCACCGGCAACGGATGGGATTTTGTCATCGAAACAGCCCGGGCGGTCGTCCAGCTGCCGCCGGGGGCCGAAGTGGTCCAGTATGCGGCTTACACCGGTCCGTTCGGAGCGGACGGCCAGGATTACGCGATTGACGAAACCGCCAGTGATCTTGGATTCGTCACGACCCACGCACTGGCCCCCCGTGAGGGCCTGACCATTGCAGTGGCCTGGCCCAAAGGCGTCGTGACCGAGCCGGAAACGGCCGAGAAGATCGGCTACCTGCTCGGCGACAATCGCGGGCTGGTGGTGGCTATATGCGGCCTGATCGTTCTTCTCTTTTACTACGCGACGGCCTGGCTGAAGGTGGGGCGGGATCCGATCAAAGGCGCCATCATTCCCCGCTATGCCCCGCCCAAAGGCATCTCCCCGGCAGGCATGCGTTTTGTCCAGCAGATGGGGTTTGACAAGAAGGCGCTGGCCGTGGCCGTGGTCAGCATGGCGGTAAAGGGGTTTTTAACCATTGCCGAAGACAGCGACGGTGACTATTCTCTTGAGATCACAGGCAGCCATTCGTCTTCGCTGGCTCCGGGAGAAGCCAAGGTGGCACGACACCTGTTTCCGCCGGGAAGACGATCAATTGCCTTGAAAAAGACGTCACACAACCGGGTGGGGGCTGCCGTCAAAGCGCTTCGCACCAGCCTGAGCGGCGAATACGAAAAAGCATACTTCCTGCGCAACACCCGGTATTTCATTCCCGGAATCGCCATCTCGATACTGACGCTGGGAGGGATTGTCCTGACCGCTTCCCTGGTTCCCGTGGCCATGTTCATGATGGTCTGGTTGTCAGGTTGGAGCGCCGGTGTTTATGTCCTCGGCACCACGGTAATCGCTGCCTGGCGCAGCCGCAAAGTTGCCGGGGCGACGGCCATCACCCTGTTCGCCCTGCCCTTTGTCGGCGGTGAAATCGTCGGCATCGGCGTTCTCGCCTCGGCCGTCGGCTTCCCGAACATGATCCTGTTCATGGGCATTGTGGCCACCAACATCGTTTTCTACCACCTGCTCAAGGCGCCGACCCTGGGCGGCAGACGGTTGTTGGACGAGATCGAGGGCTTGAAGCTTTACATGTGTGTGGCGGAAAAAGACCGCTTGAACCTTCTCAACCCGCCGGACCGGACCCCCGAACACTTCGAAGAATTGCTGCCTTGTGCGATGGCCCTTGGGGTTGAGAACGACTGGAACGAGCAGTTTGCCGATGTCCTGGCCAGAGCGGCTGTCGATCCCGCATCCGGCCGCCATCACTCGCCCTCCTGGTACAGTGGCCGCACGCCCTTCACCGGCCTGGCCGCCAGCCTGGGCGGATCCTTTGCCGGCGCGGTCTCCGCCTCGTCCAGTGCGCCGGGATCGTCGTCAGGCAGCGGCGGGGGCGGATCTTCCGGTGGGGGAGGGGGCGGTGGTGGCGGTGGCGGTTGGTAAAGGGTGCTGTTTTCTATTCAGGAAGCAGATTGTGTGACTTGGCAAATTCTTCAATATACGATCACTTTTTAAGCGAGTAATCCTTGTAATATTCAACGATTTTTGTTTTGGCTTCCAGACGCTGCCCTTCCTCCAGGGTTTTCACAATCTCGCGATTCACCAGCGCCAGTTCATATTGCGGATCGAGTCCGGTATGATGCCAGCACGCTGAAATCAACAATGCGGTTAAACAAACCAATATCGGGAGGGTTTGGGATGGACGCACACGATGGATTGACCGTTGACGAAATACTGGATTCATTTAAAATTAACACCGGGGTATACGAAAAGGAGGCGGTGGAGGCGGCCGTTGAACATAGCGCCGAGATCATCCCGCCGGAATTCCACACTCCAGGCCATGAGCTATGCGGTGGTTGAGGGCATCCTTAAGAAAGAAGAATCGGGAGGCAACGTCATGGAAAAGAAAGTATTGGTCGCCGTCGATGATTCCCGGCATTCGGAAAACGCCCTGCGTTACGTGTCAGAGGCTGAAGTGACGCTGCCGCCCTCCTGCTCCGTCGGTTCCGACGGCTGGGTTGAAGGTGCCTTCAAACTGTTTTTCGGCGCGGGTGGGGTTGTCGTGTCGCCTGCCGGTGAACGGTTGCCCATGTTGGGACGTGACCGTGTCTGAGCATGCCGATCCCTGCGGACCGATTTGCGGGTCAGTTCCGCCTCCAGCATCACCGCGGCTTCCTCCAGACTAGGCGCCATGACAACGGCATCGTCCAATGCCATGATCAAGCGTTTCAGCTGCGGGATCTTCAATTTGCCCTCCTCCTGGAGGTAGACCGGCTGGATGTAAAGCAGCGAGCCGGCCGTGGGTTCGATGATCATCTTGCCCAGTAGCACCTCGGAGCCTTCCTGATCCCACAGGGTAAATTGTTCGGAAATGACAATATCCTGGTTGACCAGGGAGTGGACCTGGGCGGGACCATATACCTGCTGGTCCCTCGGAAACCGGTAAGCGAATATCTTGCCGTAATTGTCGCCGTCGCTGCCGGCGATGATCAGCGCCCGAAGGTTGTCGCGGCCAAAGGGTGCCATGGGCATGAAGAGCAGAAAATCCTCCTGGCCGGGCTCGATGAGGTCCAGGGTCAGGTAGTAGGGGTTGGCCGGAACCAGATCCCGGCCCTGGGGTATTTTTGAAAACTCCCAGATATCCTCCTGCCGATAGAACCGCTCCGGGTCCCGTTGGTGATATTTGGCATAAATGGAAACCTGACTGAGAAAAATATCCTGGGGATAGCGGATGTGCTTCAACAGCGCCGGTGGCATGTCGCTCAACGGCTGGAAAACGCCGGGGTACATGCGGTGATAGGCGTTGATGATGGGGTCCGCACCATCGGAAACGTAGTAAGTGATCTTTCCGTGATAAGCGTCCACGACAATTTTTACCGAGTTGCGGATGTAGTTGATGCCTTCCTCGACTGCCGGGGCCAGTGGATAGTTGTCGGCAGTCGTATAGGCGTCCTGGACCCAGAACAGGCCGTCGGCCGTCGAGACGATGTACGGATCCTGGTCGAGTTTCAGAAACGGGGTGATGTGCCTGATCCGATCCAGGATGTTGCGACGGAAGAGCAGGCGGCTGCGATCGTTGGTCTTGGCGGTAAAAAAAATGTTGCGGTCCTTGAAGTGCATGGACAACAGCAACTTGCGCCATAGTGAATTGACGGGGACCCCGCCCTGGCCATCGTAGTGGACGATGGCTTCATCATCGCCGACCGGGGAGCCGATTTCTCCGGCGTCATTAGGCACGATAGCATAGGGTTTGTCCTCGAGCCCGTAGTAGATGGATGTCCGGTTGACGGGCAAGCCGAAGTCCGATTGGGGTGGGATATCCTTGATAAACCAGGTCATGAATTCGTCGCCGGCCTGGGCGGCCGGAATCATTACCACCCCCTGGCCGTGGGTGTACTGCAGGTGGAGGTTAATCCAATTCTGCGCGGATTCGGGCAATTTGGAAAACTGGATCTCCCTGGCGCCCAGATAGACCTGGCGATAACTGCCTTCGACGCTGTAGCGGTCCACATCAATGGTTGGAAACGAATAGTAGGTTCGAATGCCCTGGAGCTCTTCGTAGACGCCGCCCAGCATCTCACGGTCCCAGACGGGAATGTTCTGCAGGCGGCGCACCAGTGCCGGGTCGTCGGCGTCAAAGGTGGGTTTCGATTGGGTCTTGAAGTCCAGGGTCTGGACGGCGTCGAGCCCATAGGCGGCCAGGGTCGAACGAATGTTGGCATCGATATAAGGCCGTTCACGGGCGATCTGGTTGGGAGCGACGATATATTTGCGCACCATGTCGTTTAAAAAATCGGCGTTTTTACCCATCACGCTAAGCGCCAACAGCACACCCACAATCAGCGGTATCTTCCACCCCCGCTTGCGGTTGAGGCTTACCACCAGTGATATGCCGGTGGCTGCAAGGAAAAATACAGACAGCCAGATCATCGGCAGGACGATCTTCATCTCAACATAGCCGGGGCCGAAAAAGATGGGCAGATTGACCGTTTCGTAAAGCAGTTGGTATCGTTCTAGCAAGAACCCCCAGCAGACGATGGCCACTGTTGCCAGGGCCAGCAGGCTGATGTGCACGCGGGCCCGGCGTGGCAGCGTTCGCTCCTGAATGGCCAATAGACGGCCTTCATACCAGTAAAGGAACATCACGCCCACCAGCAAAATGATGAAGGCCACAAGCACTTCTTTTTGGATCAGGGTGTAAATGGGCAGGGAAAACAGATAGAAACTGATATCCTTGCCCAGCAGCGGGTCGGTCACCCTGCTGGCGCTGCCGAAAATAAACAGCAGGGCCTCTTCCCAATGGGCATACATAGGCACCGCGATGGGCAGCGCCATCAAAAAGGAGAGGGGGAGGTACATGCGCCGCAAGCCGCCGTGCAGGCTTTTGAACAGGCTCTTTTCATCCTTGTCCCCGGGCGTGTCGGCGACACCGACAGCGCGTGAGGCAATCCTGAAATTGACGTAAAAAATCGCAAAGAAAACTGCGGCAAAAAAGGCGAAAACGAGATAGCGATAGGCCAGTCGCATGAAAAAGTACAGGGTCATGCCTTGGGATTGAAACCACCAGAAATCGACGACGAAATCGACGAAGACCAGCTTCAGCAGGACAACCACCACCAGCAGCCCAATCAGGGCGGCCGAAAAAACAAGCACTCTTTTTTTCCAGGATTTCATGGATGCCAAGGCCTTTCTCAAAAAGATCCTATTTTTCTACCGGAACCGTCCCGGAATGGTTTCACGGTTCTTCCGGATGGTCAATGGACAAGTCGACACGAAGCTTCTGCCGAACGATGTAGCAAGCCCCGGAAATCGTGGTGACCAACGCGGCAATACCGAGGATTACGGTGCTGTCGTATTCAATAAACAAAATCGGGGAAATCCAATTCTCAGTTGTACAGGTGATTTGGCTCATGATATTGCCGATCCAATTACAACTGGCTGGCGATGATCGAGGCGATCGTATTGTTCCAGCCGGCCGGCAGGGGTTGCGTCAGTTCCACGGCAGCCTCGAAATCGGGTGCGAACACGCTGTCGAGCAGGTTCTGAACAAAGTCCGGGTCCGAACTGCCCAGGTTCATTTCTTTGTTGACGCGAAAGCTCAACTTGTCGAAGTTGGCCGATCCCAGGCAGGCCCAGCCGTCGTAAACGGCGGCCTTGACGTGGGACATGCCCGGGTAGGTGAATACCCGTACGCCATATTTCAGCAGGGTGTTGGCTGCTGTCACGTTGCTGGCGTTCATGATGCCGTGATTGCCCTCCATGGGAATGATTACCCGCACGTCCACCCCGCGCAGTCTGGCCTTGACCAGTTCGTGGATGATGGTGGTGTCGGAAAAATAGGCGTTCTGGATAAAGATGTAGCCTTTGGCCTGGCGGATGGCGTGCAACTGGGATCGGTAGACCTGGGAATCGTAGGGCAGGGTCCGCAGAACCCGGATGGGATAGCCACGGGGGGACTCGGGCGTAGGTGGGTTGGCCAGCACGTAGCCGGAGAAGACCACGTCCCCCAGTATCTGGCCGTGGGCCCAGGTTTTGTCGAACTCACGCTCGATCACCGACACCAGCGGGCCGTCCACCACCATCATCAGATCATGCCATTCCCAGCGGTATTCCCGGCCGATGTTCATGCCTCCGATAAAGGCTTTGCGGCTGTCGATGATGGTCGTCTTGGTGTGATCCCCGGTGAACCAGGGGTTGGTCAGGCTGACCAGCCGCACTTTGGACTGGTCGGTCAGGTACAGGGTGATGCCCAGCGGCGCCTCATGGTCCGGCGGCATGGATCCGGCGGCTTTGTTCTGGGCCATGAGGGTGCCCAAGCCGTCCAGCATCACCTGGACATTCACGTCTTTAGACCGTTTCTTGAGAAGATCGGCCAATCGGACGGCATAGTCGTCACGATCGAAGATGTAGGTGCGCAACTTGACGGATCGCTCGGCACCGATAACGGCATCGACCAGCCGGGGAAAAAATTGATCCCCGCCAACGAGCAATTCAATCCGCCCGCTGGTGCGGGTACCCGTACCCACAACTCGGTCAAGATGGTCTTCCCACCCTTTTCGATCCATACTCCCGCCCCGGTAAAGAGGAGGGATATTCACATTCTCAGCGTCGGGGAAACGAAAGGTGCTGATCCAGATCCCCCGCGTGGCATCCCAGGCGGTGTCATAGAGGAACAGGCCGAGGCGGGAGAGCGAAGAGACGGGCCGGTTGAACAGCTCAAAAAGGTAGCTGCGCGCAAACAAATGCCATCCTACCTTGCCCGTGTTGGTCACGGGCATGCTTGGCATGGAGCCGAAGGTATAAGGCTCTAAAGAGAGAAAATGAAACCGTTTTTCGTTGCGGTCGACAAAGACAAAGGGCCGGGCATAGGGGCCGGTTTCACCGGTCTCCATGACCAGGTGTGGATCGGAGACGCCGATGGTTTCGAGATAGGCGGTCAGGAAAAGGAAAATTCCCTCGTTCATGGTTTCCAGGCGATGATTTTCCACCAGACGGACGCTTGCCGGTTTCTCCATGAAATCGCATTCGGCCAGTGATCCATCGAGCCGGCGGTAGACAAAAATTTCTTCATCCCTGACATTGATCAGGATGCCCGTCCCCGGTTTAATCGGATTTACCAGGGCATTTTCGATACGCTTTACCAGGGCGGTCCAGTGCTGCCGGTCCAGATGCCTTAAGGTTTCCGCACCGGTGACCGATTGTTTGTATGCGTTTTTTTCCAGCGGGTTGACCTGATAGACGGGAAACCACTCCTGGTGGATGGACAGGTTGACCTGGTCGTCGGCGGATACCCGACCATAATAGTCCTTCCGGCCGTCGCTATAGGTGAGAAGAAGCGAGTCGTCTTTCCACAATGTTCCCTTGAGGGTGACCGTTGTTTCGAATCTCAGCCCGACCGGCGGCGGCTCGATGGTCGTCGAAATCACCCCGGCGGGGATTCGCTGATACCTGGGAGTGGGGCTGCACCCGATTGCTGTCATTACCAGCGCGATGGCCACTGCAAGGAAGATCTGTCGAATATGAAGAGAGACGCGGGTCATGGTGATGTGTTTCCTTTTCTATCAGATGGCTACTGCCAACCGATCACTTCATACCCCATTTCCCTGAGGCACCGGTCTACGTAATTTTTAAAGACTGCATCCGGCTCGTCAGCATCGAATGCGCCGTTCACCGCACCAGCCGTGGCGCCCCCTGCGGCCCCGGCTCCGGCGGCCCGGCCCACATTGCCGCCTAAAACGGCTGAGACCACGGCACTGATGGCCGCACCGAGGGTTGCTCCTCTTACGGCCTTGCCGCCCACGGTTTTGCCGGCATCGTTTTTCACCCCGTACTCCTTGGCCTCGGCCATGCATCGATCCACATCCGTCCGGGCCTGGGTTTTTCCCACCGAATGGAGATGATCGTTGGGATAAAATACCGGTTGTTTGGCGCTGCAGGCCGTCAAAATCAAAATGCCACAGGATATTGCCACCCATTGACCTGTTCCGAGAACATTCATGGTGTTTTTCTCCTTACTATAAAACGAGAAATGCCAGCCACAAAATGGCTGTTGGCAGGGCGGCGGCCAATAAAATGCTAACGGGAGACACCTCCTCGTCAAAAAAGGGTTTGAGTATGCTCAGTCCGGCGGGGTTGGGTGCGTTGGCGATGATGGTTAACCCGCCGCCGGCTACGGCGCCAGCAACAACGGAATATTTTGCTGTATCCGAGAAGTCGGGCACCAGGGTGCTCAGGAAGGTGATGGCCGCATTGTCGTTGAATGCGGTAAGTATCGTGGCTCCCAGCATCAGGGGAATTTCGCTCAGGTTGCTAAGCACCGGCTCGATCCACCAGCCCTGGAGCCCGCCGTGGATTACCAGGCCGCCGAGGAAAAATCCCACCAGCAGGGCCGGCTTTAGGTTGATGCGGTTCTGGTAAGGGGCGCTTACCTGGGCAAAACCCAGGAAGAATAGCATTCCGGGAATGAACAAGGCCGGGTAGTGGGCATTGATGATGGTCCAGCCCATAAATCCGATATGCACCAACGTCACCCACCACGGCACCGGATCGTCACGGCGATCCCAGTCCGGATCGAAGAACGGTGGTCGCTCCTCCGGTGGCAGGAGAAGCGGGAAGGCACGCCGCATGCGGCGAAGCCGAATCTCTTTGTTGCGCTCTTCAAACGCCCGTTTGGCCAGATCCGGATCGACGCCCTTATCCTTCAAATCCGCCAAGACGCTGGTTTTCAGACGCTGGGTAAGTTCCCGGCCGACCTCCTTGAGTTGGTCGGAAAAAACGTCCACAAAATGCATACGATCCTCGAGCCGTTCGATGCAATGGTCCATCATATCTTCCACATCAGCCCGTTTGAGATAACGTTGCTGGATTTCGTCTTTAAGGCTATTGATGGCAAAGGCTTTTTGCATCGTTTTCAATTCGCTGCGAAAGATGAGAAAATAGCACAGATTGGCCACAAGGATACCCAGCACGGCTTTCCAGCCGAAATGGGTTAGCATGAACACCGAGTCCCAATTCCAGTGCGCCGCCACCATGAGTACCGGCGGTGCCGCATAACTGGTCAACGTGCCGCCTACGGAGATGTTGACGAATAACAGCCCAAGCGTGGCGTATTTGAATTTGCTGGACGGCGCCAGCGAATAAAATTTATCGGCCAGCAGCAAGGCGGAAATAGTCATGGCTGCCGGTTCGGTAATAAACGATCCCAGAATGGGACCGATGGTCAAAATGGCCCACCACCAGGCGGTGAGTGTGCCGCCCAGCAGATTGGCAATTCTCCACATAAGCTGTTCCGTGACCTTCAGGATCGGGCGTGTAGCGGCCAGGGTCATGATCACGACTACGAACATGGGTTCCGTAAAATTAACTTTGTATAGGATATAGTTTTTTGCCGTGGACCAGTCGAAGTATAATAAACAGGCAACGACCAGCGCCGCGGCCCAGATGCCGAACACGGCCTCCACTTCACCCAGAAAATGAAAGAGCTCGGCGCCGTGGTGCACCGAGTCTCGTGGAGCCTCCCCCTTCTTGATCTTCTCTTCATGATTATGGGTCCACCGGTGGGCGATGACCATGAAACGGCCGGTGAGAAAGGTGTGGATGATGGCACACAGAAAAATGAGAGACGCCACCAGATTGAACGGTTCGTGTCGGATGCGGTTACCCAGGATGCTGACGATGTTGCCCACCTCCCCGTCGCCATAACTCTCCAGGCTGGGCGGAAAGACCGGCGCATCGGCCGGCGGCCCGCCGGCCGCCACGACGATTCCGGAAACGCCAAGGGCCAAGAAAATAAAGAAAACGACACGGGAACGCATTTTTTTCATGTTTTATTTCCTGATTCGGTTGGAAAGGGCAGCACGGTCCGCACGATTGACAGCCTGCTCATAATCGCCGCAACAAGTAGATAGGCCAATTGTAACGGGAAATACTAAAAAAGCAAGGGTAAGGCGGACACATGAAATTGCGACCTCATGGGGCGGCGTTCATAGAGAAACAGACAAACCTGAACTATAGAATTCAGGTTCACAATAAAAGTTGCGCAGCCGGCTTAGCGGATCTGTCTCCAAGGATGTCTGAAAATAAGGGATAGAAGGCCGGCGATCATGAACAGCAAGGCGGCGGTCATGTGGGCAAAATTGAACACGATCAACGTGGCCATGGGGAAATGAACCCCGGGCAGGTTTTTCACGACCATAAGGATTCCCGTGGCCAGAGCCATTGCCAGGAGAAAACCCCTGATTCGACCGGACAGCGTCATCCGGCTGTTACGCAATCGTTCATCCATCATGGTGGCGGTGAGCACGTAGGTAGCGATGCACAACAGCAGGCTTCCGGCAAGAATGTGGACATTGACGTTGATGAAAAAATCGCCTGACCATTCCAGACCCGGAAGATCGGCCACATAGTAGCGTCCCCACAGGGGCATGTTGCCGAAACCGGTAAACAGTGCTGTAACTGCAGCTGCACCGTACAGAATTTTTAACAGAAGGTGGGGTTTAGCGTTCATTTTGCCCCTCCTTGCCGCCACCGTCGGAATTGCCCAGGCTCAGGAATCGGGCCACTGCACCGGCCACACCGGCAACCGGTGCAATGATCGTTGCCAGGGCCATGGTGTTGGCCGACGCCATACTGTCGGCAGCCGGCCCCAGGTGGGGCGACCCCGATCCTTTGTCGGTGGCCCGATCCAGAACGTCGAAGGGCACTGGGGACACGTAGATGGTATTGGTTCCGCCGTTTTCCGTCTCGCCGTAAATGAATCCGTCCATCTCTTTGGTCATCTGGTGGGCTTTCTCGACGATCTCGTTGCGGGGACCAATCTGCTGGACATTCTCCGGACAGACGTCGATGCAGGCGGGTAGTTCGCCTTCCTTCAGCCGGTTGTAGCAGCGGTCGCACTTGTACATGACACCGTTGCCTGCATACTGGGGCAGCAAATCCAGGTGCAGCCCCACGCCGGACTGGCGTTCGGGAATATGCCACGGACACACCGCCTTGCACTTGGCGCCCCCCATGCAAACATCCGGGTGAATGCGCACGATGCCGTTGTTTTGGGTAAAGGCGGCGCCGAACGGGCAGA
The DNA here is from genome assembly GCF_033791525.1 of Desulfosarcina sp. Taxonomy (GTDB): domain Bacteria; phylum Desulfobacterota; class Desulfobacteria; order Desulfobacterales; family Desulfosarcinaceae; genus Desulfosarcina. The sequence goes on from NZ_JASJGN010000286.1 coordinate 10,703, forward strand.
GATTGGAGCACGGCGCGTTGCGACAGTGCATGCAGCGCCTGGGAATGTTGATTTCGAATTCCTCCCCGTTGTATTCGCCGACGGCCGGTTGGATGAAGAGCCAGTTATAGGGGGTCAGCCGGTCATCTATCTCACGCTTTTCAGTTAACGACCAGTCGGCAATCTTGACTTTGTTGCGTGGAATCATGTCGGGCATGGGGCCTTCCGGTGCAGGGAATTTCTCTTCGTTGACCTCCCGGCAGGCCTCTACACAGGCGCCGCAGGCAATGCATTGTTGAAGATCCAACAGGGTGCACAGTTCCGCGCCGGAAGCCCTGGCGGAGAGCGGGCGCGTGACCCCGGCGGCCGCCACCGCGCCGGCCGTGATCAGGCTGGCCTTGATAAACGAGCGCCGGGACAACTTGTTGGACATGACAAACGTTCCTTCTTAAAATTGAAATCAGGCAAGATCTCGGCAGGCTTTCAAGCGAAAATGCCAGAAGGACTCAACAGGGGCTTTAACCCCTACCGTGGGCTTATATGTCACTTACGCCTGAACCACTCATTCACACGAACCTATGCAAGTAGAGTAAATAAACGGCAAAGGCCTGCAACGACAATCCCGAAGGCGGCAACGGCTCAGCCGAAGGCAATATGCGGCTACATGAAAGACTGAATATTTTTCAAACGGTTGGCCATATCCTGCAGCCGGCCCGACATCACCCGGATAAAGCTTTTGCCGTCCGGTGTGTGTTCCCCGTCGAAACTAATCGCAATGCCCGCAAATTTGAAGTCCACGGGAATACCCTTCACGTCGATGGGCGTGTCCTGGAGAACTTTCATCACTCGGTTCAGCGCTTTCTTGGAATCTTCGCGGCTGATCAGCGGCAGAACGGCCACGATGGTATTTTTTCCCAACTGGCCGACGATGTCCACTTCACGAAACGTTTCGGCCAATAGGGCCAGCACGGCTTCTATGAGGATTTCGTTGTTGATGGCACCGGCCGGTACCTTGGCCTGGGGTTTGATCCGCACCATGGAGAACGCCAGGGCGGAAAAAGAGTAGTCATAGCGGTTGGCCCGGGCGATCTCCTTTTCGAGGATGAAGGCCATGGCGCTGGCTTTGATTATGCCGGTGGGCATGACCCGGTTGGCCTCTTTGTCCTTGATCAGCTGTTTCTGCCCGGCGATCTCATCCTGGATTTTTTTATAGTCGTTCTCATCGATTTCACCGGCTTCGACCTTGGTCCGAACAATCTTAAGGATTTCGCCCAGTTCGTCGTGCTCGCTGACGCTCTGCTCCAGCGTCTGGAGCACGCTGAGAACCTTGTGCGGCTTTGCGGGTCCGCCGCCTTCACCCGGTTTGCCCTTGGCTTTGAGCCATTCGGCGCGCATCTGGTCCAGGACCGTCTCCATCCGGTCGTTGAGGCGGTCTTCCAGTTTGGTGATGACATCGCCCCCCACATCCATCTTCCCCAACTGGCTGACAATGGTGGACTCGATGCTTCCCACCACCTTTTTCAGATGCTCGGGGTCGTCCTTTTCCTGGGTCTGGTCCATGGCCATCTGGCCGCCCATCTGCTCAACGTACCCGGCCAGAATATCGGCCAGTGCATCTTCGTCCCCGCTGCCTTTGCGGATCTCGGCGGCCAGGTAAATCAACTGGGCCGCCTGCTCCGGATTATTCTTGAACTCCTCGATCAACTGATCACCGTCCACGCCAATCTCTTCGCCGCTCTCCTGGAGGATATTGGCCAGGCCCTCGCTCTGCAGCTCCTTGCCCAATGCCTGTATCAGCTCCAGGTACTGGGTGTGGGACATGCCCTCCTCCAACAGTGTCGCTTTTATTTTGGGCAGCAGTCGCTTGAGTTCGGCAGCTTCGGGAACGAGGCGCCTGAGGAGATGGGCCATGCGGGCAGGTGTGATCTTGCCCTGCTGATACTCATCTCTCACCAGCTGGAGGAGCACCCGATCGGTGAGCTCGTTGGCATTCTCCAGAATGGCCGCCTCGTTTTCATAGGCGACACCCATGGCCTTCTGGGCTTCGATGCCTTCCAGCAGCTGTTTTTTCATATCGAAGACGGCACCGGCAAGGTCGGCGATGGCCACGTCGCCCTTGCCTTCCAGGTGCTTATCCACTTCCATGCGCATCACTTCCAGCTGCTGAAACAGGAGGTTGCCATGGCCTCCGGTACCCGTTCCTCCGGTACCCGTTCCTCCGGTACCCGTTCCTCCGGTACCCGTTCCTCCGGTACCCGTTCCTCCGGTACCCGTTCCTC
>NZ_JASJGN010000287.1:0-4034 GCF_033791525.1 Desulfosarcina sp.
GGAGTCCGGCGGAGGAGGTATTGCGCCGTTCTCCGATATCTGTATTCGTTACCCGGAGATAGTCTCCCGAATCCGTGTCGCAACTTCATGGGGATTTGCTGCAGTGCGTTGAATTGATGCTCGTTTGGGGTGCCTTATGACACACATACCGGCTCTGCATGATGTGTATCGAGCACATGCCAGAATCAAACCGATGATTCTTCAAACACCGCTGTTGGCATCTACCGAGTTGGCGGAAAAAACAGGTGCGCGGTCGGTTTACTTAAAGCTGGAATGTTTGCAGAATACCGGGGCCTTCAAGGTCAGGGGCGCGGCCAATAAGATGCTAAGTCTCACCAATGAGGAGAAGAGAAGAGGCGTGATTACGTTTTCCACTGGCAATCACGGCAAAGCCGTGGCCTATGTGGCCGGAAAAATCGGTATCCCGTCGACAATATGCCTTTCGGAGCACGTCGCTCCCTACCGGGCGGAGGCGATCAGGAAACTGGGGGCGAAGGTATCCGTGAAAGGTCACTCCCAGGATGAAGCGGAAAAAAACTATCAGGACCTGACTGTTTCCGGTGGACTTGTCCCGGTGGTTCCGTTTGACGACCCGATGATTATCGCCGGCCAGGGAACGATCGCCCTCGAAATTCTATATGAATTACCGGATGCGGATCTGTTGATCGTCCCGATTTCAGGGGGCGGTTTACTATCGGGAATCGCCATGACTGCCAAATCCATCAATCCGGGCATTCATATTGTGGGTATTTCCATCGAACAGTCTCCGGCCATGCTGCAAAGCCTGAAAGCCGGTAAACCCGTTCAGGTGGAGGAAAAAGACTCCATAGCCGATTCGCTTTTGGGCGGTATCGGTTCCGACAATCGGTACACATTCTCGTTGGTGGAGAAATTCACGGACGAACACCTGTTGGTCTCTGAAAAGGAAATAAAAGATGGTATGTTTTATATTTTTGATAAGCATCACTTGATCATAGAAGGTGCCGCTGCTGTTGGAGTGGGAGCTCTTTTAAGCCAAAAGATCCATGTGAAAGGTAAGAAGGTTGTTACATTGCTTTCAGGAAGCAGCATCAATTCCAATGAATATATTCGCATTATACAGGACAAACTCACCAACGAGGGCAAGCAGTGACTTATATCCTTACAAGCTGTTGAAGGAGGTTTTTCATGAAACGAAGAACAGAGCTCATGTTGGTCCTAATCGTATTCGCTCTAATTTTTGGATTCACCGGACGAACCGTGGCGGCTCAAAATTTGTTGTGGCAAGTGGCTCTGGAAGAGATCGAAGGTAGCATGCAACATGAGTATGCCAAGAAGTTTGTCGAAATCATGGAGGATAAATCCAAAGGGGAAATTCGCTGCAACATTCATTTTTATGGAGAGCTTGGCACTTCCGGTGAAATCACGAAGCTTCTGCAAAAAGGAGATCTCCAGTTCGCCTTCCAATCTCCCGGTCACCTGGGGTCCTATATTCCAGAGGTTCAAGTCTTTTCCATACACTACCTTTTTCCAACAGATTTCAACCTTCTCGAAAAAATTTTGCGCAAAGGGCCGAACACATATAACGTACTTGGAAAATACTATCGAAAAAATAAGCTGGAACTCCTCTCTATTATCGAGGAGGGCTGGCAGATATGGACGGCCAATAAACCTTTGCGGAAACCTGCCGATTTCGATGGCATCACTTTTCGGGTCATGTCCTCTCCGTTTCTCATCACCGCCTATCGCCTTTACGGTGCCTACGTTATGACCGTACCATACGGGCAGATTTACAGCGACCTTGAACTGGGTAGGATAGATGCGGAAACACAGCCCTTTTTCGCCATCCAAGAGATGAAATTTTACGAAGTCCAGGACTTTATGATTAAGGCCAATCAATTGCCGTTTATCGGGACCTTTGCCGCCAACCACGAGTTCATTAAGGGACTGCCACAGAATATTCGGATAATGATAGACAGTGCCATCGAAGGGGCCAATGAATATATTTTTGATTTTGAACCCAAATTGAACGAACAGCGCAAGCAAATGATTATGGAGGCCAAACCGTCCATGCAGTATATTGAATTGACGGATAAAGAGATTGCCGTTTTTAGAGAAAAAGCGAAACCACTTAGACAAAAGTATCTAAAGATGGGCGGTGAAGGGGCAGAGGAAGTTTTGGATGCGGTGATCAAAGATATCAATTGGGCTGAAGAAAAATAATGAGGAGGCAAAGCCATGCAAAAAGAGATTGTGTATAGTGATAAAGCACCAGAACCAGGTCCATATTCCCAAGCGATCAAATATGGCAATCTGGTTTTCGTTTCCGGACAAACTTCTGACGACCCGGTAACTCACCAACCGATTAAGGATTCGGTAGTTTCCCAAACGGAGCGTATCCTCACCCATATCAAATATATTTTGGAGGCCGCCGGTTCAGGCCTCGAAAAAGTGGTGAAAGTCAATGTTTACCTGTCTGAATGGGAGCACAAGCAAGAGATGAACACGGTTTACCAGAAATTCTTCCCACATGATCCGCCAGCCCGTATTGCAATGGCCGTTAAAGGACTGGATGCTGGGTTGGATGTGGAGATCGATTGTATCGCGGGTTGTTGAGCTTGCCTTCAACAACCCATACCCTTATCGCAGTATCTCTGCCAAGCGCCATCGTTGCATGATTACACCCGTCTGACGATGTCCGGAGAACAGGTCTTGCAGAAAAATATGAAGTTCCCCCAGAGCGAGTACGACCGGCGGATTCGACGAACCAGGGAGGCCATGGACAGGTGCGGCATGGAACTGCTGCTGGTGGTCGATCCGGCTAACATGAACTACCTGACCGGTTATGACGGGTGGTCGTTTTATGTCCATCAGGGGGTGATCCTCTCATTGGATGCCGATCGCCCGTTGTGGTTTGGTCGACAACAGGACGCCAACGGTGCCCGGCTGACCACCTGGTTGCCCGATGCATGCATATTCGGCTATCCGGACGAATACGTGCAGTCGCGCTACACCCACACCATGCGATACGTGGCCCAACTGTTGCGCGACCAGGGGCTGGCGGAAAAAAGACTGGGACTGGAGCTGGACGGCTACTGGTTCAGCGCCCGGATGTACCTCACCCTGCAGGAGGAATTGGCCCGGGCAACGCTGATGGACGCCACCAATCTGGTCAACTGGGTCAAAAGCGTCAAGTCCGAGCCGGAGATCGCCTATATGCGCCAGGCGTCGCGGATATGCGAGAAGGTCATGCAGACTGCCATCGACGCCATTGCCCCCGGTATCTGGGAAAAGGATGCGGCGGCCAAGGTGTCGGCGGCGCAGATTGCCGGAACCGATGGATTCGGCGGCTCTTCGCCGGCTATTTTCCCGATCATGCCCTCGGCGGAAAGGACCACTACCGCCCACCTGACCTATGATCCGGACCGTCAATACAGCACGGGCGATGTGGTGCTGCTGGAACTGTGCGGCGCCCGGCACCGCTATCACGCCCCGCTCGCACGCACTGTTTTCCTCGGAGATCCCCCTGACGATCTGCTTAAAACCGCCACTGGCGTGGTGACCGGCCTGCAGGAAACACTGCAATTCATCGGCCCAGGCGTTACGGCCGAGGAGGTCGAGGAACGCTGGCGGGCCTCCATCGCTCACACCGGTGTGGTCAAACCCTCCCGGGTCGGCTATTCCTATGGTCTGAACTATGTGCCCGATTGGGGCGAACATACGGTGAGTTTGCGGCCTGGTGATAAAACGGTGTTAGAGCCGGGTATGACCATCCACTTCATGCCAGGCATCTGGCTGGACAGTTACGGCTTTGAATGCAGCGAACCGGTGTTGATCACTGACAGCGGGTGCGAGAAATTTATTGAATTTCCTCAGCAGCTGTTTGTCAAAAACTGATCCATGACCATTTCACCATCCTCCTGGACAGGTTTGGTGTACGCGTTCGTTGCAGCGGTCTGTTACGCAGGGCTCAGCACCGCCATACGTTTTGCCGATGCCCACATGTGCATCTGGCATATCATTTTCTACCGGAGCCTGTTCGGTGTCTTGGTTGT
>NZ_JASJGN010000288.1:0-4130 GCF_033791525.1 Desulfosarcina sp.
GGCCTCCGGTCGTGCAGTGAGAACCGTCGAGAAAAAGAGGCAGGCGGTGGTTGACACCATTCCTGCAGGAATGGCGCCGGACCAGTTGGAACGGTTGCTCAGCTTTATGTCTCCCCGGTACATGCTCTACACCCCGGTCGGCAACATCCCGAAGCACCTGCAGCTTTACGCCGGGATCGGCGACCGGCCCTTTGTCTGGCACGTCGAAAGATCTCCGGGCGCAGATACCCGTACTGTAACCATCTGCGCCATGGATCGACCCGGTCTTATTTCCAGGATTGCGGGCGTTTTCACCCTGAATAATATCGATATCCTCGATGTTCAGGTCTTTACCTGGCGCAACAACATGGCCCTGGACGTCTTTGAAGTGACTCCACCACCGGATCCGATCTTCGAAGATGAGCGCTGGGAACGGGCCCGCCATAACCTTGAGGCGGCCTTGTCCGACCGGCTGGACCTGGGAAATAAACTGACCCGCAAAAAAAACGATGCGACACCGATCCTGCCCTACACGGCCGAGCGACCCACAGAAATACTCGTGGACAACGCAACATCCAGTTTTTTTACCATTGTCGAAGTCGTGACATTTGATTTTCCGGGCCTGCTGTTTCGGGTAACCGATGCGCTTTTCAAATGCGGCCTGGATATATGGGTCGCCAAGATCGCCACCAAGGTAGACCAAGTAGTGGATGTTTTTTACGTCAGGGATTTTGACGGCCAGAAGGTGGACGCACCGCAGCAGGTAGCGGCCGTCAAAGCAGCCATCCTGGAAATTCTCCCGGGTGAAGATCCGATCCATGACTGAACAACGTTCGCGGAGGAACCGGAAAAAAGAAGTTCAAGACGGAAACCCACCCATGAGGAGGCGACAATCGCTCTCTCGTTTCATAAAAACAGGAGGTTGAAAAATGAAGAAGATCGAGGCCATCGTCAAACCCTTCAAATTGGACGATGTGAAAGAGGCCCTCAACGAGATCGGCATTCAGGGAATGACCATCTCGGAAGTCAAAGGCTATGGACGCCAGAAGGGACACAAAGAGATCTATCGCGGAGCCGAGTATGTGGTGGACTTCATCCCCAAGGTTAAGATCGAGATTATCGTGGACTCGGAGCGTTCCGCCCAGGTGGTGGAGGCCATTCAAAAAGCCGCTAACACCGGAAAAATCGGCGATGGAAAAATCTTCGTATTCTCCGTGGAAGAGGTGATCCGGGTACGTACCGGCGAAACAGGAACAGATGCCATTTAATCGAAGGAACCGCTTTTCAAATCGTATTTCTACCTATTCAACATTTTCAGGAGGATAATTATGACCCCAGAACAAGTATTGGCAATGGCGAAGGAAAAAGGCGCGAAGGTCGTGGACATTCGTTTCATGGATTTCCCGGGCATGTGGCAGCACTTCAGCGTGCCCATCGGGGAACTGAACGAGGGCAGCTTCGAAGACGGCTTCGGCTTTGACGGCTCCAGCATCCGCGGCTGGCAGCCTATCAACGCCAGCGACATGCTGGTGATCCCCGATGCGGCCACCGCCAAAATCGATCCTTTTTTCAAGGCACCCACCCTGGTGCTCATCGGAGATATCGCCGATCCCATCACCCGTGAAACTTACACCCGTGATCCGAGAAACATCGCCAAGAAAGTCGAGGCCTATCTCAAGAGTACCGGAATCGGCGACACGGCCTTTATCGGCCCAGAGGCGGAATTCTTTATCTTCGATGACATCCGCTACAAAAGCGATCCCCAGAGTGCCGCTTTTTCCATCGATTCAGTCGAAGGGATCTGGAACTCGGCGCGAGATGAAGGCCCCAACCTGGGCTACAAACTCCGCCACAAGGAAGGCTACTATCCCGTACCGCCGTCGGATAAGTTTCAGGACCTGCGTTCAGATATGATGCTTACGCTGGAAAGTCTGGGTATCGATGTGGAGTGCCAGCATCATGAGGTGGCCACCGCCGGTCAATCCGAAATCGACATACGCTTCAAACCCTTGGTTCAGATGGCCGACCAGCTCATGTGGTTCAAGTATGTAGTGAAAAATGTGGCGCACAAGGCCGGCCACACGGTTACCTTCATGCCCAAACCGCTGTACGGCGACAACGGCACCGGCATGCACACCCATGTCAGCATCTGGAAAGAGGGCAAACCCCTTTTCGCCGGTGATAAATACGCAGGCGTCTCTCAGGAGGCCCTGTGGGCCATCGGAGGCATTCTCAAGCATTGTAAATCACTGTGCGCCTTCACCAACCCCACCACCAACTCCTACAAACGGCTGGTTCCTGGGTTCGAGGCACCGGTGAACCTGGCCTACTCCAGCCGCAACCGCAGCGCGGCCATCCGAATCCCCATGTACTCGGCGTCGCCCAAGGCCAAGCGCATCGAGTTCCGGACTCCCGATCCGTCCTGCAACGGTTACCTGGCCTTTTCGGCTATCATGATGGCAGTCCTCGACGGTATACAGAACAAGATCGACCCGGGCGATCCGCTGGACAAGAACATCTATGACCTGCCGCCCGAAGAGCTGGCCGAGATCCCGTCTGCACCGGGTTCCCTGGACGAAGCGCTGGCTGCCCTGGCCGAAGACAACGCCTTCCTGCTCAAAGGGGACGTCTTTACCAAAGATGTCATTGACATGTGGATCGAATACAAGACCGAAAATGAAGTCAACCCCGTGCGGCTGCGTCCGCATCCTCATGAGTTTCAACTGTACTACGACATTTAATTCGGAAGTGTTTGACAGTGTGACCGATTCCTCCCGACGACAATCGGTCCTCCTTTGAAAACGGCAGCCTGCGATATCCAACCGCGGGCTGCCGTTTTTATTGTATTGCTACTGATTCCGCCTCAACGCCCAATGAATCACATAGGGCCCGCAGAGAATCTAATTTAACTACGGCTTCAACAAGATAAAGGGCCTCGAAAAAGACTTCTCGATAGACATCTGAGGCAATTGCAGGCCTTCATCGTATTACGGACGAGCCAGAGTTGAACCATGTTCACGCTAAAGAAAGCACTGAATCGGCTCCGCTAATGGTCTCTGCCATGTCGTCGTGAATGGACTTCAATCACTATCTCTGCAACGGGATTCAGCCAGCGGTGGATGGTGCTGTCCAGATCGCTGATGCCGTCTCCGGAATCGGTATCGCCGATCACCCCCCGATGAATGTGCACCGTCGAATTTTTATCAGTGTCGGCAACACCGCTGCCGCCGGTGCCGGCATTGCCACCGGGGTCGGCTGGAATTCCCGGAACACCTGGATCCCCGCCGCCGGTGATGCGTTCATCATTGGCCTCGGTGCCGGCATCGTAGCCGACCAGGTAGTATCGGTAAGTGCCCGGAATGCGGGGGATGCGCAGCGAATCGAGGCCCACGAAGCCGTCGTTGGTGGGCAGCAGCATGGCCACCAATGACAGGTAACGGTTGCGGGTACGGTTGGTGTTGAAATAAACGTCGCTGACGATGCCACCGGGCGGCAGCACGTCCCCGACCGGATTGGCCACCGTGTCCCGGTCCTCACCACCCACCATTTCAATCAGCCCGGAAATTTTGCCCCCTTCCGCCATGGCCTGCAGGGCCGCTGATGCTGGCGAACCGGTTTCGAAAAGATGGGTCTCCCCGTCGTGGGCGGTGATGAGCAGGGGGGTGAAATAAATCCCGTTGGTCAGGTTCTTGACGGTGACGGTGAACTCGGCAGCCACGGCTTGACCCATGCTTAAAACCGCCCCCACCACTACAGCAAACAATGTCTTGAATAGAATCTTTACCATGATGATCTCCTTAAATAGAAAAGGGTTTAAGGTGCAGCGCGGTTGCACACATCCGGTTTTTTTTAGCATCGGAACACCGGATACCAGTAGCGCTGGTTAAATGATAACCCTTGACTTTAAACCTTCGGTAAAGATCGGATAAAGATTCGGTAAAGTTTGGTTGGGGATAATCCGTATTTTTGAGGAAGAACCCTGCACGGCGTGAGTTCGCCGTTTGGATGAGCCAACACCCATCTTCCCGGATCAGGGTTGGTAGGTTATTCGGTAGATCCTGCCGGCATCGTCATCGGATACCAGCATGGAACCGTCTTCGAGGATCTCCAGATCCACCGGCCGGCCGATAACGCCGTCATCCCGGAGCCAC
>NZ_JASJGN010000289.1:0-33147 GCF_033791525.1 Desulfosarcina sp.
GGGCATAAAGTGCAGCAGTCCAATACCGCGATAGCCTTTTTTACCCGGTGTTCAAGGGTTCTGCTTTTCAACGCCTTCAGATATTCAGGGTCAGGCAGCGCCATCTTCGCTTCTCATTACCAGCAGGGTGTCTGTAATGATTGCGCCAGGCAAGTACTTAGGTGGACACTAACTTCGCATCATCTGTTCCAATTGGCTGACACTTTTCGCCTGGCCAACCACGACCAGGGTGTCATCGGTTTCGATGCGGGTATCTGCATTGGGGTTGAAAATCATAGTGTCGTCGGCCTTTTTAATTGTGAGGATGATCACATTCAGCTGCTGGCGGATACCCGAATCCTTGAGTGCCACATTCAGCAGACGGGAGGTGGAACGCACAAGGATCTCCTCCACCTGGACGTCCGTGCTTTCGTCGGCAAAAGCCATTTCAAGAAACTTGATCACCGTGGGCCGCAAAACGGCATGGGCCATCCGCCGGGCGCCAAGGTCGTAGGGTGAGATGACCTTGTTGGCACCTGCTGCCTGAATGGTCCGTTTAGCAGTGTTCTGGATTGCCCTGGCCACGATGAACAGGCCGGGGTTGAGCTGCTTGGCGATCAGCGTCAGAAACACGTTGTCCGCATCGGTGGCCACGGCCGTGAACAACCCTTTGGCATCTTTGATTCCGGCCCTGAGCAGAAGGTTTTCGTCGGTGGCTTCGCCCATGAGGTAAAGCACACCATCTTCATCCATGGCCGCCTGGCGGGACTCATTTTTTTCGATAATCACCACATTCAGGTATCGCTCGGTGAGATAGCGGGCCAGCACCCGACCGATTCTGCCGTACCCGCAGACGATATAGTGATCTTTCAGCTTGGCGATCTGCTTGTCCAATTTGCGCCTCCCGAGAATGACTCGTATGCGGTCTTCGACCAAAAACTGTACAAGCAGGCCGACCACATACATAAAATAACCGACACCCGACACGATGAGAAAAATGGTGAAAATACGGCCGCCGCCGCTCACCTGGTGCACCTCGCCGTAACCGACGGTGGCCAGGGTGATGATGGTCATATATATGGCATCGCTAACCGGCCAACCCTCGATAATCATGTACCCGCCCGTACCGATCAGTATAAGGGCCGCAGTCAGAATTATGCTAAAAGTGAAATGGCTTTTACGTTCCATGATCGCTCGTTTTTCCATCCGACAAGGGGATTGGAACGATAGTGGGAATGCCTCGGCCGGCCGCTATTTTTTCAATCCGGCTTGATTTACGCGGTGCTTGCGACTATAAAAAACCCGCTGTTGCCTGTCAACTGTCAAACGTGTGCAACCCCTTTTTATTAAATAAGATATTTTTATCTACGAATGCTGCAATCTCCACCCATGAAAGCGATAGCGCCGATGAAACCCCTCCTGGAAATCATTGACATCCACAAGCACTACCGGCGCCTCAGGGCCGTCGACGGGGTGAGCATGACCATCGGCCAGGGCACCTGTTTCGGCCTGCTGGGGCCCAATGGCGCCGGAAAGACGACCCTTATCGAGATCATCGAGGACATCATTGACCCCACCGGCGGGACGATTTTATACAAAGGCGCGAGACGGGCGGCGCAGTTCCGGCAGGAGGTGGGGATCATGTTTCAACAGACCGCCTTGCTTTCGTTTTTGACCGTGGCCGAAACCTTGGAAACCTTCAGCCGGTTGTACGACAACACGGAGTCCATCGGCCACTTGATTCAACTCTGCCATCTCGAAGAGGTCAACGCACAACTGAACGATAAAATTTCCGGTGGACAGAAACAGCGGTTGCTCTTGGCCTTGGCCTTGCTGAACCGGCCTGAATTGGTTTTTCTTGATGAACCCTCCACCGGTCTGGACCCACAGGCCCGACGTAATTTGTGGGACATCATCAAAACGGTAAAATCCCAGGGGCGTACCATCGTGCTCACCACGCATTACATGGAAGAGGCGGAAAAACTCTGTGACGACGTCGCCATCATGGACAAAGGCAAAGTCATCGCCCGCGGTGCGCCCGAGGAGTTGATTCAAATTCACTGCCAACGGGCAACCCTGTCGGTGCCCAAAGACCAGATTCCGGAAAATCCAGAGGGCTTGCAGGGATTCATCAACCAGCGGGGAGACCGGATTCAGATTCGAACGGAAAACGTCAATGCGGTGGTTTCAAAGCTGTTGTCAATGGGAGTGGATATGCGTGGTGTGAACGTGAAAACACCCACCCTTGAGGATGTATTTCTAAAGCTTACCGGGCGAAGCCTGCGGGAATGATCGGGAGAGTGTATGCGGTTCAAGCGACTGTGGGCCATTTTTAATGCCAGAAATCGTGAATTTTTCAGAGACCGTGCGGCATTCGGTTGGAACTTCCTTTTTCCGTTTCTGATCATCCTCGGATTTGGGGTCATCTTCAAAGGAGACTATCAATCGCAGTTCAAGGTTGGCCTTTTCCCGATCGACCATGCTGCATCCGTCCACCAGTCGATCGATTTCCTTCCGGAATCGTTTGCCGGCTTCAAGGCCATCTCCTTGGTGGGTTTCGAAACCCGGGCCCAGGGGCTGGACAAGCTCAAGCACCATAAAATAGACCTGTTGATCGAGACGGGGACCCAACCGATCCGATATTGGGTCAGCGATTCTTCCCCATCCGGGGCAATTGTCGAAAGGCTTTTGAAAGGCGCCCTGGTGCCGCCGGATAGCGGAGAGCGATTCCAGAAAAAGGACATCCAGGGGATACAGATTCGATATATCGACTGGCTTTTTCCTGGTGTGCTGGGCATGAACATGATGTTCAGCGCCCTTTATGGGGTCGGCTGGGTGGTGGTTCGCTATCGCAAAAACGGGGTGCTCAAACGGCTGAAAGCGACCCCGCTGACCGCCTTTGAGTATCTTGCCGCCCAGTTGCTGTCGCGGATTTTTCTGCTCATGTTCACGCTGGTTATCGTCTGGCTGGGTTGTGATTGGATCCTCGGTTTCAGGGTATACGGCAGTCTGACGAACCTCTTCATTGTGTTTCTTGCGGGCAGTACCTGCATGACCTCACTGGGTCTGGTCATCGCTTCGCGAGGGACCAGCGAAGAGTTCACCAATGGCCTGCTCAATTTTATATCCTGGCCCATGATGTTTTTATCCGAAGTATGGTTCTCAATCGAGGGGGCGCCGGCATGGTTGCAGGCGTCGGCGAAGATCTTTCCACTGACCCACCTGTTAAAGGCCGCACGACAAGTGATGAACGAGGGGGAAGGGCTGTTTGCAGTCATGCCGGAGATCGCCATCCTGTGCGCCATGACATTGGCGTTTCTATTGGCCGGGGCAACCATGTTTTCCTGGAATAAATAAAGAATATTGGCCCAATATGAATTTTTAGGTAATCATGAAGGCCGGGATGGATCCCCCAACAAAAATTATTCATAGCAAAGCAATCACAGGTTTTGACAAGACTGATTTCTATGAGATTCTCTCAATTTATCTGTAACCTAGTCTGACCTTTTTTTTAAATTTTCGATATTCAGATGCACCAGATAATGGTCATCCGAAACCCATATAAAGTTTTACCAAAAACTTTCTTGGAAAATTGGTAGATTTAGCGATGCAGGCACCACCTAAGTGAATTTCGCCTTAAATTTAGGAGGCTGCAAAATTGAGATCGATAAAAATACACTATCAGAAACCTAAAGTTCTAAACCTGAGGAAGATTTAATCGATATCCATGCGACAGGCGGTCTCACTGAAGAGGCATCTGAAGTTCTTGAGGCTGATATTTCTCGTCGTGGACTAACAATTCCCGAACGTCCAAAAGAGCCTGTTACAAGCAAAGGAAGGCTAAAATTATTAAGAGAACCCTGGGAGGAAAGGGTATGACTCACAACAAAAGTAATATGCTCAGGTAGGGCAGTTTATGTTATAGATTTTCTCAATTTTAAACGTAATATTCCGCCAACTGGCTGAAGTTGTGTGCCTGTTGCATCGACGTGTAACGACTTGTAATAAAACTATTGTCCCGCTGAGGAACCGCCTCTCGCCGACTCCGTTGTTGGGCATGGACTTGCCTGACTGCTTGACCTCACGCCCAACCAAACGAGCGTGTCCTGGTAATCCAAGTAATTACTATTGCATTGCATTAGCAATGTCGCTAAGCTTTGTTGATAGTCTGGGAAAAATTGGATTCCGAACCGTTTTCTGCCCAAGCAAAGGAAGGAAATATCGATGGGATGGGGCAAGTCAGAAAAAGATCGTATCCAAAACACGTTGGATTACATTAACAACAAAGTTTCAACCGTTAACCACCAGCTACTTGTGGACTACGTAAACGGAAATTCGGTGTTTAATGCTGAATCCATTAGTAAGGCCTTGTCGCTTGGTTTTTCCCGTTTTAACCGGCACGGAACGAACAAATTGCAGCGGCACGCGATTCGTGGTTGTATTTTGACGCGGCTCGCTGCAGAATCACCGAAAACCCTGGCCGTTTCCAATTCGTGGAAGACTGCTTACAAAACGAAATCTGAAGCCAAACTACAATACCAGATAAAGAACTATTTGCAGATCCTGAGGTCGCCAAAGCCTTTGCCGAAACCAGGTCCGGTGAACGTGAGTCCGGTAGCTTATGGTTTGTCGGCCAAAAAACTTCAGGCGTTGAAAAGCGGACTGTCACAGCCTAAAACGGTTTCTGTGTCAACTTCTGTGGTTGCTGCCGGACCTCCTCCAGGCCTCAAAGCAACGATGGCAGCGAAAAAAAACTTTTTTGAAAAAATATCACGCTCCCACTTGGTGCTGTCCGGACACGGGTCGTGGCCGGAACCATGGCCGAAGATCCGGCTAAAACCGCAGCAGAAACTTCGTTGTTACGTCCAGCATTATTACCCTCTTGGAAACGATGTCGGCCAATTAATCGATAGTCGACAGTTTCCAGCACCAGTCGAAGAGTATATAGGGGGGACCGAAATATGTGACTACACACTTCATCACAAGGATTCCCTCAAGCTGTTAAATCACTCGGTAGGTGATGCCCAATTCATTACGGTGAATAAAAACACATTGGTTAGCACCTTTCTCAGCGATTCGAGATACTCCACTGCGACTTTTCACTTCGCTGCTTGTCGGGTTGTCTCTAGTGCAACTGGAGATATTTGGTGCCCAGTCCATAACGCCTGGGAGCCGTATATTCAAGGCAAACCGCTCCCTTGCGTACTCAAATAATAATCTCGACCTCTTGTTAGTGGCACTTGAGGTTCAAATTCATGATGACGGATAACAATACGTTCCTGTTACATCGGGCAAGCAGATGAACCGGTGTCGGAACAGTCGCGCGTTCACTTCGCTCATTCACGCTTGCTCCCGCCTCGGTTACACTGACCGTTACCGATATCCAACGAATCACCAGTTCAGCGAAACTGCAGATAGATCCAACTCGGCGCCACCCCAATGATCGGTCAATTCACCAAACTGTGTATGGGGGACGGAATCAACCCGCCGCGTCGCAGAAAGCGATTTTCGCCGGTGGCATTGTTCACCGGCATGATGACCGATTCGCCCAATAGGCCGCCGAAGAAGGCATGGTCACCGGCCTTTTTACCGGGCACGGGTATCAGGCGTGTGGCGGTGGTTTTCTTGTTGATTACGCCGATGGCCATTTCATCGGCAATGATCGCCGCCAGGGTCTCTTCACTGGTGTTACCGGGTATGGCCACCATGTCCAGGCCTACACTGCACACACAGGTCATGGCTTCGAGTTTTTCGATGGACAGGTGGCCCTGGGCGGCCGCCTGGGAGATGTTCAGGTCCTCGCTGACCGGTATAAAGGCGCCGCTAAGGCCCCCGACCTTGGAGCTGGCAAACGCGCCGCCCTTCTTCACCGCATCGTTTAACAGGGCCAATGCCACCGTGCTGCCTGGCACGCCTATGTGGGCCAGGCCCAGGCTCTGGAAAATCTCTCCCACGCTGTCTCCCACGTTGGGGGTGGGTGCCAGAGAGAGGTCGACCACACCGAAGGTGATGCCCAGTCGCTGGGCCACTTCGCGGCCGATGAGTTCGCCGATGCGGGTTACTTTGTAGGCGGTGTGCTTGATGATTTCGCTGATTTGACCCAGGTTGAGATTCGGGTTGGATGCCGTTGCGCGATCGATGGCTTTTTTGACAACGCCGGGTCCGCTGACGCCCACGTTGATCACCGCATCGGCTTCACCTACGCCCAAATAGGCACCGGCCATAAACGGGATATCCTGGGGAATGTTGGCAAACACGCACAATTTGGCGCAGGCCAAACCGTCGCGATCGGCGGTGAGACGGGCCGCCTCTTTGATGGTTCTGCCCATGAGCAGCACGGCATCGATATTGATCCCCGCCCGGGTGGAGGCCACGTTGACGGAGGCACAGACCCGCTGAGTGCTGGTCAGTGCCTCGGGCATGGCCTCGATCAGCGCCCGGTCACCCCTGGCGATGCCCTTTTCCACCAGCGCGGAAAATCCACCGATAAAATCCACGCGGGCGGCGCCAGCCGCTTCGTTCAGCGTATTGGCCACACTGAGCATCTGCTGGGCATTGAAGGGGGCGCCGGCCACGGCCATCGGGCTTACCGAAATGCGCTTGTTGACCACCGGGATCCCGTACTTGTCCCCCACCTCGTCGCATATCTTCACCAGATTTTTAGCGGCACCGGTGATGCGGGCATAAATGTTGTCCGTGAAACGGCCGATGTCGTCGCTGGCGCAATCCAGCAGGTTGAGGCCCAAGGTGACGGTACGAACATCCAGATTTTCATTTTTGAGCATCTCCACGACGGAGAGGATTTCTCGATCACTAAACATGGCATCAGTCCTTATAGGCGCCTTAAACGCGATTGATTGCTTCGAAAATCAGTTTGTGCTGAATGGATAGGTCCAGAGACAGCGCCAGTGCCTTTTCTCGCAGGTCCCGTCGAAGGGCCTGGTGGTTGGCATCGCTGGGGATGTCGACCTCATAGATCATGATGTTGGCATTGGGGTCGTCGCCGCCCTTGAAGACTGCCTGCAGGTTGGTCACATTGACACGATGGGCGGCCATGATGGCGGTGATGGACGCCACCAGTCCTTTGCGATCCGGTCCCTTGGTGACCACCACAAAGGGCTCACTGTCGACAGCCATCTGGGATCCATTGTCTGTGGAGAGCTGCTTTTCATAAACGTGCAAACCCATGGGGGAAAGCCCGGCGTCCAGCTGCCGGTGCAGGTCCGCTTCCGACAGCGTTTTGGGGACACCGACAATAAATATGCCGGAAAATTCGTTTTGCAGGATGGTCTGGCTGACGTTCTCGATGTTGCAGTCCTGTTCGAATAGAATACGGGTGACGGCGGCGATGATGCCGGGCCGGTCTTTGCCCAGGACGGAAATGATCATTTTCTTCATGAAGCAGGCTCCAAAAAAGGTGACGGGTGGCAATGAAGCATCCTTATGGAACAATTGGGGGTGACTGTCAATATGGTGGGTTCGGGGTTCAGAGGTTTCCAGAAAATAGGGGCAATTGTGAAGGGTGAACGCCGAACCGGTGAGCGCTCACAAAAAAGATTGTGCATAAAAGCACCGCTGTGGTAACTTACTGGCTCTATTCGAACAACCATCCCGTGGGTTCTGTCTGGTATGGCAACCATCGGAGAAACAGGAACTCAGCCAACCGCACTCCTGGCGGTGCCGGTGAAAGGGTTTTTAGGGTAACCCGCTGTGAAAACGACGCGTATCAGTAATTTAATCCAGGAAAACAAAACCCTTTTCATCATCATTATTGTCGGGCTGTTTCTGCTGGAGTTGGAGATCTTCGCCCTGGCTGCCATGAAATCAGGCCGTAAATCCTGGCTGCAGGTGATTGATACCAACGGTAATGTCATCCATGAGACCAGCGGAAAGAATTTAAGCGAATTCAACAAGTACTATTTCGAAAAGACCTTCGGTCCCTTCGAGAACTACCAGGTGCGGCTTGAAACCAGGGAACACCCCTTTCCGTTTCGGGCCTGGTTCGTGGCGGCAATCGGCATCCCGGTCGGCGCCATGCTGCTCTTCGGCTTTGTGGTCAAAGCTTACGTGGCTATTTTCCACGGCAATGAACTTCAAGGGGATGAATCCACGGCCGCTTGTGAACCGGGGTATGAATCACGCCTGGAGTCAATCCTGGTCCGCATCAGCCGGATGAATATTTTCATCATCGGGTTTTTAATTTTTGTGGCTGTGGTCTCCTACTGGATCATCCCCAATATGATCACCTATATCGGGCGTACCGGCATCGATGCCATCATCCGTTTCAAGTGGGTGTTCATCGCTCTTGGGGTGGTGGTGGCGGGCATTGGCGTCTGGATTGTCTATCTTCGTTTTCTGCTGGCCAAAAAGAGCATCGAAAGCCATACCGAAATCGAAAAGCACCGGCTGGCGCTGGAATATCGGTCCCAACACGGTTTGCCGCTGCAGTTGGATGCCCCTTCAGCGGATAAAAACCCCCATGCTTCCCTGGAGTAGAATCGTTCCGATTGACGACTGATTCATGACGCAGATCATCACCACCCATAAAAATGCCGACTTTGATGCCTTTGCCTCTCTGGTGGCCGCCACATTGATCTATCCCGAAGCCGTGGCAGCCATTCCCAAAACCGTCAATCCCAATGTGCGGGCCTTCATGTCCATCCACAAGGATGTTTTCGACTATGCGGACCGCTGGAGCATCGATACCGGCAGAGTGACCCGCCTCATCGTCGTGGACACGGCCGACTGGGCTCGGCTGGGCCCCATTGCCAAGCTAAAACAGATAACAGACCTGGAGGTGCTGGTGTGGGATCACCATGTCGGCGGGGATATCGATGCGGCGTGGAAATGCCAGGAAGCCGTCGGTGCCACCGTCACCCTCATGGTGCGTCAGCTCAAAACCATGCGAAAACTGATCACGCCCATCCAGGCTACCCTTTTCCTGGCCGGTCTGTATGAAGATACCGGCAACTTGACTTTTTCCTCCTGCACCGCTGAAGACGCCTATGCCGCCGGCTGGCTGCTGGACCGCAAAGCGGACCTTGCCCTGGTCAACAGATTTCTTCGGCCTGCATATGGCGAAAAACAGAAAGATGTCCTCTTCGAGATGCTGCAATACACCAACCGGTTAAATATAAACGGCTATTCGGTAAGCATCTGCCGCATCTTCATCGACGGGCACGTGGGAAACCTGGCCGTGGTGGTGCGCATGTATCGGGAAATCGTTAATGTCGATGCCGCTTTCGGCCTGTTTGTGAGCAAAGAAAAAAAAAGCGACCGTCAAAAATGCATGGTCATCGGCCGGAGCGGAAACGACGGGCTGGACGTGGGCACCCTCATGAAGAGCCTGGGCGGCGGTGGCCATCCCGGTGCCGGCAGTGCCATGCTTAAAAGCGTCAATCCAGAAATTGTTGAACAGATGATCGTCGATCTCATCCAGGGCAACCAGCAGTCGTCGGTTCAAATCAGCGATCTGATGTCATTTCCCGTTTTTTCGGTTCCTTCGGATACATCCATGGCCGAGGTGGCCAAGATTCTGCGCCAGCGGGGCTGCACCGGTCTGCCCGTAGTGGACGGCGGCGTGCTGGTGGGTATCATATCCCGGCGTGACTTCAAAAAGATCCGCAAGCAAGATCAGCTTCAGGCCCCGGTCAAGGCCTTCATGAGCACCCGGGTGATCAGCATCGAACCGGGAAACAGCCCCATCCAGGCAGCTCAGATGATGGTTCGCCACGATATCGGTCGGCTTCCCGTTGTGGAAGACGGCCGAATCATCGGAATCATTACCCGTTCGGATGTGATGATGTATTTTTACGATCTGCTGCCGGATTGCCCTCAGTCAAAAAATTAAACGAAGGGATCGAGCTATGCAAACCGCCGCTGTCATTGATCATATCGTCAAATGGCTTATCCAGTATCTTGACCAATCTGGAATGAAAGGCTTTGTGGTGGGCGTTTCCGGCGGCATTGATTCGGCGGTGACCTCAACCTTGTGTGCCAAGACCGGCAGGCCGGTCAAAGTGCTGAACATGCCGATATGTCAAGCAGCGGATCAGGTGAGCCGGGCCGCCAATCATATTCGGTGGCTTGCGGCGCACTACCCCACGGTGGAAGGTGTAACCGTAGATCTGACGCCGGCGTTTGATTCCCTGAAAAGCGCGCTCCCCGAGGCCATTCAGGACGATTTAAGCATGGCCAACACGCGAAGCCGGCTGCGCATGCTTACCCTGTATGGCTTTTCCACCCACCATCGCCTGCTGGTGGCAGGCACCGGCAACAAGGTAGAGGATTTCGGCGTGGGATTTTATACCAAGTACGGTGACGGTGGGGTGGACCTG
Organism: Desulfosarcina sp.; assembly: GCF_033791525.1. Classification (GTDB taxonomy): domain Bacteria; phylum Desulfobacterota; class Desulfobacteria; order Desulfobacterales; family Desulfosarcinaceae; genus Desulfosarcina. The sequence goes on from NZ_JASJGN010000289.1 coordinate 10,317, forward strand.
TCGCCCATTGCCGATCTGATGAAATCAGAGGTCTATTTGCTTGCAGAAGCATTGGGCATTATCGACGACATTATCCAGGCGCCACCCACGGACGGCTTGTGGAGCGACAACCGGTCCGACGAGAGCCAGATCGGGGCCACCTACGATGAACTGGAGTGGGCCATGGCATACGAAGCCGGCAGGGGTGACGAAGCGGCCCTTGATTCCAGGCAGCGGGAAGTGCTGGTTATTTTCAGGAAATTCAACCGGATCAATCGGCACAAGATGGTTCCGATCCCCGTTTGTACCATTCCCATCCATATCAAGCGGATAGAGATGGAATAGCACACCGTGGGCGCCCGACAGCCGACGATTGTTGCGGTTAACCCCCATATTCAAAGTGGCTTTCTTACCGTTGGAGGAGGTGCGGTAATCGGCCAGGCATTTTGAAACCCTGTTCCTGGACTGGCATTTTTTTTACAGCGGCCATTCCCATTTACGCCGGGGGCATCATGGTTCTCGGATGGGCCAGTGATAACCCGAAACTGAGACAACATGATTTAAAAACCGTGCGGCAACGGTTTTCCCAAAGCGGCATCGCCACCCGCTGCTACACCCCCGACATTCAACGAAGTGGGTTTGCGCTTCCCCAGCATATCCTCGACGCCATTGGAAAAACATCCCCTTGAGCAGCCGTCAGTATCGGATGCTGACCGTTTTGATGTGAAGCATTGTTTTTCAGGGCCGTCACCCCTATTATTGGATGTATACCTGCCAATTCGTGGTCAATTATCACCCAAAGGAGGAATCGATGAAACTGGAAGCAGCCATTCAATCAGCACTGGAATTCGAAAACCGGATCAGAGATCTTTACATCGAGGCGGTAGCCCGCACCGATGAACCTGCCGGAAAAAAAATATTTCAAACCTTGGCAGACGACGAACAGCGCCATGTGGATTACCTGGAAAACCGGCTCGACGAGTGGCAAAAGCGTGGAAAAATCAGCAATGAAATCTTAGCTTCGATGGTTCCCGACAAAGCGGCAATCCGCAAAGAGGCTGCCGCCCTTCAATCGAAAATCAGCGAAGATGCGCGTGGACTCAAGCAGCAGATGCTCTCACAGGCGCTGGCGATGGAGATCGAAACCAGTCGGTTCTACAAAGAAATGGTCGATCAGGTGGCATCCGACCACCGGGCCATGTTTGCCCGATTCCTGGAAATCGAGGACAACCACATCGAAGCGGTCCAGTTTGAACTGGATCATCTGAGCAATACCGGTTTTTGGTATGGGTTTGAAGAGTTCGATATGGAGAGCGTCTGACAGCCGCCGTTAACAACGCGCTCCCGGATGATCGATCGGGTTGGCGATCGGTTTGATTGAGCTGCATGCAAACTGCAGGTCTGCCGGTGTCGTTTTAAAACGCACACATCCACCACATGTGGTAGATGTAATGAACCTTAAGTTCAAGATACAGTAGTTAATGGGTTGAACTGCGATGGCGTGGTCCGTCACGCGCACGCCCAGTTCACCGGCCGGTATCAGGCAACCGGATGGTAATGCGCCACTGCCGCCGCCCACCAGATACAGATGGCAGCCCGGTGTGTCGACCCATGACAATGATCTCAGCATCCAGGGAACCTTTTTGGCGTGGCTTAAACTTCCTCGCATGGACAGTCGGCACCGCTTTCGGGTGCGGTTTGGCCGTAGGGTAAAGAGCGCTTTATTGTATCCAGTGCCAACTACATATACCCTATCTGGTATGAGGAGCACCTGTGGTCAGTTGTTAATCGTCGACTATCGTAGTGGATTGCCAGTCGATGGATTTCAGGTGTGCCTCGAAGTTTTTCAGCACACCGGAGGTATCCCCCCTGACCACGTCGTCGGCGTGAAACGTGGGCAGCTGACCTTTAATGCCCACGTAGTAGTGGGTCAGGATCAGCGGGGTCAACAGGTCATCGATGGATCGAAATCGTTCAAGCATGGGGACGGTCCCCAGATCACTTTTCTTCACATTGGTCGTCACCGCGATCATGAAGGATTTTCCGGTCAGCAGCCCACCCTCGCCGTATACATCGGCAATGCGGTAAGTCTTACCGTATACCAGGACTTCATCGAAGTATTTTTTCAACAGGTGCGGCAGGCTGAACCACCACAGGGGGAAATGGTAAACAATGGCATCCGCCCGCTTCAGCTTATGGATCTCGTCGTCGACGTCCCATAGGCCTGTGGTGGTGTCAGTGACCTGGATTTGATGGTGTTCACCCAGGATATTGCATGACATCTGGAACAGGGCTTCGTTGAGTACGCCTTTGGAGGCATAGAGCGCCTGGTTGGCCTTGATCAGCATGATATTCATGCAATCCTCATTTGTCGGGGGGTAGGTGGTTGCTTGCGCTGTTGACGGCAGACCTCTCCTTGTTTACGTCTTCATCAAAATCAACGGCGGTTAAGGACAACAACGGGCCGTAGTGTCGCTGCAGTGTGTCTTTGATCTGATCCAGGGGGAGGTCTAAAAATTCCCCCCGGTAGCGCACGTACTCCATGTGCGCATTCCCCAATTGGTCAAAGGGGTGGTAAATGGAATCGGAGCCGCCGTCAAAATCGAGGGGCTTTAAGTGAAACCGCTCGCACAGTTCGATGTTGAATGCCGGCGTGGCCTTGACCCATTGTCCGTCAATATAAATGGACGTGTACCCGTGCCAGAAAAAGATGTCTGTTTTCATCAGGGTTCGTAGCCGCTCGGTGGACAGGTGGTTGCGCACGTCCGCAAAACCGAGCTTCGCGGGAATCCTCAAAACCCGGCAGCAGGCGGCCAGCAGCACGGCCTTGGGCACGCACCAACCGCGCCCGGAAGCCAGGGTCGTGCTGGCTCGCATTCCTTCCATGGACAGGTCAATCGCATAGGGATCGTAGCGGATGCCATCACGAACGGCATAGTACAGGCAGACCGCCTGGTCTCTGGCGGTTGCCGAACCATTCATATGAGAGCGGGCGAAGGTCGTCACGCGGGTATGGTCGCTGTCGATGACGGGCGTGGGTCGAAGCGTTTCGTGAAAATCAGGGGCCATGGTTCTTACATCCGCTTGTCGAGCTATCGGGCACAGGGTGAGACGCCATGGTGGCGCTACTTCCCGTTGGTTGTTTCCGGTTCATGCGCCTGGTGCCGGTGTGGAGACAGATCAGACGTCTGATCTGTCCGTCGTGGCTTTCGAATGGATCGTTTCGTTCGAATTCGTGGCCGCCGGCATCTGTCCTTTGGCATTGACTTCGAGGCCCAGTGTTCTGGCTCGCTTGGCCCATTGACGCCGCGCCATGGCCTGCATGTCTTCGACCGTGTCCATCTCGTCGACGATCTCCATACCGAGAAGGGTTTCGACGATATCCTCGGTTGTCACCAGCCCTTTGGTCCCACCGTACTCATCGATCACCACGGCGATTTGCTGGCGCTGGTCGAGCAAAAATTCGAGCAGGTTGGTCAGGGACAGGTTGCCGGGAACCGTTTTGATCGTCCGCTTCAGCGTTTCGATTTTATTGTCGCCGCCATTTCGTGCCTTGGCGAGCAGCAAATCGTCCCTGAGAATGAAACCGGTGATGTGGTCCAGGTCCGTTTGGAAGAGGGGCATGCGCGAAAAGGCCACGGATGGCTTTACATCCAGGGCGTCGGTGACGCTCATGTCCTGGGCCAGGCCCGCAATTACCGTCCGCGGCGTCATGATGTCACTGGCGGTCAACGAACCGAAGCGGAACAGATTCCGGATAATCCTTGATTCATGGGGGTCGATTTTCCCGGCACGTTCACCGATGCCGGCCATGGCGATGAATTCTTCGCGGCTGAACACATGGGTGGTTTTCCCACGGGCGATCAGGCGGGTCAGCATTTCCGAGAACCAGATCAGCGGATACAGCACCCAGATCAATCCGCGGACAAACCGTGCCGTGAGCCCGGCCAGTGATCGCCAGTAGACCGCGCCGATAGTTTTGGGGATGATTTCGGAAAGGAACAGGATCATCAGGGTCATCACAGCGGAAAACAGGCCGAACCAGGCGCTGCCGAAAACCACCGTCGCCTTGGAACCCGAACCTATAGCCCCCACCGTATGGGCGATGGTGTTCAAGGTCAAGATGGCGGCGAGGGACTGGTCCACATTGTCCTGTTTCAATTGTTTCAACAGCGCAGCGAGCTTTGGTTTTTTATCGTGAAGACCAGCGATGTATGCGGGTGTTATGCTCAAAAGCACCGCTTCGGCGACACTACAGAGGAAGGAGAAAACCAGGGCCAGCAGAATGTACGACACCAGCAGGATTACATCGGTGTTCGTGTAGCCGGCGTTTGCTGGTGCGGTGCCTGGCAGACCAGCAGCCGCTGCCGTATCGGCTGCCAACCAAAATATCCATAGTATTACCGGCCAGTGAATTCGCTGCTGTGTCGATTTCAATATCTGAATCAGAACACCTCCCGATCAATGCTGACGGAGTCGTAAAAAGTCCGATATCTGCGTTACGCTTCAACCTTCGTTACTGCGGCGTACCTTAAGTACGCCTCATTCCTCAGGATTCGCAAGCCTTGATCTCGGGCTTTTTACGAATCCATCGGAAATGCGACTTTTTACGAATCCATCAATGCTGAAAAAACGTTTATGGTTTCGATGATACGGCCAGTCTGATAATCCCCATGGAGCAATCTAATTGGCATTGGCGCCCATTGTCAAGAACACCAGAATATCATTCCATAAAGCCATGTCTTCAGTGCCAAGTCGAGCAGGGATAACCGAGCAGGGTATGCGAGGCGGGGCCAGGATTGTTGAATGGGCCGGATGGTGGATATCGACCGGTCTTCAGGGGAGGAATGCTGACCGGCAGGGGTGGTGGTTTCTTTTCAGTTATCAGCACGGGGCTCTGGCGGTGAACCGGTGCCGTTTTTAAAATCCTTTTTGGCTTCTTCAAAGCCTTTACGAAAATTTTCGGGCATTTTCTGGACCTCATCTTTGACGGTCCGGCCCGCTTCGGCCCCGGATTCCTTTGCGTCTTTGCCAAATTTTTTCCAGTCGTCGGCTACACCGTGCCAGAATCGGCTCCAGGCTGACTGGCTGCTTTCTGTATTGTCGGCACCGGATGCGGCTGCTGATGGGGATGCCGTTGCAATGGCGAAAATGAGAAGAAAATTCAGCAAAATCGATGTCATGGTGTCTGCTTGCCTCCTGCAGCCCGATACGATTCCCCATGGACCGGGCTATCGAGGGCTCCCTGGGTCAGGCTTCTGATACGACCGCTTCGATTTTTTCCCAGATGAACTGGGCCACTTCCTCGGCCGAATTCTTTTCGATCACGGCAAGATCCTCACACAACGCCTCGATGTTTGCTTCGTCGAGGTCCGTCATTTTATTTACCAGGAAGGAATCCACCTCGCCACCTGCGGGCAGCAGGCCACAGGCACCCACGGCGCCGATGTAGTTGCCGTCAAAAAAAATAGGTACCACGATCTTCATCAGCCCGGCGTCGCATTCCTCGATCACCGGCCGCTTTTCATCCTTGGCCTGGTTGGCCAGGTTCATGTGGGCGACGGCACAAATGAATGACTGGCCTTTGTCCGTGGCTTTGATGGCCGGACAGAGGCGATTGACCCATACTTTATTGTCGGTGATGCGGATGCCGTCGGTATTGAAGACATTGGACTCCAATCCCGATTGCTTATGAATTTCATTTTCTATCTGGGTCCATTTTTCCAGGGGCAACAGATCCGTCAGTTCCACAGTCAGACTCCTTGGTTCACTTGTACAGGAAAGGTTTCTGTTTCAAACTAAGTCACTCCCTTTACCATTTTTTTAAGCTGATAGGGAAGACCTTTCCGTCAGCCAGGCCTTGAGCCGCTTCATCCCTTCCTCGATGGAAATGTCGGCCGTGTATCCCAGGTCTCGCTTGGCCGCAGAAATGTCGAACCAGTGGGACGTTGCCAACTCCCGGGCGACGAAGCGGGTCATGCGAGGCTCCCCGGAGATGCCGAAAGTGCGATAGGTCCACTCCATCAACGCACCGACCCAATAGGCCGCCTTGGGTGACAGGGTTTTGGTCAATGCCGGCTTGCCACCGGCAGCCAGGATGCGGTCCACCATATCCCACAAGCCGATGGGATGGTCGTCGCTGATGAAATAGACGTTGCCCGAAACCGCCGGGTTTTTCTCCAGCGCCTGCATGGCCAGTACATGGGCACGGGCAGCGTTATCGACGTAAATCGTGTCCACGCGGTTGTTTCCGTCACCCACCCGCCGAAGGCTGGCTGCCCGGGCGATGATGCGCGGCACCAGGTGGTTGTCCTGCGGTCCCCAGATCAGATGCGGCCGCAGGGCCACGGTTTTAAGTGCATCGTCTGCAGCGGCAATCACGGCCTGCTCGGCCATGGCTTTGGTCTGCGGGTAGGGCGCATGATAATGGGCCGGGTAAGGGGCCGATTCATCCACCCCTTGCATGTTGCCGCCATCAAACACCACGCTGGGGCTGCTGGTGTATATCAGCATGGGCACCCGGCTGGATCGGCAGGCCTTTATGACATTTCGGGTGCCGGTCACATTGGGTCGATAATATTCCTCGAACGCGCCCCACACCCCGGCTTTGGCCGCCACGTGGAAAACGGCATCCCGGCCGCGAGCTGCATCGGCGACGGCACCGGCCTCGGCGATGTCACCGGAAAGCTGAGGGACATTTAGCGCGTCCAGATCCGGGTATGTGCCCCGCGAAAAGCTGGCCACCCGATGTCCGTTGGCCAGCAGCTTCCGGACGATGGCTTTGCCCAAAAACCCTCCACCGCCGGTGACCAGAATGTTTTTCGGCGTGCTGATTACCGATGATTGCCTGCTTTTCATGATGAATACGCGTTACCCTTTTTTCTCCGCCCAAACGGCCAGCTGCTCCCTGAAAATTTTGGAATTGTGGCGGATATCGACGGGGAAACCCCGATGAAACAGGATCGTTTCGATGTCTTCACTGAGTGGATTGGCCTTGGCCAGCGCCAGCAGTTCTTTTTTCAAGCCTTTTTTACCCTTGCCGGAGTCTCCAGGCACCAGTTCGATACAGGCCACCGGCCGCTGCCGCCCCTGGGGGCCCACCCCAACCAGTGCGCTGCGAAACACGCGGGGATGGTTGTTGAATATGGCCTCGCAGGGAATCGTGAACATGGTTTTTTTTGAACAGGACACCCGGTGGCTTTTGCGGCCGCAGAACCAGATGCGGCCTTTTTTGTCAATCCATCCCAGGTCACCCATGCGGTGCCAGAAGGCGTCGCCGTCGATGATCTTGGCCAGTGCGTCGTCCCGGGGCCGTTCGTAATAGCCTCGGGTCACCTGATCTCCGCGAACGCTGATCTCGCCGATTTCTCCGTTCGGTAATACCAGGTCGTCGGTCCATTGGGCAATCAGACCGTCCGAGATGCGGATGATTCGAACGTCGATGCCGGCAATGGGTTTCCCCACGCACATGCCGTAGCCCTGCTCGCTGAGCTTGCGGGTTTCGCCCAAGATCTCGTCGCTGCCGAAAGCGCTTACCGGCATGGCCTCCGTGGCCCCATACCCGGTATGGACCTGTGCGCCCTCGGTGAGCATGGCGGAAAACTGTTCGATATTGGCCGGCGCGGCCGGTGCGCCCGCGGAAATCACCCGTTTCAAAGTGGGCAGTTTGATTCCTTTTTCCTTGCCGTAGCGGCCCACGCGATCGAGCAGGGCAGGGGAAGCGAACATAGTGGTGACGCCCTGGTTGACGATGGCTTCAATGATTCGTTCCGGGTTGACATGGGCCGGTTTGGTGGGGTCCATGTCCGGGATAATGGCCGTCATTCCCAATGCCGGGTCGAACAGGGCGAAAAGCGGGAACGTGGGCAGATCGATTTCGTCCGGAGTGATGCCGAACTGGGTGCGGATGCTGCGCACCTGGGCATCGAAGACCCCGTGGGTGTAAAAGACGCCCTTGGCCGGACCGGTGCTGCCGGTGGTAAAGAGGATGGCGGCGATTTCATCGGCCCGGGTGTCAGCCATGCGGTATGGTTGCCAAAGTCTGTTGCGCACCTGGCCCAGGGTGAGTCCGCCCCAGAACCAGCGGCTACCCACGGTAATGAAGGTCTTGACGCTTTTGAAATACCCCGGGGCCAGGGTGCGCAGCACGTGGGCCGGGGGAATGCCGATCAGTGCCTGGGCTTGACTTTCCTTCAGGCAGTTCAACATCCGTGAGACGCCCATACCCGGGTCCACCACAACGGGCACGGCCCCTACCTTGAACAGGGCAAAGACGAGGGCGAAGAAGTCCAGGCTCGGCTTGACCATGAGGATGGTGCGCACACCTCGACTGATACCCATATCGTCAAGGCCCTGGGCCAGGCAATCCGATTCGATATCCAGTTGACGGAAGGTAAGGTGGGTGTAGGCCACCCGGCCTTGGCTGTCCCTGCCGCAGGGACAGACCACCGCCCGCTTGTAGGGCTGAAGACGGGCCATGGTGCGCAGGCGGGCGGCCACGTTGACGATGGTGTGGCTAAGTTTTTCTGGCATTAATTCCATTCGAAAATCTTAATTCCTTATCCAAATCTCACATAAGATCACCTACACTCGTAAAGCAAAACAGTTATGAACATCGAACGTCCAACATCGAATTTTGAATAATGTATTCTGCCAATTTATAAACAGGCGGAGTGTAGCGATCTCATCGTCAAGTTTGGAATTTCGAGTTTAGGTATTGTGATTTATTTGTCATTTGTCTTTTGGATATTGTTATTTAGTTCAGGATGAAGATACTGATCAATCCCCTCCTATGGGATGCCGATCCAGAAAATCCTTAACCAATCCGATGACCCGCTCAGGCACATCCTCCAGCAGGTAGTGGCCGGCATCGTCGAACAGGTGCTTTTCAGCTTTCGGAAAACGTCGGCACCACTCGTTGTAGTAGTCCACGTCGAAGACGAAATCGTGCCGCCCCCACAGGATCAGCATGGGTATATGGGCCAGTGTGCCAAGGTGCTGGTCCACCCTTTCGACGATGGAAAATCCCGGATCGCCGGGTACCATGGGGATGTCCTGGACGAAGCGCAAAGTGGCCAGCCGGTTTTTCGGGCAGGCATAGGGTGCCAGCAGCCCTTGTTTCACTTTTGGGGTCAACCGTTTTTGCGGTGCCATGTGTATGGCCCCTCTGGCAAACAGGTTTCCATAAAGGACGGCCGGGGTGGCCAGGGCGCTCAGATTGCGGACCACCCACAGCCGCAGGGGGATGCGCTTGCGGCCCGGCGGAAAAAAGCCTGCCGTGTTGGTGATGATCAGACGGGCCACCCGCTGCGGATTGGCCACGGCCCAGGCCATGGCGATCATGCCGCCCCAGTCATGGACCATTAGGGTGACCCGGTCCAGGTCAAGATAATCCATCAGCGCCGAAAAATCATCCAACCGGCTTTGCAGCCGGAAGTCGTACGCACCATCATCGGGTTTGTCCGACAGGCCGCATCCCATGTGATCCGGGGCGATGGTACGATGGTCAAAAGCAAGGGCGGTGATGATGCGGCGAAAGAAAAAAGACCAGGTGGGGTTGCCGTGCACCATGACCACCGGGTTGCCCTTGCCCTGGTCGACGAAGTGATAGCGCAATCCGTTGCGGTCCAGAAAATGAGACTGGAACGGATAGAGATCTTGGTAATCGGCCGGATCGACGGTTGGGTTAAGACGTGTCATGTTCACGTGTTGCCGGCTGGTGGAACCAGGGCCAGTTTAAAATTTTCCATTTTGTATATGGGCAGACCATCGACACTGAGCAGGCCGTCGGCCCGGATAGCCGGGGTGCGTCCATCACGCATATGCATGATCAGGGCTTCCACGGCAACGGTTTTATTTTTCGGAATGATCTGGCCGCGATAGGTCCAGCTGTGGCGGCTGCCTTCCACCATGCGAAACCGGTGGGTTGCCGCCAGATGCGGCCACCGTTTCATTGTCACAGTTTTGATCAGTTGTAAAAAGGATTCCAACCCCAGGGAGCCGGGGCAGACCGGATCCTGGTGGAAATGGGCCTTGAAAAACCATTCGTCCGGGTTCACCTTTTTTATGCCGCGAATGTAGCCCAATCCAGATGGTCCGCCTTCCGGCAAATGGGCGTCGATGCGGTCAATCATCATCAGTGCCTTGCCGGGCAGTGCCAGTTTATCCACAGATACGGAAACATCGGCGGCGGATTCCGGCGTGTGCGGGGGGATCAGGGGCAGGGAGCAGGCACCGTCCGTCATGCCGGAATAGGGGTACATGGCCTTGACCAGGGGATCCGTATGCCCCATGCCTCTTTGCTGGTCAAGCGCTTCAGCGGAAAAGAACCCGAAATAGGTGTCGCCGGCGTAGACCGGTTCGTCACCGGCATAAACTTCAAAATCGAAATTTTCAATGATCATGTCCGCCGCCTCACTGACTTTGGTCATGCGGCAGCGCATGGTCAAGGTGCCGGTGGCCGGCGTCACCTGACGGTGCAGGACACCACTGCCCCCCAGGTTACGAAACTTCAGGTCCCGCTGGCTGCGCAGGGCAGACCCGGCATAGGCTGCCAGCCACCCGCAGGGCTGCAGGGCGATTTCCAGCAACACGCAAAAGGGCATGACGCCGGAGCGGTCGGCGGCAAAATACCACTCCTTCTCGGGGATGTCATATTGGGCGGTTACCCATCCGTCGGCCTTGAGCTCCCAGGGAGCAGGCTCGACATGGGTCACCCGGTCCATGAAGCAGTAGGGTGGTCCCGGCAGACGGGCGATTTTTCGGTTTTCGTCAAAGATGCGGTAGGGCTCACCAAAGGCCTCGGATGGGTTGCCCGTGGCAAAGGCCAGGATTGACGCCCGGTCATACAGCGGGGCGGCAGGCACCGTCGATTCGTCGACCATCGTTGTCCGAATTTTCTGTTGACGCCATACGGCCTCAATCTCCTCACGGCCGATCCCGGTCATCTTCATGGACATATCCTTGAAAAAGACAATGGGACGACCGTCGGCGGACATGTGGGCGTCGGCAATGGCGTAAGGTTCGGGGCCGTATCCGATTTCGCTGATCTGTATTTCGTAGTGCACATGGCAGGTGGCCGGGGTGACCGGTCCACGGCACTTGAGCCGCGCAGCATTGCCGATTACCGGTTCGTAGCACACACCGGGATTGTCCGTCACCCATCCCATGCGCTGAAGAAAGACCCGCAGGGTGTGGGCGCAGCATTCGTACATGAGGGTGCCGGGCATGACCATGTCGTCTACGAAATGGCAGACGAGGAACCAGTCGTCGGGATGGATGTCCGCTTCGGCCCGGATCAGGCCCAGACCATAGCGACCGCCCTCGGGGTCAAGCTCAGTGATGCGGTGAATCAACCGCATGCGACCACCGGGTAAATGCAGGGAGGCGGACAGGTTGATGCCGGTAAACCGTCGGCCGAAACAGGCGGCCAGATCACCGCGGCGCAGGGCGTCCACCTGATGGTCCGAATAGGATTCCTTGTTTACGGTTACTAGCGGTTGCCAATCCGCCGGCCGCTTGCCGGGTATGGGTGTTCGCTCCTGTTCGGTGAGGATGATGCCACCGGAGTTGGCTACCTCGGCATCGGTGAAAAAACCGGCGCAGCCGTCGCGCATGCTGATCAGGTGCTCGCCGTTGATATAGCCTTCGAAGCGGAAAAAAAACATCCAGGTCTCCCCCTGGCGTACGAAGCGGTCGATGGCGATCTCGTAGCGGATGGTCTCCCCGGGGCGGGGTAACCCCCTGTGAAAGACCACCACCGCGTCCAGCAGGCGGTAGGCCCGCTCACCCTTCACCTGGTGGTCGATGCCCAGGTACGAACTCAGGAACAGGTCTGCCTGACCGGCCTCCACGCTGATGCATACCGGTGCGCGATCACCATCCAGGTACCAGGCATCGGGCAGGACGTCATGCTCGGTGACCACCCGGCCCGATTCCATAGAGAGCATTTTCCCCTGCACGGAGACGATGCGGTCCACCAGCATCAACGGCTCGTCAGGCAGGCGTACCCTTACGCGGTGGGTGTCCACTACGTCAAAGGCCGGTCCCAGGACTCGCCCCACGTTGCCGACGGCGAAAGCCATGCACATTTCCCGATTAAATGCAGGGGGGCTTGGCGATGCCGCCACCCGCGAAGGGGCAGGCGCCGTCTTTGGCTGATCGGGAGGTTTATCCGCCAAGCGGGCGCCCAACCCCAGCAGGCGGGTTTGCAGGTCGACAGTTTCGGCAACGCTTCGGGTCAATTCCTGAGAGAAGTCGAGAAATTGCTGGTGCGCGCTGGCCGTGGTTTCCATGTTTCGGTGAGCCGCCTCAAGTAATTGCGCCCAGGGTGTATCGGATGTTGAACCGTTTTCAGCTGGCGCCGGCGTATCCTCGGCGGATTCAAACCCGTCGGACAACACCGGCGGAACTTTGGACGCGATCTCTGCCGGTCGCAACGATTCGATCGGTGGATCATCCGCCGGCATTTCAGGCAATTGGGGGCAGAGCAGGTGACCGCCCACGGTGACCGGTACGATTTTTCCTGCACGGATTGGCCCCGATGGCGTGGCGGGTTCAAGGCCCTCATACAGTGCACTCAGATTCACGGGCACCCGCTCGGTGACCAACCGGGCCAGGCATCGCAATAGCGAGGTGATTTCATCTTCGTTGCCCTGGTTGGCGGCAACGGCTAAATGGGGCTGTTCATCCAATATCTGATCGATCATGCGGGTGCACGACGCCCGCGGCCCCACCTCGATGAACACCCTGACTCCATCGGCGGTGGCACGCTTAATCGTCCGGGTGAAGTCAAAGCCTTCAACTGCTTGTTTTAAAATGGAATCAGCAGTCCCCTTCGAAGTGACCTCGTAGGGGGAGGCCCAGCTGCAGCTGTACACATCAAGACCTGGTTTAACAGTGGTCGGAAAAACATGCAGCCGTCGGTAGGCGTCGGCCACGGGGCTGGCCGCGTCACAGTGAACAGTGACCACGCCGTCCAGGTAGACGGCCTGGCAACCCATGACAGCGATGGCCTGTTCCACCGCCTGTTCCAACCCGCCGATGACGCATTCATGGGGTGAATTGACGATGAGCAGTCGCACCCGGGGCATGTCCGATAGGGTTTCCTGCACCGATTCTACCGGCCGGTTGACCACCGCCACCCGCCAAGCCACGGCCTGGTCCTCCGGAATCTGCCATGCCTGACGAAGTGCCAGGCATGGGCCGGCAAGCTGGGTGGTGAACAGGTCGGTGGTCAGCATGCGCGCCAGCATGTCACCCCGGTCCGACCATACGCCCTGGGCGAACAGGGCCGACGATTCCCCCAGGCTGTAACCGATGACGGCGTCCGCTCGAATGGAAAACCGGTCAAGGACGCGGGTCATGAGATCACCGAAAACCACCTGCCCGAAAATCATGTTCAGGGGGTCGGCCTTGAGCCGGGAGATGGCTTCCGCCTCCCATCCGGGTTGCCAGGCGCGTCGCCAGGGCATGAGGTTCCAGGGTCGGAATTGGGTTTTCAATTGTGCGGTCTCACGGTCCATCCCGTTGACGATGCCTGGAAACCGCAGGGCCAGATCGCGTCCCATGCCCAGGTAATGGTTGCCCGAACCCGGGTAGACCATGGCAATCCGTGTACCGGGTCCGATGGGACGACTGCTGAAAAACACCTGTCGGGAATGCAGATCGGATCCACCGGAGGCAATGGCCTGACGGGCGTCGTTGAGCACCGCATTAAATTTATCGCCCGGTTTCAGGATCAGGGCGACGGCCAGGCGATGATCGGACCGCTGCGGGCGCGATTGCATCCATCTTCCGGCGGCCGGTTCCACCGGCTCCAGATCGGGGGTGCGTGATAAGAAATCTTCCAGTCCCGCAAGGCCTTCAATCAATTCCGGCGTTGTGTTCCCGCTGACCACGAATAGGCCGGCACGGGTGTCGATGGCCGGGGTCGGACCGATACCTTCGACCGTAGATGCGCTGTTTTCATCCTCCTGAATCAGCACGTGGCTGCAATTGCCGTCCATGGTGATCGATGCGCAGCAGGCAGTTCGGGCACCGCGTTCCCGATCCTGATACCACGGTTGTGCCCGATCCGGCATGTGAAAGGGACGCGTCCTTTCCGCCAATCCGTCCAATGATTCGGGCTGTCGTGTAAAACCGGCAAGGGGTGGGAGAACACGATGATGAAGGCACAGGGCGGTTTTAGCCAGGGATGCCAGGCTGTCGGCAGCGCCGGTAAACCCGATAATGGGCTTGGCGGATCCAAGCGCGATGGCGGTTGATAGGCCGGTGTTTCCGGGTTCGTGAAAAAAGTCGGCCAGGGCGGCGATCTCCATGCGATCCTGATCCGGCGTACCGGCACCGTGGGCTTCCACATATGACACCGAAGCGACAGAAACATCGGTACGGCCAAAGCACCCGGACAGTGAGCGACAGTAAGTCGATTCGCTGACACGGCCCGTTGCCGGATCCTCACCGCCGGCGCTGCCGATACCGCGGATGACGGCATAAACGCGATCGCCGTCGATCCGCGCCTGAGTCAGTGGCTTGAGCACCAGTGCCACTGCACCGTCGCCGGGCAGCGTACCGTCGGCAGCAGCATCGAAGGGGTGGATCGTGTTGGTAGGTGAAAGGGGCAAGAAATGGTTCATACGAATCACGCTGCGCCCTTCAGCGGCCAAGTCCACCGCCCCCACCAGCATGGCGTCGGCTGCCTTCTCCTGCAGCAGGTCGACGGCAACCTGCAGCGCTTTGATCCCGGAGGCGGCATCGGCGGAGACCACGAAACTGGGTCCGCCGAAGCGAAATTCACGGGCCATGCGGCTGGCGACGATACCTCCTAAAGCCCCCATGACCCGCGGCGGGGTGAGGGGCGGACCGCACTGGTCCCGCAGGCTTTCCAACCATTGGTTCATGGTCCGGTCGTCCAGGTTCAGGCCATGCAATGCGTTCCAGCGTTTGACCGCCGTGAAAAGCTGCCAGCGAAGATGAAAGTTGGTCGCTTCGAAATCGAATCCGAGCCCGAACACGACACCCATGCGTTCACGGGAGTCACGCTGGGGCAAACCGGCATCAATAAGGGCGCCGGTACCCACTTTGAGGGACAGCAACTGCTGGGGGAGGATGTCATCGATTTCGTTGGGCGGAATCTGGAACTCGCCGATACCCACGGAAACGCTGTCGACATAGGCCCCTTTGGGATCGAGACCGCCCAGGGCGCCGATTACCGCCGCATCGGCCCCTTTCCAGCGGCCATGGGGCCGAGCAACAAGGGCACTGTGACCTTGGAATACGGCTTTTTTATATGATTCCAGATTGTTCAGGGATCCCAGCGTCACATCCATGCCCACGATGGCCACCGGGGCAGGGGCCTCTACAGCAGGTTTTTCGTGGACGGATAGTCGTTGGAAAGCGATGGATCGATCCACAGATGAATGCGTCGGCCACTCTTCAAACAGGATATGGGCGTTGATGCCGCCGAAGCCGAAAGCGCTGACCGCAGCCCGCCTGGGAGTCTCTGCCGCACGGGTGTTCCAGGGTATGGCTTTGGTTTGCACGCTGAATGGACTGCCCTTTAGCGGGCTGTTTTCGGGGGCCTGCTCAAAATTGATCGACGGCGGCAGGGTCTGGTGTTTGATGGCCAGCAGGGTTTTGATCATGCCGGCCGCACCGGCGGCGGTCAGCAGGTGGCCGATCATGGATTTCACCGATCCGATGGCGCAGGTACCCGCGTCTGGGGATGCGGCTTTCCAGAGTTGAACCAGACTCTGGAGTTCCGTGGCGTCGCCGGCACGGGTGCCGGTGCCGTGGCATTCGATGTGATCCACGTCAGATGGCTGCCAGCCGGCCGACCGATATGCCTGTTCCATGGCGCGGACCTGACCGCGGCTTTCAGGGGCCAACAGGTTGCCGCGCATATCGTTGGACAGCCCGACACCGTGAATCACGCCGTGGATGGTATCGCCGTGTTCGATGGCGTCGGCCAGACGCTTCAACACCAGAATACCCACGCCTTCGCCCACCACCAGGCCGTCTGCCTGCCTGTCAAAGGGTGCGCAGCGGCCCGACGCTGACAGGGCCTGGAGCTGGCTGAAGCCGGTCTGGGTATAGAGGCATTCGGGTCGTGAGACCCCGCCGGTCACGACCATGTCCGCCCGATGTGCCGCCAGTGCATTGCAGGCAAGTTTGACCGCATAGATAGAGGACGCGCAGGCGGCATCCAGGGTGAAACTGTCGCCGCCGAATCCCATTTCCGCAGCCAGAAGCGCCGCAGGCAGGCCGTCCACCCGACTGGACATGGCCTCGACACGGGTCGGGGTTGTCGGGGAGGTCGACGTATGGGGAAACAGGCGGTTTTCGATGGCCTTGCCCAGGATTTTCCGCGAAAAGCTGGAGGCGCTGTCCGTGGGAAGGGCAATGGCTGCCAGAATGGTGTCGACGCGGCGGCGGTCAACCGGGACGATTTCACAATTTTGGATGGCCCGTTTTCCGGCAGTAAGCGTAAGCTGGTGGACCGGGTCTAGCCCTCGGGTCAGATCCGGATCCAGCGCAAAGGCATAGGGATCGAAGGTGAAATCAGTGATCAAACAGGCGTGGCGGGAGTATGGACGATCCGGCACCCGGGTGGTGCTGAGCCGATCCTGGGATGGGGCGATCCAACGGCCTTCCGGAACCGGTGACGACTGATCGATGCCGTTGACGATGTTTTGCCAGAAAATATCCAGGTTTGGGGCGCCGGGAAAGATGCCATCCATCCCGACGACGGCAATGAGGGGGTGTTTATCCATATCAGGAACGAATACGATTTCTTACCATGGTTCCGAGGCGGACCCCGAAAATAACCATATTGAAGGTATTGTTTTCAGTCAGTTGTCAAAAACATGGATACATACCCGCTTCGTGGATATAACGCAATAATCAATAGACGGTCAGTCAACTGATTTGGGGCAGCGATACATCGGCAGTCAGATGTCGGTTATACAGATGCTGTAGGCGATCACCATGGGTGGGTGAGGGAATTTGTTTTGACAGCGGCACACGCTACGGATATTGTGTTTATATTAGACGCCCTCATTGACCGTGCCGCGACACCGGTACAGATGATGCGGCACCACGATTTTCAATATGCCTGATGCCGCCAATTGTCCAGCTGAATCGGATAGCCCGTTTAAGCCACGCTGCGCCAATCCCTTGTATGTCTTACGGTAGCGTACGACTAAAAAAAACCGGTTGCGACCGGTCTAACGTATTCGAGAGTGCGATCTAATCTCAAAGACCCGATTACCGCTTCGAGAAAATCATCTGCCCGGGGATTATCGCTAAACGTGATCCGTCGGATTTAAAGGCTTCGAGGATTCGTGGAGGTTGCTTAAACGAAAAACAAGGAGGTGAACCATGAAAATCCAGATTCAGCGCATCCTCTGCGCCACAGACCTTTCAGAATTTTCCAATGCAGCCGTCATTCAAGCCATCGGCATGGCCAAGGAGTTCGGATCAACGCTTTTCATCTGTCATGTGATCGATCTGCCCCTGGTTACCATGCATGGGGCGGCTTTTGTATATCCGGAGGATCAGATCGAGGAAATGAGGACCGGTGCCATGGATCAGATAAAAGGCCTGGTGAAGGACAGTGCATTGAATTGGGAAGCCGTGGTGGAAACCGGTCCTGTCTCCAGCACACTGTGCGGTCTGGCTGCTGAAAAACAAGCGGACCTGGCCATCGTGTCCACGCATGGGCGCACCGGGCTTAAGCGGCTGTTCCTCGGTTCGGTGACCGAAAGGCTGTTGCGGACGATTTCCTGTCCGTTACTGGTAGTTACTCCGCCTGAAAAAGCGAGCAGGATGGAAAAGCAGTTCAAAGGATTCGGCTTCAAACAGATCATGGTGGGGTGCGATTTTTCAGCAGACTCTGGGAGGGCGGTGGAATACGGGTTCAGCCTGGCCCAGGAGTTTCAAGCCGTGATCCATCTGGTGCATGTGGTGGAACCTTTTGTCTACCGTGACGCCATGTTACCGGAAACCGTAAAAACAGAGGCGATCAACGAGTTGACCACCGGTTGCCGGCAGCGCCTGGAGGACCTGGTACCGGCAGACGCCCATAACTGGTGCAAGGTTGAGATCGCCTGCGAGGCAGGCAAACCGTTTCAGGCCCTGAAAAAATACGCCGGGATCCACCGGATTGACCTCATCGTACTTGGTGTTCGCGGCCATTCACTGGTCGAGACGATGCTTTTGGGGTCGACGACCGACCGGGTTATCCGGGGGGTGGCCTGTCCGGTTCTGTCCGTCTGCCCGCCCTGATTGGTAAAGAAAACAGCCGTACCGTGGGACTTCAGCGGCGCATTTACCAAAAAATTAATGCCTTTTTTTCTTAACCAAAATAACGGCCATGAATGGCGCCTTTGGCCATGCGACCGTCCCAGCAACCGCTTCTTCTTTTCAATTATAGTTTCGGAGGGGTTGGCTGTCAAACGGCAACGGCTGCTGCTAAACGGCTTTCATTTGGCGGTCGGCGGGTAATTGGGAGACAAAGGGCAGGCCGATGAATCCAACCAAGGCAAAAATGATATAGGTGGTTTTTAATCCGATCAGATCCCCGGTCATGCCGACGATCACCACCACCGCCGAGCGGGCCAGAAAAGAGATCATCATAAACAGTCCATTGGCGGCTGAAGGGCTATCCACGGCGTTTTCCTGCACCAATGCCAGCATCACCGGGGTGGTGGACAACAGGGTGAAACCGGTGAGCACCAGCATGGCATAAGCCAGCCATCCATCCACCCAGACAAACCCCAGCAGGGATATCGGCGCGCCCAGCAGCGAAAGGGTCAGCAAGCGTCGGCGGCCAAATCGATCGCTCAGGGTGCCGGCCACCATGACTCCTGCAACGCCGGCGATTTCAAAGATGGTCAATCCGGCACCGGCCAACCACAGATTCCCCGTGTTCATGGCGATAAAGGTCGGGAGAAACGAGGCCATGCAGCCGTGCATAAAGCCTCTGGCCACGAGGATGCCGGTAATCGGGATCAGGATATGGCGCATGCCACGCCAGGTTTGCATCAGCGGCACCGGTGCGGCGGCGGTTCGGGTCACCGGAAGGTCTCGGGTCGCCACGAATAGCAGCGCCGAGCAGACGAAACTGACCACCATCACCGGATAGAAGCCATCCAATCCCATCAGGGCAACGAGACCCACCGCCACCATCGGGCCAACCGCACGGGCCGCTTCCCCACCGACCATGAATAAAGACATACCCATGCCTTTTCGGTCTCCGGACATGCGGGCCACCACCACCGGTGCCGGCACATGAAACACGGATACGCTGATGCCGGCAAACAGCATCAGAACGAGTAGCATGCCATAGGTGGGTGCCATGCCGATCAGGCTCATGGGGACGGCGGTCAACGCCGGCGCCAGAATGAGAAACCAACGGACGCTGACACGATCCGCCAGGGAACCGATCCACGGGTTGATCAACGCGGGCAACTGCATCACCGTTGAGAGCAGACCGGCTTGGGTCAGGGTCATGGACAGCTTTTCAATGAGCAGCGGCAGCAGCGGAGCCAGAAAGCTGGAATAGACGTCATTGATGAAGTGGGCGATGGAAACGGCGATGACACCCTGCAGGTTGACACGGTCGTTCGACAGCGGTGTATTGATTGGTGTCGGATCAGCGATGGGTTGCATGAGGGTCCATTATTGTCAGGAAAGCGTGCTTTAAATAAAAAGAGGTGACCTAAGCGATTGAGCCTATATCTGTTTACCGGGATTCGGTCAACCGCAGACCAACCGGTGGAGAATCTATACGCGGGTAACGTATTTGAAAGGCCCTTCAATTCGTACCCACTAAAAAACCACTGCAATCGTTGTTGTTATTGGGAATCCAAAAACAGTTGTTTTTCTGTGGAGAACGGTTATCTTTTTCCTAATGACCAATCGGCCTGGAAGGGAGCGCAGCATAATGTATCTTGCCCGATTGTCCGATAAAAATAATGGTTGCAGGTACATGATCCGACAATCTTATGCCGATGGCCACTGCTATCGGAGTCGTGATCTGTTCGATCTGGGTGACGACCCGTCGTGCTTTATCGTCTATCCCGGTGGAAATGGCTTTTACATCGATACGAATGTGGAAGACGCCATCTCCGATCAGGGCTTTTCAGTCTCACAGGATGACTTGGAGCCGGTTTTCATGCCTTTTCTACGGCCGCACATCCGACGGGTGATCGATGGGTTCGATCGAAAAACGCGCTCCAGTTCACCGTCCGATACGTGTGCCCCGGCAGACTCCATTCATCTGTTTGACCGGTACCGCCTGCATTACCTCAAGCTGGGACGTGTGGACCTCAGGGATGTGGGTTGCACCCCGGACCGCTTTTACGCAAACCTTGCCCACAAATCCCGCGATGAGATCGAATACGATTTTATTGAGGCGGAGCGTATCCTAAAGCCAGGGGAACTGGCCCGCTATACCTATCATATTTTTGACCTGCAGCAATTCTTCAGCGAAAATTTTGCGCGCAGCCACCCCGAATGTCTGGATCAGGACCGTATGGACCGTTTTTTCGTCCAATCCCTGTGTCGACTCAGCCGGGATGTCTCGTTCTGGGAGGGCAGCGACGAAGAATCAGGCCTTCGACCACATCTGGTGCGCTACGCGGTCATGTATTTCGACAGCTGCTTTCCCTCCGGTGATCCGTTGCGGGATTATTTGCAGGATTTCATGAATCGCCATCGAACCCATCGGCCGCCGGAAAGTGTCCAGGTCAGCCTATCTGAATCCGCCAGGTTGTTAGGTGTGACTGTAGATGCGATGAAAAAAATGGACTGCCGCGCGCTGACCCGTCAGTACCGTAAACTGGCCTTGAGGCATCACCCTGACAAAGGCGGTGATCCGGATACCTTTGTCAAGCTCGCTGCGGCCTATGAGAAATTGTTGAAGCACAAATCCAAAAACTGAATTGAAAAGCGCGTAAACAACAGGCGGTGTCGGCGTGTGAGCCAGTGCCGCCTGTTTCTGTTTGGACTGCAGGCGCTTAGGGTTGCCGAGGTGCCGGAGGCGGCGTGGTGCTGATTTTTTCCTCGTAGGTGGAGAGCAGAAAAAGGGTTGCCAGCGGTTGGGTGAACAGCACGCCAATAAAGACGGTCCCGCCGATCATGGAAATGGCCATGAAGATGATCACCACAACCACGTGATCGACCAGTTCACCGCTTTTGCCCATGGCGTAGCTTTCCTTTACCGCATCGACGATGCCCATGTTCTTGTCGGTCATCAGCGGCATCATGTAGATGCAGCAGAAGGTGACTGCCACAACCACGATAATGCCGGGCAGAAAGAGCAGCATGAAACCGATGGCGGTGGCCACGAACACCGCGATACCGAATCCCAACAGCGGAAGAAACAGATTCATGTGGGAGAAAAGGTCCTGGACTTTGGGTTCCCGGCCGTTGCGCATCAACTGGAGCAGGCTCTGGGTGTAACCAGCCATGGTTACCGGGGCCAGAATACCCAGGGTTAGGGAACTCACCGCCACCATCACCAGGGTCATGAGAATCAGTGAGACAACATTGCCAAGGGTCAGATTCCAGGCGGTTTCGATGTGACGCTTAAAGTCCATGGGCGCTCCTGAACGAGTGAAGGGTAATTGTATGGTTGATGTAATTCGACATAACCAATTAAAAATTTATAAGTTTGTGTAAATGGGTAGCAGCTGATGCGGTTGGGACAGATAGTCGCATATACCGGCTTTGGCGGGTTGTTGTCAACCATCATCGCCGACAGCAGCAGACGCTGACGATCCTTTTATCGATTACCCTATAATCACCGGTCCAATCGACCGTTCAGCATGCGCCTCATTTGATCCCGTTCTGATTTCGCCTGGGCGAGTTTCAGCTTCAGGCATCGTGTCTGGCAGGCAGCGAATCAGCCAGTTCTTTTTCCAGCCGGTCCACCTCCTGTTGAAAACGATAAAGATCCCTGGCTATAAGTTGCAAGGACATGTCGTTTTATTCCTATTTCTTGGGAAATGCGCGCGTCTTGAGCACTGCAAAGGGACCGTTTTCATCCTGGGGTCGGCACTGGCAGGCGGTTTTGTTGAGATTCACACCGCAGCGGTTGCACAATCCCTTGCACGCATCCCGGCACAGGGGTTTAAAAGGCAGGGCCATTAGGATCTGCTGGGCAATTTCGTCTCGAAGATCAATGCTGTCCCCGCTGTAGAGGATCACGTCCATATCATCTGCAAAAAGTTCGATGTCATCCACGGCGGCTGGATCGATCATGGATGGAACTTCCGGCACGGCAGTGCCTGAAAAGCCGGTTTCCATTTTCATATCAAATGGTTCTAAACATCGGCTGCACGGGATGCGGACTTCGGATTCAGCCGTGCCGTGGATCAGAACCGTTTGGCCGGTGAGGGTTGCATGAATACGCACCTGAATCGGCCGGGTAAAATCTATGCCCTCGTCGCCGGTAACGGCACCTAGCAGGGGCAATGCGGCTGAATCCTCCCGCTCCTCCAGATTCAATCCCTTTTCGGTGATACTGCCGATGTGGATCCGCAACATTTATCTTTAGTTGATTCTACGAATTGAATGAGTGGGTGTAACGTCCCTGGCCGTTGTCCAATACAAGAAACAGCCAAGGGTGACAGTTTGAACTCTTCATTTACACCCAAACTGAGCGATTGTCGAGCTTGCCGCAGATTCAAGGCAGATGTCGTCGCGCTATAGTGGACTATGCGCGGCGATAGCTAACGCCGAAGATGGGGTGAGATCGGCAAACCCAATGGGTTTCACCTTTTGAATACAACCATCGATGGTACCCAACCGTGATCGTTACCAATCGACCTTCTTCGAGAAAGGTGAATCG